>JACMOT010000346.1 GCA_014377915.1 Tardiphaga sp.
GGCCTGCGCAATGTGGGGGCGGCCGCCGCCGCCCTTGCCGCCAAGGGCTTCGGAGGCGATCTTCACCAGATCGACGGCGTTGAAGCGCGCGACCAGATCGGCTGTCACGCCAACAACGACGCCGGCCTTGCCGTCCTCGCCGACATTAATGATCACCACGACGCCGGATTCCAGCTGCTTCTTGCCGGAATCAGCGAGGCTCTTGAGATCCTTCATCTCGATGCCGGAGACGCTTTTCGTCATCAGCTTGACGTCGCCGACCATCTTGAAGTCGGCGCCGGCGCCGTTTGCGGCCGCTGAACCGGGCGCACCGCCGCCGCCCATCGCGATCGTCTTCTTCGCTTCCGACAATTCGCGCTCAAGCTTCTTGCGTTCGTCCATCAGCGCGGCAATGCGCACCGGCATGTCTTCGATCGTGGTGCGCAGTTCGTTCGCGGAGATCTTCGCCAGTTGCATCGTCGCGTTGGCATGATGCCGCGCATGGTTACCGGTCAGCGCCTCGATACGGCGCACGCCAGAGGATACGGCACTTTCGCCGGTGACCGAGATAATGCCGATATCGCCGGTGCGCCGCACATGGGTGCCGCCGCACAATTCGACTGACCAGCCCAGCGCGTTGCTGCCGGAGTCACGCGGCATCCGGCCCATCGAGACGACACGGACCTCGTCGCCATATTTCTCGCCGAACAGCGCGCGGGCGCCGGCCTCGCGGGCGTCGTCCACCGCCATCGAGCGGGTGGTAACGTCATCGTTTTCCAGCACGACCCGGTTGGCGATGTCCTCGATGCGCCGCAGCTCGTCGGCGCTGATCGGCTTCTGATGCACGAAGTCAAAGCGCAGCCGGTCCGGCGCGACCAGCGAGCCGCGCTGGGCGATGTGATCGCCGAGCACCTGGCGCAGCGCCTCGTGCAGCAGATGCGTCGCGGAATGATGCGCGCGGATCGACGAGCGTCGGTCATGATCGACGTTCAGCGCCATCGCGGCGCCGAGCTTCAACGTGCCCTGCTCCACGGTGCCGAGGTGCACGAACAGATCGCCGGCGCGCTTCTGGGTGTCGGTCACCTTGAACACGACGCCGTCCCCAGAAATCACGCCATTGTCGCCGACCTGGCCACCGGACTCCGCATAGAACGGCGTCTGGTTGACCACGATCGCGCCGGTCTCGCCGGCTTTCAGTTCGGCAACTTCGGCCCCGTCCCTGACCAGCGCGCCGACCACGCCTTCGGCGGTCTCGGTCTCGTAGCCCAGGAATTCCGTGGCGCCGAGCTTGTCACGCAGGCCGAACCAGATGTTCTCGGTGGCGGTCTCGCCGGAAGAAAAACGCGACGCGCGGGCCTTGGTCTTCTGACGCTCCATCGCGTCGGTGAACGAGATGAGATCGACGCCGATGCCGCGGTTGCGCAGTGCATCCTGGGTCAGATCGAGTGGGAAGCCATAGGTGTCGTACAGCGTGAAGGCGGTCTCGCCGTCGAACATGTCGCCCTGCTTCAGGCTGGCACTCTTGTCATCGAGAATGGTCAGGCCGCGGTCCAGCGTCTTGCGGAAGCGGGTCTCTTCGAGCCGCAACGTTTCCTCGATGGTCTTTTCGGCGCGCACCAGTTCGGGATAGGCTTGGCCCATCTCGCGCACCAAGGCCCACACCAGCCGCCACATCAGCGGCTCCTTGGCGCCGAGCAGTTGCCCGTGACGCATGGCGCGGCGCATGATCCGGCGCAGCACGTAGCCGCGGCCTTCGTTCGACGGCAGCACGCCGTCGGCGATCAGGAACGGCGACGCGCGCAGATGGTCGGCGATGACGCGCAACGAGGCCTTCATCGGGCCCTGCGGATCGGCGCCGGTGATCTCGGCGATGGCGTGAATCAGTGCGACGAACAGGTCGATGTCGTAATTGTCATGCTTGCCCTGCAGCACCGCGGCGATGCGCTCCAGCCCCATGCCGGTGTCGATCGACGGTTTTGGCAGCGACAGCCGGTTGCCCGGCGCCAGCTGGTCGAACTGCATGAACACCAGGTTCCAGATCTCGATGAAACGGTCGCCGTCTTCATCGGGCGAACCGGGAGGGCCGCCGGGAATCTTGTCGCCATGGTCGAAGAAGATTTCCGAGCACGGGCCGCACGGGCCGGTGTCGCCCATCTGCCAGAAATTGTCAGAGGTCGGGATCCGGATGATTTTCGATTCCGGCAGGCCGATCTTCTTCCAGAGATTAAAGGCTTCATCGTCTTCGGAATAGACCGTGACCAGCAGGCGGTCCTTGGGAAGCGCATATTCCCGGGTGATCAGATTCCACGCCAGTTCGATGGCGCGTTCCTTGAAATAATCACCGAACGAAAAATTGCCGAGCATCTCGAAGAAGGTGTGGTGCCGGGCGGTGTAGCCGACATTGTCGAGGTCGTTGTGCTTGCCGCCGGCGCGGACGCATTTCTGCGACGTGGTGGCGCGCTGGTATGGCCGCTTCTCGACGCCGGTGAAGACGTTCTTGAACTGCACCATGCCGGCATTGGTGAACATCAGCGTCGGATCGTTGCGCGGCACCAGCGGCGATGACGGCACGATCTCGTGGCCATTGCTGGCGAAGTAATTCAGAAATGCCGACCTGATTTCGTTGACGCCGCTCATATCAGTCCCAATCGCACCTTAAAATCGCCCAAAATCTTGCCCGGAGCGCGGTCTCCCGGCGAAACGCTTTTAGACAAGGGGGCTGGCGCTGTCCAGAAAGCCTGCCGCGCATCAGACCGCGAGATCATTTAGCGAGATCATGGGCTTGCCGCGGCAACACAGGATGTGGATCGCGGCCCCGCCGCGTTGACAGCGGCCCCGGCGCCGTGATCATCTTGCGTCCGTTGAACGACGTCACGTCGGGAGAGATCGGCCGCTTCTGCGAGGAAGAGGGCTGGCGCCGAAGGAGCAACCGCCCCGGAAACTCTCAGGCAAACGGACCGCGTGACTGGGTAACATCTGGAAAGAGACGCCGCGGCCGAAAGCCATGGCATCCGCCGACGGGATAATACTCTCAGGCACAGCGACAGATGGGGCTTGGCAGGTTTTTCGGGATGGTCCCGGGAGGCCGCGAGGACCCGTCCGCATGCTCGATCCCGACACCGCTCCCAGGCTTTTGCATACTCCGCTGCACGCGCTGCATCTCGCCCGCGGCGGCAAGATGGTGCCGTTCGCCGGCTATGACATGCCGGTGCAATACGCTGCCGGCGTGCTCAAGGAACATCTGCAGACCCGCAGCACCGCTGGCCTGTTCGACGTCTCGCATATGGGTCAGATCACGCTGCGGCCGAAATCCGGCCGGGTCGAGGACGCCGCGCGGGCGCTGGAACGGCTGCTGCCGCAGGACATCGCCGCGCTACCGTCGGGCCGGCAGCGCTACGCCCAGTTCACCGACGCGGCCGGCGGCATTCTCGACGATTTGATGGTGGCGAATTTCGGCGATCATCTGTTTCTGGTGGTCAATGCCGCGTGCAAACACGCTGACGAGGCGCATCTGCGCGCGCACCTCTCTGGCGATTGCCACATCGAGGCACTGCCCGACCGCGCGCTGATCGCGCTGCAGGGACCAAAAGCGGCCGGGATCCTCGCGGCGTTCTGCGCGGCGGCGCCACTGATGCGCTTCATGGATGCCGGGCCGCATGTCGTGCATGGCATTGACTGCTTCGTCTCGCGCTCCGGCTACACCGGCGAGGACGGTTTCGAGATCTCGGTGCCGGCCGGCCAGGCCGAGGCGCTGGCCACGGCGCTGATAGACGCCGGCGCGGGATTGATCGGGCTTGGCGCCCGCGACAGTCTGCGGCTCGAGGCCGGGCTGTGCCTGTACGGTCATGACATCGATGCCACGACGACACCGATCGAAGCCGGGCTGGACTGGTCGATCCAGAAAAGCCGTCGGACGGGAGGCGCCCGCGCCGGCGGTTTCCCCGGCGCCGAAACGATTCTCGCGCAGTTGGACGACGGCGTGCCGCGACAACGCATCGGCCTGCGGCCGGAAGGCCGCGCGCCGGTTCGCGAGGGCGCAAAGCTGTTCGCAAACGCCACGTCGAGCGAAGCGATCGGCCGCATCACATCGGGCGGGTTCGGCCCGAGTGCCGCGGCGCCGATCGCGATGGGCTATCTGCCAACCGCGCATGGCGCCGACGGCACGCTTGTCTTCGCCGAACTGCGCGGCCAGCGCATGCCGATGCGCGTTTCACCGATGCCATTCGTCCCCCACAGCTACCAGCGTTGAGGAATTGATATGACCACCCTTTTCACCACCGACCACGAATGGCTCAAGCTCGACGGCGACGTCGTCACCGTGGGCATCACCGACTACGCGCAGTCGCAGCTCGGCGATGTCGTGTTCGTCGAACTGCCCAAACTCGGCCGCCAGTTGAAGAAGGCCGAGGCCGTCGCCGTCGTCGAATCCGTGAAGGCCGCCTCCGACGTCTATGCGCCGATCAGCGGCGAAGTGATCGAGGTCAATGCGGCACTGGCGCAGGAGCCGGCCATGGTGAATTCCGACGCCGCAGACAAGGCGTGGTTCTTCAGGGTCAGGCTCGCCGACAAGCGGGAACTGGACGGCCTGATGGACGAAGCCGCGTACCAGGCTCACGTCGCCTGAGGCCTTCGTAGGGTGGGGAAAGCGAAGCGTGCCCACGTCTTTTTGTTGCTGCGGGAAAGCGTGGGCACGGCGCAAGGGCGCCTTTGCCCACCCCACGATCAAAGCATATCGTTCGAGGAAGAGCCGATGACTGAACAAATCTCCGCCGACATCGCCACCGATTTTGTCCGCCGCCACATCGGCCCCTCGCCATCCGAAATTCAGGCGATGCTGGAAACCGTGGGTGCCAAATCCTTGTCCGCGCTGATCGGCGAGACGCTGCCGGCTTCGATCCGGCAGGCGAAGCCGCTCGATCTCGGCCGCGCGCTGAGCGAAACCGAGGCGCTGGCGCACATGACCGAGCTGGCGACCCAGAACGAGGTCTTCACCTCGCTGATCGGCCAAGGCTATTCCGGCACCATTCTGCCGGCGGTGATCCAGCGCAACATCCTGGAGAATCCAGCGTGGTACACGGCCTACACGCCGTACCAGCCGGAGATCAGCCAGGGCCGGCTCGAGGCGCTGTTCAATTTCCAGACCATGATCTGCGATCTCACCGGGCTCGACGTTGCGAACGCTTCGCTGCTCGACGAGGCGACCGCGGCAGCGGAGGCGATGGCACTCGCGGAGCGGGCCGCAAGCGTGACGACAAGGATGTTCTTCGTCGATCACGAGGTGCATCCGCAGACGATTGCCGTGCTGCGCACCCGCGCCGAGCCGCTTGGCTGGACGCTGGTGATTGGCGATCCACTGACCGATCTCGACAAGGCCGATGTGTTCGGCGGTCTGCTGCAATATCCCGGCACGTCCGGCGTGGTGCGCGACCTGCGCAAGGCGGTGACGACGCTGAAAGCCAGGGGCGCGCTGGCCATCGTCGCCGCCGATCTGCTGGCACTGACGCTGCTGGCCTCGCCGGGCGAACTCGGCGCCGACATCGCGATCGGCTCGGCGCAGCGGTTTGGCGTGCCGATGGGCTATGGCGGCCCGCACGCGGCCTACATGGCGGTGCGCGACGCGCTGAAGCGGTCGCTGCCGGGA
>JACMOT010000347.1 GCA_014377915.1 Tardiphaga sp.
ATGGGCACGCCGCCCCTTATGGGCAGATAGTCCCGGCAGATCGCCGCGAATGAGCAGGGGCTGAAACAGCAAGGCGCCCAGTGCGACCATTCCGGCGAACCCGGCCAGGATGTAGACCGGACCGCGCCAGGCGAGCAGGGGGCTCGTCATGGCCGCGGCGATCGGAATACAGATGGCGGCTGCCAGGACGGCCCAGGTCAAGACCACGCGAGCCGGATTCCATCGCTTCGCTGGCAATTCGGTCAGGCCGGCTGCAGCACGAAGTGCGCCTCCAGGCTGGTCTCCTTTGCGCTGTGCATCACAGATCGCAGGAAGACAGTTTTGAAGTCGCCGCTGTCATACGCCAGATGACCGTGCGGCTGGCCGAAGATGGGAATGATCTGCGGCATCTCGAGACGGAACACGCCGTTCTTGTCGGTCAGCGTGGCTCCGTGGCTGTGCGGCTCGTGCTCCTGCCCTTCGGTCGTGTGCGCCCAGATTTGGACGCGCTGCCCGGCGAGCGGGGCGCCGTCGCCGGCGCGCCGCACGGTGCCGCTCATCCAGAAACCGCCCTTGCCGATCCGCTCCACGGTTGGCGCACCCTTGATATAGTTGTTGGATCCGCCGGACATCGACGGCGTCGGTGCAACGCCTTCGGCGCGAGCGGGCACGAGCAGCCCGGAAACTCCGGTTGCGAACACGGCCCCGCCGGCGGCGAGCAGGGTGCGGCGGTTCAGTACGGGAGTGGTCATGGAACGGCTCCTCGCAGCGGTGCAGTTGCGCGACGGAGCTTACCGCAATGCGCGAGAAAGGCCCAGTTGACGAAGGCAAGACGCGTGACAGGCGCAATAACAGTGTTGTGAACGGGGTTGCTCAGCTGCGTCAGCATCTCGCTCTGCAGGATGTGACCTTGACGCTGAGCAGGGCGAGCCTTCCCGACGACGACGGGCGCGGCGATCCGATCCCCCATGGCCGACGCCGCGACCTAGCCGTAAGTGCCGGGACGCGGCGGTCTCAAGGTGCGGCCGCGACGGGTCAGACGCAGCGGCGCACCCGCACGCCATTGACCCAGACGGTGCGGCAGACGGCAGCCGGCCGGCGCACGACAACCGCGCCGCGATAACCGGCGCAACCGGCACGATAGACGCCGCGGGCGCAGACGACCGCATTGGCATCGGTTGACTCGACGATCATCGTCGCAGCAAAGGCCATGACGGCCGCTGCAATCAGCAGAAATGCTCGCATGTTACTATCCCTTTTGGTTATGGTTGATAGTTCGACGTCGGAACAAAAAATCTCTGGAAGCATGTCGGGCCTGCCTCGTTCGGCCGTGGACAAAAGATAGTTGCGTGGCCAGCATACCGCGCCGGATGGGGCGGCCAATCCATCCACCCCAGCCGACCGCAGCAAGGAGCGATCATGTCGGAGAGCAGAAGCAAGTGGCTTGCATTCTATGGAGAACATTTTGAATCCGCCTCCAAGGGAATCTTCGAACACGTCGAGAAGATGATCGTCGGTACCTTGATCGTTTCGGCGGGCGCTCATGTTTCGAGCGACGAGCCGCTGATCGTGCTGTTCGGCTATCTCCGTCACGGTCTCGTCGGACGCGGCGTCGAACTGTTCGGGGGCGTCCTGCTGCTGTTGAACTTCCTCGATGGTCTGTACAAGCTGGCCAAGCTGGATTGGCATATCGTCTATCAGGTCGTTATGTCGCTCTGTTACGTCATCCTGTCGGTGCGGCTGATCCAGTTGATCCTTGCATTTCGCGGCGAGTAGCCGGCAAGCGCGAGATGCCTTCGACGCTGCTCGCAGAAGTCAACGCGCGGCGAACGGGGCCAGTACCTCCGTGCAGGCCGGTGACAGCGAGGCGGCATTGCCGGCGAGGCATTGCACGATGCGGCCGCCGCCGGGCGCGACGCCGGCGCAGAGCGATCGTACGTCGCCGCCGCAGGCCGACCGCAACACGAATAGTTCTTCGCGCGGTCGCATCGGCCGCAGCACGATGACGGCCGGAGCGGCCGGCGCAGCGGTTATGGTAGGTGCCGCCGCGCCTTTCGCTGCGGGCGCCGCGGCGGTCGTCGCCGGCGCGCCGCTGGCTGCGTTGACGGCCGCTTCGCAGCCGGCCGACAGCTTCGCCTTGTTCTTTTCCAGGCATTGCAGCGCCGGCGCCCCGCCGGTCGGCACGCCCTTGCAGACTTTCGGATAGTCGCCGCTGCAGGCGCTGCGGATCGCCGCGACCTGCGCGCTGCTCGGTTGCTTCATCGGCGTGCCGGCGTTCGCCTTTGGCGACGCACTCGCGGCCGCGGGCTTGCTCTCGGCAGCCGGCGTTGCGGATTCGGTCTTCGGCACGGCCGGCGCTGCGTCAGCCTTGGGAGCGGGCGCTGCCTCTGCCTTCGGCGCCGCGGGCGGTTCGACCGCGCGCACGGCGCCCGCACAACCGGCGGACAGGCTCGCCATGTTCTTCTGCAGGCATTGCAGCGATGCTTCGCCGCCAGGCGGAACGCTTGCGCAATGCGCCATATAGTCGGAACGGCATTGCGACTTGATGGCGTCGCGTTGCGCCTGGCTCGGCGCCTGCGCCGCTGCCGGCATACATATTGCGATGATGATGGCGACCGACATCGGCCACTGCTTCGTCACTGACCTGAAAATGTCGTTCATTTGAAGACGTCCCTGGTTGGTGTGTCGGACAGCAGCTTCAAAATAAAGTACCATGAATATAGTATAGCGCCTTTTACGCGTCATCATTTTCTGGTTTTTTATTCCACTACAAACAGATTGTCGATATGGATCGAATCCGGATTTGAATTGAGATTGTCCGCAGCGAATTGGTGTCGGGGCAGGGATATGCGACGACCGCCTTTATCTGTCTGTTGTGGAAGTGAACAATCGCGATTGCCATGCGGCCAAGCGTTTGCACGCATAGCTATCGTCGCAGCGCTGGCCTTGGCGTTAAGTGCCTGCGAGCAAAATAGTTTTGTGCCGCCTCCGGTGCCGAAGGTGGATGTCGCCGCGCCGGTGCAGCGCAATATCACACGCTATCTAGAAGCCACCGGCAATACCGCGCCGATCAAGAGCGTCGATCTCGTCGCGCGGGTGCAGGGCGTGCTGCAGACGATCAGCTATCAGGACGGCACCTTCGTCAAGCAGGGTGCGTCGCTGTTCACAATCGAGCCCGAAACCTACAAGCTGAAGCTCGATCAGGCGCAGGCGGCGGAGGCCGGCGCGCAGGCGTCGCTGAAACAGGCCGAGGCGGATTTCAAGCGCCAGTCCGATCTGGTTTCGCGCCAGGTCGTGTCGCAGGCCACGCTCGACCAGTCGACGTCGGCGCGCGAAAATGCCCAGGCCAATGTGCAGCAGGCCCAGGCCAACAGCAGGATCGCCGCGGTCAACTTTGGCTATACCAATGTCGCCGCGCCCTTCGACGGCGTCGTCAGCGCGCATCTGGTGTCGGTCGGCGAGTTGGTCGGCGTGGCGTCACCGACGCAACTGGCGACCATCGTGCAGCTCGACCCGATCTATGTGAACCTCACGGTCAACGAACAGGATGTGCTGCGAATTCGCGACGAGGCACGGCGCCAGGGCCTTTCGATCGGCGATCTCAGGCAGATGCCGGTCGAGGTCGGCCTGCAGACCGAGGCCGGCTTTCCGCACAAGGGCAGGCTCGACTACATTTCGCCGACCCTCAACCAGTCGACCGGGACGCTGGCGGTTCGCGGCGTGCTGCCCAATCCCGACCGTATCCTGCTGCCGGGATTTTACCTCCGCGTCCGTGTGCCTTTCGATCAGCAGGCGAAGGCGCTGCTGGTCCCCGACGTGGCCCTCGGCAGCGATCAGGCCGGGCGCTACGTGCTGGTGGTCAACGGCGACAATATCGTGGGGCAGCGCAAGGTGCGCATCGGGCCGCTGGATGGCGATCTGCGCGTGATCGAGAGTGGCCTCAAGCCGGATGATCGCATTGTGGTCGCCGGTCTGCTGCGCGCGATCCCGGGCCAGAAGGTCGATCCGCGGTCGCGCAACATCGAGACAGCGCCGGCATCGGCCAAATAGGACGGGCCATGATTTCCAAATTCTTCATCGAGCGGCCGGTGCTGTCCAACGTCATCGCGCTGCTGATGATCCTGATCGGCGGCGTGTCGCTCTTCAACCTCGCCGTCGCGCAATATCCCGACGTGGTGCCGCCGACGGTGCAGGTGACGACGCGCTACCCCGGCGCCAGCGCCAGGACCGTCATCGATACGGTGGCACTGCCGATCGAGCAGCAGGTCAACGGCGTCGAGAATATGCTCTATATGCAGTCGTACAGCGCGGCCGACGGCACCTATGCCCTGACCGTAACCTTCAAGATCGGCACCGACCTCAACTTCGCCCAGGTGCTGGTGCAGAACCGGGTATCGAGCGCGCTGTCGTCGCTGCCGACCGCGGTGCAGAACCAGGGCGTCACGGTGCAGAAGCGGTCGACCGCGATCCTGCTGTTCGTGACGCTGACCTCGCCGAAGGCGACCTATGACAGCCTGTTCCTGAGCAACTACGCCACCATCAACATTCGCGATGAACTGTCGCGACTGCCGGGCGTCGGCAACGTCACGGTGTTCGGCGCCGGCCAGTATGCGATGCGAGTCTGGCTCGATCCCAGCAAGCTGCAGGTGCGCGGGCTGATGCCGCAGGACGTCATCCAGGCGATCCAGCAGCAGAGCCAGCAGGTCGCCGCCGGCCAGATCGGCATGCCGCCGACACCGGCGGGGCAGGCGTTCCAGTACACGCTGAACGTCAACGGCCGGCTCGACGACCCCGCCGCGTTCGAGGACATCATCGTCAAGACCGGCTACAGCGGCGATGTCACCCGGGTGCGCGACGTGGGGTCGGTCGAACTGGGGGCGCAGACCTATAGCCAGCTGTTCTCGCTCAACCAGAAGCCGGCGGTCGGCATCGGCGTGTTCCAATCGCCCGGGGCCAATGCGCTCGAGGTCGAGAAGGCAGTCGAAATAAAGATGGCGGCGCTGGCGGCGCGGTTTCCGCAGGATATCCGGTACGATACGCCGTTCGACACCACGAAGTTCGTTTCGGCCTCGATTGACGAGGTCTACAAGACGCTGATCGAGGCCGGCCTGCTGGTGCTGGTGGTCATCCTGATCTTCCTGCAGGACTGGCGCGCCATGCTGGTGCCGGCGACCACGGTGCCGGTGACCATCATCGGCGCCTTCGCCGCGATGGCCGCGCTCGGCTTCACCATCAACCTGTCGACGCTGTTCGCGATCGTGCTGGCGATCGGCATCGTGGTCGATGACGCCATCGTGGTGGTCGAGGGCGCGGCGCATAACATCGAGCAGGGCATGTCGGGTCACGACGCCGCGATCAGCGCCATGAATGCGCTGTTCGCTCCCATCGTCGGCATCACGCTGGTGCTGATCTCGGTGTTTCTGCCGGCGGCGTTCCTGCCCGGGCTGACCGGCCGCATGTATGCGCAGTTCGCGCTGGTGATCGCCGCCACCGCGCTGCTCAGCGCGGTCAACGCCGCGACGCTGAAGCCGACGCAATGCGCGTTGTGGCTGCGCCGGCCGGTGCCGCCGCAGCAGCGCAACGCGTTCTATCGCGGCTTCAACAGGGTCTATGACCGCATGGAAAGGGGCTACGCCGCCCTGGTCGGCCGCCTCGTGGCGCACAGCCACATCTCGGTTCTCGCGGCGCTGATCCTGATCGGCATCGGCTTCTATGGCCTGTCGCGGGTGCCGACCGGTTTCATCCCGATCGAAGACCAGGGCTATTTGCTGGTGGCGGTGCAACTGCCCGACGGTGCCGCGCTCGACCGCACCCAGCGCGTGCTCGACCAGGTCAGCGAACTCGCCGGCAAGGCGCCGGGCGTCGAGCAGGTCATCAGCATCGCCGGCATCTCGGCGCTCGACAATAGTTCGAGCCTCGCCAATGCGGGGGTCGCCTATCTGATCCTGAAGGAATGGAGCGAGCGCGGCCCCGGACAGGACCTGCGCTCGCTGTTCGTCGGGCTGAACGAGCGACTGGGCGCAATCCAGGAAGCGCGCATCCTGGTCATCCCGCCGCCGCCGATCCAGGGCATCGGCAATGCCGCCGGCTTCGCCATGCAGGTGGAGCTGCGCGATGGCAATGCCGACTACGGCAAACTGCAGGCCGTCACCGCGGCGATCACCGCCAACGCGCAGAGCCAGAGCGCGCTGCAGCGGGTCAGTTCGCCGTTCCGCGCGATGGTGCCGCAGTTCGACGTCGAGATCGACCGCATCAAGACCCAGACGTTGCACGTCACCACCGACCAGGTCTTCTCGACCCTGTCGTCCTATCTCGGCGCGTCCTACGTCAACCAGTTCAACCGCTTCGGCCGCACCTTTCAGGTTTACGCCCAGGCTGATGCCAGATTCCGCCTTACCGTGCGCGACATCGAGAACCTGATGGTGCGCAACCAGCAGGGTGACATGATCCCGCTCGGCACGGTAGCGAAGATCACGCCGGCGGTGGGGCCGTCGCTGATCAGTCTCTACAACCTCTATCCGGCGGCGACGGTGATCGGCCTGCCGGCGCAGGGCTACAGCTCCGGCCAGTCGATGGCGCTGATGGAGGAGATCGCCGCCAAGACCCTGCCGCCGGGCACCGGATTCGAATGGACCGCCATGTCGTATCAGGAGAAGATCGTCGGCAACCAGCTCTATTACGCGTTCGGGCTGGCGCTGTTGCTGGTCTATCTCGTGCTCGCCGGACAATATGAAAGCTGGTACGCGCCGATTTCGGTCATCCTGGCGGTGCCGCTGTCATTGCTCGGTCCGGTGGCGGTGCTCACGGCGCTGCGGATCGAAAACAACCTCTACACCCAGATCGGAATCATTCTGCTGATCGCGCTGTCGGCGAAGAACGCGATCCTGATCGTCGAGGTAGCGCTCGAACTGCATGGGCGGGAATGCAGGCCGTTGCTGGACTCCGCGGTCGCGGCGGCCCGCTCGCGCTTCCGGCCGATCCTGATGACGTCGTTCGCCTTCATTCTCGGCGTGCTGCCGCTGGTGCTGGCGTCCGGCGCCGGCGCCAATGCGCGCAAGTCGATCGGCATCACCGTGTTCTCCGGCATGATGGCCTCGACCTGTCTGGCGGTCCTGTTCGTGCCGACCTTCTTCGTGGTGGTGCAGGGGTTCGAAAACTGGCGTGCGGCCAGAAAGGCAGGGAAGTCGGCCGCACCCACCACCGGCGGCGAACAGTCCGGTTCGCCTGCCGGATGATGAGAGGCGGACCGTTTGCGCGCGTGCGGCGCTCGATCGGTCGATCATTTCTGTTCAGGCAAAGGCAGGGGAGATCGGTCGCGACGTCGCTGGTATCGATCGCGGTGTCGATCCGCTAGGCCAGAATGGATCTGACCAACTCCCGCTCCAGAAGAATGAAGTCGAAGAAGGCCGCGATGCGCGGCGCATGTCTGAGGTCGGGATGCGTCAGCAGGCGCCAGCTACGCGACAATTCTGCAATCGGCCCGAGCACACGGACGAGATCGGGCTCGGCATCGCCCAGCGATGCGGGGAGGGGCCCGATGCCTAATCCCGACTTCACGGCGTAGATCAGGCCCAGCACACTGTTGGTACGTGCCGTCAATTTCGACTCCGGTGCCACGGCCTGAAGCCAGACCGATGCGCGGTGCGCGCTGAGCGACTGGTCGAATCCCACAAGGTGATGGTTCGGCAGGTCGTTCACGGTCGCCGGCTTGCCGTGCAGGTCGATGTAACCCTGGCTGGCGTAAACAGCCCAGATCGAGTCGGCGACCTTGCGGCCGACAAGGTCGTCGTCGGTATCGCCGGATCGGAAGGCGACGTCGGCCTCGCCCTTCGACAAGTCGAGGTATCGGTCGCTGGTCACGAACTCGATCCGGAGCCCAGGATGCAGGGTCTGGAAGCGTTCGACCAGAGCGGACTTGGTCATGCGGCCAATAACCGGCTCGGGGCAGGTCACCCGGATGACGCCGGTCAGATCGTGCGCCTCGTCGTTGACCCGACGCTGGAAGTCGGTCACCGCGGCTTCGATGCGCTCGGCGAGAGGCAGCAACTCTTCGCCGAATTGTGTCAGGCGATAGCCCGACGGATGCCGCTGCACCAGTGGCCGCCCGATCGCTCGTTCCAGTTCGGCCAGCCGTCTCTGAACCGTCGACTGACTGAGCCGCAGCGATTTTCCCGCAGCGATCGTGCTGCGATGCCGCGCGACGGCCAGAAAGTATTTCAGGTCGTTCCAGTCGAACATGACCCGATCATGCACTTCCGCGGCGGGGTAGCGCAATCCCGCGGCTTACGAAGACGGTGACGGGCTTCTAGGTTCGACGCGCCGCCACCTGTGAGTTGGTGGCCTGCCGGTTTCCGGAGACAGAGATGAACACCTTCCAACGAAGATTGATATTCGCGCTGTGCACGATGCTATTCGCGTTGTCGGCGATCGCGCAGCCCGTCAGGGCCGAATGCCCGCAAGCTGTGAGGATCATTGTGTCCTATCCGCCCGGTTCGGCGGACGACGTGATCGCGCGACTGCTGGCGCAAAAGCTTTCCGAAGCCGGCGGACGGTTCTATGTGGAGAACCTTCCCGGTGCCGGCGGAATGATCGGCACCGCGGCGGCGGCCCGGGCGCTGCCTGACGGCTGCACGATGGTCATCGTCAACCAGAACTTCGTCGTTCAGTCGGCCGTCGGCGAGAAGCTTTCCTATCAGGTTCCCGACAGCTTCGTGCCGGTCACGCTTCTGGTTGCGGCCCCGGAAACGATCTCGGTCAACCCGGCCGTTCCTGCAACCAGCATCAGGGAACTTGTCGAACTGGTGAAGGCAAATCCCGGCAAGTACAATTACGCCTCGCCCGGCCATGGATCGTCGCCCCACCTGGCAAGCGAGCGGCTGTTCAGACAGACGCTTGGGCTCGACGTGGTGCACGTCCCGTTCCAGGGCGGGCCTCCGGCCGTGACGTCGACGGTTGCCGGCCATACCCAGATCCTGCATCTCACACTTCCCATTGTCGCGCCGCTGGTGCGCGACGGCAGGCTTCGTCTGCTGGCCGTTGCCGGCAAGACGCGTGCTGCGGAATTTCCCGATGTTCCGACGCTGGAAGAGGCCGGCATCCCGGACCACGAGGTCGGATTCTGGAACGGGATCATACTGCCCGGCGGGACCCCCGACGATATGATCGATACCAGGCACCGGCAGATCGAACATGTCATGGCGCTGCCGGCGATAAGGGATCGGCTGGCAACGCTGGGATACACGCCGGTCAATGGGACGCGGAACGCATTCGCGGTTCAACTTCAGAGCGAACTGGGCAAGTGGAAAGCGATCGTTCGCGACGGCCACGTCAAACCGGAGTGATGCTCCCCGACAGTCGTTCGAAAGGGCCTGCCATGAATCGCCGATCTTCCATCGACAACGACAGCGCGACCGTCGCCATGCAGGCGCAGTGGGACAACGCTGCCCGGGGCTGGCGTGACTCCGGCGCGATCATTCGGCCCTGGCTGCGGCAGGCGACGCGGGCGATGCTTGAAATGGCCGGGGTGAAGCCGGGCTGCCACGTCCTCGATGTGGCCGCCGGCGCCGGCGACCAGACCCTGGATATCGCCGAGCGGGTCGGCCCCCAGGGCCATGTGCTGGCCACCGATCTGTCGCCTGAAATTCTCGGCTTCGCCGCGCGGGAAATCGCCGCCGCAGGGCATCGCCATGTCGAGACCCGCATCTCCGACGGCCAGGCGCTGCGGGTCGAGGACGCGCGGTTCGACGCGGTGGTCTGCCGGCTTGGGCTGATGTTGTTCGGCGATCCCTTGCAAGGGCTGCGCGAGATGGCGCGCGTGCTGAAGCCTGGCGGCGGCGTCTGTACGATGGTGTTCGGGGCGCCGCAAGCCAATCCCTGTGTGACGACGCTGATGTCGACGGCGCTTAGCCACGCCGGCCTGCCACCGCGGGATCCATTTCAGCCCGGCGGCCTGCTCAGTCTTGGCAAGCCCGGCCTGATCGATGACCTGTTCAAGCGGGCAGGATTCAGCGAAGTCGCGACGGCCAGGATCGCCGCGCCGTTCCTGCTTCCCTCCGTCAGGGACTACATGACGTTCATCCGGACTTCGGCGGGACCGATCTTGCAAATTGTGAATGGCCTTGACGCAGGGCAAGCAGAAGCCGCATGGGCCGATATGGAGCGAGCGCTTGGCCGCTATCAAACGCAGGATGGCTGGGAAGGACCCAATGAACTGTTGTTGACGGCAGCGAGGAAGCCGCTGCGGCGGGACAATTGAGTTGGTCAATCGGACGCGGTGCGGATTCATCGCGTCCTGTTGGACGACGGCACGGTGTCGCAGTTTCGCGCCGTATGGCTGCTACCTATTTCGACGGTCCGAAGTCCAGCGCCGGCATTTCGATCTGCGGGATTTCGATCTTCACATTGCTGGTGTCGACGGCGGTGGTGTCGATCCAGTAGGTGACCAGCCCCGGCCACCAGATCACGATTACCACCAGGATGATCTGCATGAACACCCAGGGCATCGCGCCCCAGTAGATGTCCGAGCTCTTCACCGACGGTGGCGCGATGCCGCGCAGATAGAACAGCGCGAAGCCGAATGGCGGGTGCATGAACGAGGTCTGCATGTTGACGCAGAGCAGCACGCCGAACCACACCAGATCGATGCCGAGCTTGCTGGCGACCGGCGCCAGTAGCGGGATGATGATGAAGGCGATCTCGAAGAAGTCGAGGAAGAACGCCAGGAAGAACACGAAGATATTGACGAAGATCAGGAAGCCGAGCGCGCCGCCGGGGAGCCCGGCCAGCAGGTGCTCGATCCAGCGCGCCCCGTCCATGCCCTGGAACACGAGGCTGAAACAGGTCGAGCCGATCAGGATGAACACCACCATCGAGGTCAGGCGCATCGTCGAGGTCATCGCCTGCTCGACCAGCGGCCAGGTCAGGCGGCGGTGCAGGGCGGCCAGCACCATGGCGCCGACCGCGCCCATCGCGCCGGCTTCGGTGGGGGTGGCCAGGCCCATGCCGATGGTGCCGAGCACCAGGAAGATCAGCACGATCGACGGGATCATGCCCCACAGCACGCGGCTGACCAGTTTCCAGTTCAGGGGCTCGCGGACGTCGGCCGGCAGCGGCGGCATCGCGTTCGGACGCATGATCGACAGCACCACGATGTACAGGATGAAGATCACCACCTGCAGGATCGAGGGGCCGATGGCGCCAAGATACATGTCGCCGACGGAGCGGCCGAGCTGGTCGGCCAGCACGATCAGCACCAGAGAGGGCGGGATCAGCTGGGTGATGGTGCCGGACGCCGCGATCACGCCGGTGGCGACCCGCATGTCATAGCCGTAACGGATCATGATCGGCAGCGAGATCACGCCCATCGCGATCACCGAGGCCGCGACGGTGCCGGTGATGGCGCCGAGCACGGCGCCGACGATGATCACGGCGTAAGCGAGGCCGCCGGGGATCTTGCCGAACAGCTGGCCGGTACCTTCGAGCAGGTCCTCGGCGAGGCCGCAGCGCTCGAGGATGGCGCCCATGAAGGTGAAGAACGGGATCGACAACAACAGGTCATTGGAGATGGTGCCGTAAAAACGGAACGGCAGCGCCTGCAGGAACACCGAGTCGAAGTGACCGGTGAGAATACCGACGATGCCGAAAAACAGACCGACGGCGGCGAGCGAAAACGCCACCGGGAATCCGATCAGCATGAACGAGATCATGGTGCCGAACATCAGCGGGGGCATTACGCCAAAGGAAAACATCGGTTAGTCCTGACTGATCAATTGGCGGCTATTGCAGCGGCGCTTCATAATGGGTGTCGAGCTTGACCACACCGGCGAGCGCGGCGATTCGCTTGGCGAGTTCGGCCAGGCCCTGCAACAGCAGCAGCAGAAATCCGAGCGGCAGCACGCCTTTGATGGGCCACAGGATCAGGCCGCCGGCATTGCTGGAGACCTCCTGCAGGCGCCACGAATTCAGGAAGAACGGCGTGGTGAGATACAGCAGGAAGGTCATCGCGGGCAGCAGGAACAGCACGAAACCGACAATATCGATCCACAGCCGCGCGCGATCGGACACCGCCGAATAGACCAGATCGACGCGGACATGCTCATTGAGGCGAAGCGTCTGCGAAGCGCCGAGGAAAACGATGCCGCCGAACATGTACCACTGGATTTCCAGCCAGCCGTTCGAACTGTAGTTGAAGAGATAACGGATCGTGGCGTTGCCCGCGCTGATCAGGCAGGCAAGCAACACAAGCCATTTGGCAATGAAACCAAACAGGTCGCTCAGACCATCGATCGCACGTGTGATTTTAAGGACGTCCACCGCTCTCCCCTTGAACCCGTCTCCATCCCGCTGACTTGTTTTTCCTCACCGGAAAAAGCAGCTAATTGCTGGGGGCGACGTGGCGCGGCGGCACCATTTCAGCGCGCCAAGTCGCCGTCAATTGGTAATTTGACAGATTGACGCAGGGCTTTGGCCGGGGAATCGGCCTTTACAGGTCGCGCAGCGCAGCTATCAGCCGCCGGTGACGCTCATATGCCGGCTGACACTTGGCCGGTTGTGGCGACGGTCAATGATGAAGTCGTGGCCCTTCGGTTTCAGTCCGATGGCGCGGTCGATCGTCTGGCTGAGCAGGGTATCGGCGGAGGAGGCGCGCAGCGGCGCGCGTAGATCCGAAGCGTCCTCATGGCCGAGGCAGGTGTGGATTGTGCCGGTACAGGTGATACGGACGCGGTTGCAGGATTCGCAGAAATTATGCGTCATCGGGGTAATGAAGCCGAGCTTGCCGCCGGTCTCGGCGATGCGAACGTAGCGGGCAGGGCCACCGGTATCGTCGGGCAAATCGGTCAATGTGAACTTGCTGGCCAGTCGGGCGCGCAGCAGCGACAGCGGCACGTATTGGTCAATACGGCCTTCCCCGATATCGCCCATCGGCATCACCTCGATCAGCGTTAGTGCCATTTCGCGGGCATGGCACCATTGCATCAGATCGGGGATTTCGTCTTCGTTCATGCCCTTCAAGGCCACCGCGTTGATCTTGACGGCCAGACCGGCGGCCTGCGCGGCATCGATTCCGGCCAGAACCTTGCCGAGATCGCCCCATCGGGTGATGGCGCGGAATTTTTCGGGGTCGAGCGTGTCCATCGACACGTTGATGCGGCGGACGCCGCAATCGGCCAGTTCCTGGGCATATTTAGCCAACAGCGAACCGTTGGTGGTCAGGGTCAACTCATGCAGCGCGCCGGTCTTGAGATGGCGCGACAGCGACCGCACCAGCGACATCAGGTTGCGCCGGACCAGCGGTTCGCCGCCGGTGAGCCGCAGCTTGGTGACGCCCTTGGCGATGAAGGTCGAGCACAGCCGGTCGAGTTCTTCCAGCGTCAGCAGGTCGGCCTTGGGCAGGAAGGTCATGTCTTCCGACATGCAATAGAAGCAGCGCAGGTCGCAACGATCGGTCACCGACACGCGCAGATAGCTGATTGTCCGGCCGAACGGGTCGATCATCGCGGACGTGGTCAGATCAGGCACTAACGCGGATACGGTCATTCAAAACGCCTTGGCTGCAGAGGACTGACGTCATAGCGGACGGCATCGATAGCCGTCCTCTCAATGTAGTCACGCAGCACGGGCGGCACAATCGGTGCGGAAACTATTCCGACCGTTGAAGTTGAATCTATCGGGTAGGGGCCGGAAACGGGGTTCCGGTAGCCGGCGCGGCGGACGACCGCTTCTTGGCTGCCGCCTTGCGCGCGGCCCGTCGCGGCGGTGCCATCGGCTGCAGTTCCGCCATCACCGGGCTGGGATCAACCACTGTGGTCGCTGGGCTGGTAAAGTCGCCCGCTGTCCGTGTCACGGTAACGGGGACCGTCATCGGCTGGAACTTGGCAAGGGTGAAGGTCGCGCTGAAACCCGTCTCGGTCGCCAGCGGGATTGAGCAGGGCGTTTTGCAGCTTGGCCCGATCGAGGTCACGACATCCGCGCCGGGCGGAATAGAATCAAACTGTACGGTGACGGGAGTCGGCGCCGGGCGCAACGAATCCATCGAAAAAGACGCACAGCCAGCCAGACTAAGTCCGACCGCTGTCAATACAATTACTCTACGCATGGCGTATCCGTCACTTTGCGCGGCGAACCGCAATTTCCATTCCAACATAGAAGTGCAGACAATTCGACGCAACCACCGGGGCAGCGGCTGTTAATTGATGGTTAACAGGTTTTCGGATGGAACCGAAATTCTCAGTGTTGCGAAGCCATTAGCGGGCTTTCTTCGCCAATAGATCCTCAACTGCGGGTAGTAATTCACGGAAGTGGGCAATCAAACGATCCGGCTTGAGATCAGCAATCGGGACGTCGGTATAACCGAATTCGACCCCGATCACCGGTATCCCGGCACGGCGGGCCACGCCGATATCCGGACCAGCGTCGCCCACCATGACCACCGCCGACATCACACCGCCGGCCTGTGCGACGGTCTGCTGCAGGATCACTGGATCGGGCTTGGAAATCCCGAACGTGTCCGCGCCGCAGATCGCCCGAAACCGCGATGTGAGGCCGAGTTGCCCGAGCAACAGCTTTGACAGCCATTCCAGCTTGTTGGTGCAGACCGCGAAGCGATAGCCAGCGGATTCAAGTTCGTCGAGCGCTTCGGTGAGGCCGTCGAATGGCCGGGAGGCGTCGGCGATGTGCGCGGCATAATAGTCGATGAAGTCGGTGGTGAGGCGGGTGACGTCTGCCATGCCCATCTCGCGGCCTTCCAGTTCGAGGCCGCGCTCGATCAGGCGCCGCGCGCCCTGGCCGATCATCTTGCGCGCGGATTCCAACGGCACTGGCGCCAGACCCTCGCGGTCCAGCACCCAGTTCAGCGCGCTGATCAGGTCGGGCGCGGTGTCCACCAGCGTGCCGTCGAGATCGAATACAACAAGGGGAAAATGCGTCATGGCGGATGGCTACCGACCGATCGTCGATCGTGCAAGTGGCCGCGGTGTGATTTTGACCGGTGTGTGATCGCCCGGCGGGGCTGTATGCCCCTGTTCCTTGCCGGCAAACGTCGCTAGATAAGCCTGCGCTTCCCGCCCGCGGGACCGATCGAAACGTCAAGGACCCCGGCCACGATGACGATGGATGAACTGAAACGGCAAGCCGCCGCCCAGGCGCTGGAGCATGTCCGTGACGGGATGAAATTGGGCCTGGGAACGGGATCGACGGCAAAACATTTCGTCGAACTGTTGGGCGAGCGGGTCCAGGGGGGCCTCAAGGTGATCGGCGTGCCGACTTCGGAGGCGACCCGCGCCGACGCGGTGCGCTGCGGCGTTCCGCTCACCACCCTGGATGAGATCGATCGGCTCGACCTGATGGTGGATGGCGCCGACGAGATCGACGCCGCGTTGAACCTGATCAAGGGCGGCGGCGGGGCGTTGCTGCGGGAAAAGATCGTCGCCGCGGCCTCCGACCGCATGATCGTCATCGCCGATGATTCCAAATGGGTGGCGACCCTCGGTCGCTTTCCGCTGCCGATCGAGGTGATCCCGTTTGGTCTGGGCGCCACGCAGCGTGCCATCGTCCGGGCCTTCGAGCTATGCGGCCTATCCGGAAAAATGACGGTACGGGCAGGCCCGGACGGCCATGCTTTCGTCACCGATGGCGGTCACTGGATCATCGATGCTCATCTCGGGCAGATTACCGATGTGCCCCGTCTGGCCGGGCTTCTCAATTCGATCCCGGGCGTCGTTGAGCACGGGCTTTTCATCGGACTCGCCAGCATCGCCATGTTGGCGGGCCCCGCCGGTATTCGCGTTTTCGAGCGGCCCTGACGCCGCAACCTAAGGAGAATAAGGATGAAGAATAGCTCAACGATCGTGCTGGCCGCCGGGCTGATGCTCGGCCTCGCAGCCTCGGCGCTGCCGGCGTGGGCGCAGGTGCCGTCGCCGCAAGGCCAGACCCGGCCGATCAAGCCGGCATCGGCGGCCGCGATCGGCTATGCCAAGGAAATTCTGGCGATGAAGAACGCCGGCGCGATGTATGCCAACGCCATTCCGAACATGGTCCAGCGGGTCAAGGATTCGTTGCTGCAGAGCAATCTGAACTATCAGAAGGACCTCAACGAGGTCGCGCTGGTCGTGGCGCAGGCGATGGCCGGTCGCGACAAGGAAATCGGCGAGCAGATGGCGCGAATCTACGCCAGCGATTTCACCGAACCGGAGTTGAAGGACCTCGCGGCGTTCTACAAGTCGCCGCTTGGCCAGAAGCTGCTGGCGCAGGAACCGCAGTCGATCTCCGCCAGCATGAACTATATGCAGCAGTGGGCGCAGGCTTTCTCGGAAGAGGTCAATGGCCAGTTCCGTGCCGAGATGCGCAAGCGCGGCAAGGAAATCTAGCAAATCCGGGAAGTCATCTCGTGTGATCTCCCCACCGCGTGAGGCAAGAAATGGCTGACTTCGACGTCGATCTGTTCGTAATTGGTGGTGGTTCGGGCGGCGTACGCGCCGCGCGGATCGCCGCCGGCTATGGCGCCCGCGTCATGGTGGCCGAGGAGTATCGCTTTGGCGGCACCTGCGTGATCCGCGGCTGCGTGCCGAAGAAGCTGATGGTCTATGCCTCGCACATCCGCCGCGATATCGACGACGCTGCGGGTTTCGGCTGGACGATTCCGACTGCGACCTTCGACTGGCCGACTTTCATCGCCAACAAGGACAAGGAGATCGCCCGGCTCGAGGGCATCTATGCCGCCAATGTCGAGAAGGCCGGCGCTCGCACCGTCAAGGCCCGCGCGGTATTTGAGGATCCGCATATGCTTCGTCTCTCCACCGGCGAGGCCGTGCGCGCCAAACATATCCTGATCGCCACCGGCGGCGCGCCCAATCATGGTCAGGCCATCCCGGGCATCGAGCACGTCATCTCGTCCAACGAGGTGTTCGATCTGCCGACCTTGCCGAAACGCATCGTGATCCAGGGCGGCGGCTACATCGCGCTGGAATTCGCCTGCATTTTCGCCGGCTTCGGGTCCGACGTGACGGTGATCTATCGCGGCGACAATATTTTGCGCGGCTTCGATGAGGACGTCCGGGCCCATGTCCGCGGCGAGATGGAGAAGGAGGGGATCACCATCCTCACCGGTTGCGTCGTCAACGCGGTGGAGAAGCATGGCCACGAATTCACCTCGCATCTGTCGAACGGGTCGAGCCTCGCCTCCGACCAGGTGATGTTCGCGATCGGACGCCATCCCAACATCGCCGGTCTCGGCTTGGAAAAGGCCGGTGTGGATGTCAAACCTGCCCATGGCGGGATCGCCGTCAACGAATTCTCGCAGACCAACGTGCCGCACATCTACGCGGTTGGCGACGTCACCAACCATATCAATTTGACGCCGGTGGCGATTCGCGAGGGCCACGCTTTCGCCGATACGGTGTTCGGCAAACGGCCGGTGAAGGTCGACCACAGCAACATCGCGACCGCTGTATTCACGCAGCCGGAAGTCGGCACCGTCGGCATGACCGAGGCGGAAGCCCGCGCGGCATTCAGCCATGTCGATATCTACAAGACCAATTTCAAGCCGATCAAGGCGACCTTGTCGGGCAGCGAAAGCCGCGTGCTGATGAAACTGATCGTCGATGCCAGCACCGACATCGTCGTCGGCTGTCATCTGGTCGGGCATGAGGCCGCCGAACTGATCCAGGTGCTCGGCATCTGCGTCAAGATGAAAGCCACCAAGGCCGATTTCGACGCCACCATCGCCGTGCATCCCAGTGCCGCCGAGGAACTGGTGACAATGCGCACTCCGACCGCGCGTTATGTGCGCGAGGCAGCGGAGTAGGTTAGGGCCAATAACGACGCTGGAGCTCCCCGCGAGCCGTCACCGTGAAGCCGCGACTCTTAGAGTCAGATTCAGTTTGCTCGAATCGTGTCCCGGACGCGGTGCATTGCGCCTCCGCAAGGAGGCGTAGTGCTCCGCAGAGCCGGGACCGCCATGAAATTCTGCACTTGGTAGGGTCCCGGCTCTGCGGAGCGGCATAAGAATGCCGCACCGCGTCCGGGACATGAGTATTTCATCCTAACGGATCAGACTCTAGCTGTCGTAATTCAAAGCGAGAACGCCTTTGTCGCAGTCGCTTGAGGCAAAGAAGTAAAGTGTGTGCATCTCTG
>JACMOT010000348.1 GCA_014377915.1 Tardiphaga sp.
AAGTTGCTGTGCGCATCACTACTTGCCGACTACGGCATCGCGCACAGGCCATGGGTGCATCGGGCACCCGGCGTTCCGCGCGCCCTCTCAGGGGGGCAGGGAATGCAGCACACCCCGGGCGCGCCAGCGTCGCGGGATTGCAAAGCCGCGTCGCATCGTGCCTTGCCGCGGCGCCTGGCCGCGGCCGGGATTTTGACGGCGGCGCGGATCGCGTGGCATGGTGGCGACCACAGCAGAGGGACATTCGCATGTTGGGACGACGTTTCGTGAAGGTGGCAGGCGCGCTGATGCTGGCGCCGTTTCTGCTGGCGGCGCCGGCGATGGCCGCGCGCTGCGGCGGCGATTTCAACACCTTCGTGGCCTCGATGCAGCAGGAGGCGACCGCCGCCGGGATCTCGCCGGGCGTGATCCAGACCGCCTTCGCCGGCGTCACCATGGATCCCGCGGTGCTGAATTTCGACCGCCGCCAGCGCGGCACCTTCAACAAGACCTTCGAGCAATATGTCTCGACGCGCGTGGGGCAGGGCCGCATCTCGATCGGGCTGCAGATGCTGCAGAAGCATGCCGCGCTGCTGCAGCGGATCGAGGCGCGGTTTGGCGTGCCGCCGCAGATCGTGGTGGCGATCTGGGGGCTGGAATCCGATTTCGGCCGTGGCGACATCGGCAAGATGCCGGTGATCCGCACCCTCGCGACGATGGCGCATGATTGTCGCCGCACCGAGTTGTTCCAGGGCGAGCTGCTGGCGGCGCTGAAGATTCTTCAACGCGGGGATTTGCCGAAGTCGGACCTGATCGGCGCCTTCGCCGGCGAGCTCGGCCAGACGCAGTTCTTGCCGTCGTCCTACATCAAATACGGCGTCGATTTCGACGGCAACGGCCATGTCGATCTCCGGCATTCGGTGCCCGACGTGCTGGCCTCCACCGCCAATCTGCTGCATACCGCCGGCTTCAAGAACGGCGCGCCCTATGGCGAGGGCACCGCGAATTTTGAAGCGATGCGCGAGTGGAACCGGGCCACGATCTATCGCAAGACGATCGCCTATTTCGCCGATCGCCTGGCCGCCGGGAGATGAAGCGACAGAACGGGTGAACAAGGGCGCGTTGCAATTTTAAGTTGACGGTTTGGCATTTGTCATCGACCCTGTGACCGTCGGTCACAGGGATGCATGATGGCTCGAAAACTCAGCGCGCTGCCGAAAAACCAGAACCGCCCGACCCTGGCCGAGCTGGCCGACTATCCGGTGATGACCAGCTGGTTCAATCCGGGGCTGCTGCTGAAATTGCTCGGCCGGGTGATCACCGCCGATCTGTTCGGCCAATATGCCGACCGCCGGCTGATCGAGGCCGCGCTCGATACCAGCGAGGCCGATGTCGCCGGCCGCGATGATATCTCCGCGCACATGGCCAAGCACCGTGATGCCGACGGCGCGGTGTGGCTGGATTTCGTCGCCGACCTCGGCGACGGTTTCGATGCCACCTATGCCATCGCCTCGCTGCTGGCGCGGCCGCGGCTGGAGCTGACCTATCAGGGCAGGACGCACACGCTGCCGCGCGCGGCGGCGCTGGTGATGGGCGGCGACGAAGTCTATCCCACCGCGACGCGCGACGAATACAGCATCAAGACCCGCGCGCCGTATCAATTCGCCTTTCCGAAGCGCAAGCCCGGCGCGGAACAGCCGCGGGTGATGCTGATTCCCGGCAATCATGACTGGTATGACGGGCTGGTGAATTTCCTTGCGCTGTTCTGCCGCGCCAAGCCGACCGCGATCGGCAACTGGCGGACCTGCCAGCGCCGCAGCTATTTCGGCTTCAAGCTCACCGAACAGGCCTGGGTATGGGGCATCGACATCGCGCTGGTCGCCGACATGGACCAGCCGCAGGCGGATTACTTCGTCGCCATCGCCAAGGCGATGCCGCAGAACGCCAATGTGATCCTGTGCAGCGCCGAGCCCGGCTGGTACGGCGCCGAGCAGGAAACCAATTCCTACCGCACGCTGAGCTATGCCGCGGCGATCGCCGACAATGCCGGCAAGTCGATCAAGATCCCCTTGGTTCTGTCGGGCGACAGCCATCATTACTGTCGCTACGAAAGCGATCTCGGCACGCAATACATCACCTCCGGCGGCGGTGGCGCGTTCCTGCACGGCACCCATCATCTGCCGGATCAGCTCCATGCCGCCTGGCTGCGCCACCAGCCGAAGCCGGTGCTGACGCTGGCGGACAGCTGCTATCCGGACAAGGTGACCAGCCGGCGACTGCTGTCGGGCAATTTCAAATTCCCGCTGACCAATTACGGCTTCTCGCTACTGCTCGGCGCCATCTTCACCATCCTGGGTTTTGCGATGTCGATGCTGCCGCGCGGCGATGTCGGCGTCATCAGCTTCCTGGTGCTGGCCGCCGGCTTCATCGGCTATTCCGGCTATCAGGAAAAGAAATCACTGAAAAAGGCGGTCGGCCTCGCTGTGCTGCATGCCGGCGTGCAGTTCATCGCGCTGCTCGGATTGACCCGGCTGTTCAGCGCTTTCGATGCCGCGACGTTCGGATTTCGGGCGCAGGGCCCGTGGTGGGCGTGGCTGATCGAGCTCGGCGTGCCCATGGTTCTGCTCGGCGGCGGGCTCGCCGGCTTGATCTTCGGGTTCAATCTGATGCTGACCTGCCGCTACGCCGACATGAACCACAATGACGCCTTCAGCGCGATGCGGCTGGACGCGTTTCGCAATTTCCTGCGCATCCGCATTCTCGGCAATCAGGTCACGGTCTATCCGATCGGCCTCGACCGCGTGCCGCGGCGGACGGAATGGAAGGACAATCCGGCTTCAACCGGCGATCCGCTGGCGCCGTATTTCATCGTCGATCCCGATCTCGCGCCGAGACTGCTCGAGGCGCCGATCGCGGTCGGTGGCCACGAGGTGGAGCCGACCGCGATGACGGTGAAACAGCCCGGCGAGTTGCCGAAGGAATGAGGCGGTTGGCGCGCGGCTCAGTGCATCGACTTGTCATGGGTGATGTCGATCACCGCGCCGACCATCCGCACCGGCTGGCCAGAGCGGTCCAGCGTGCAACTGCCGCGGGCATAGACCCAGGTCAGGCGGTCGTTCTTGATCAGGCGGTATTCCGCCTCGTACAAGCCGCCGTGGCGCATCGCCTGCGTGATCGCGGCTTCCACCGTCGCGACATCGTCGGGATGAATGGCGCTCAGATAGGCCATGTTGGGCAGGCCGCACGCGGCGCTGTCAGGATCGACGTCGAAGAAGCCGGCGGACACCGGATCGAGATAGCTGCGGTCGTTGATGATGTCCCAGTCCCAGATCCCGGCGATCAACTCCTGCGACGCCAGCCGTTTCGATCTCGGCAGCTCGAAGGCGTCTTCCTCGGCAGTGCTCTTATAGGCCTCCGCCGCGGCCAGCCGCAGGATATAGGACAGGAATTCGTGCTTTCGCTCCTGGGCGAAGCTCGCAATGTCGAGGCACACATCCGCTAATGGTCGTCGCATGTGTCACCCCAGGCCAGTTCCCAGTGGATGAGAATACATATGTTCGGACATAATTCAATTCGAGAGCGTCTAAATAGGCTGGCGATCCTGTGGCATCGCCAATGCGAAATGTTCCGCGAACTCGCGCGGCGTGATGCCGCTTGCGCAACCGCATGGCGCTACCCATGTGACCGGAATGTCGAATGAACAGTTTTTTCCACGCACCGCCCAACGGCACCGGCCGACCGGCCCGGCGACGCGTGGCCCGATTATCGATCAGGACGGGGTTGAGCTTCGTCCCGAGCAGGTCGGTCCTGGCGCCGGCGGCTTTCGCTTTGGTTTCAACGGTTCGTCGAACCCGTTCGATAATCTGACGCGCGAGCAGCGGCTGGCGCGGCTGGAAGCACTGGCGAAACTGCTGGATGTTGCCTTCGTGGTGCCCGGTACCAATATCCGCTACGGCATCGACGGGCTGATCGGGCTGGTGCCGGTGATCGGCGACATCATCACCACCGCGATCTCGCTGTGGCTGGTGAAGGAGGCGAGGGCGCTGGGCGCGCCCTGGCATGTCACGGCGCGGATGCTCGGCAATGTCGCCCTGGATGGCGCCGTCGGCATCGTGCCCTTTGTCGGCGATGCCTTCGACGTCATGTTCCGGGCCAACATCCGCAATATGCGGATGTTGCGGAAGTGGCTGGATAAGCAACCAAGGATGTAGAGGAGGGGCCGGCTTACGCCGCGTCGGCGTCGTCGGTGGCCGGTTCGGCCACGGGCTCGGGAGCGCGGCGTTCCAGCGGAAAATCCTCGCTCTCATACAGCGTGCGGATGCCGCTCTGGTCGAAGCGGGCCTCGTCGACCTGCAGATAGGCGCCGTTCAGCGAATCCGCCGGAAGCTGTTCGATCGCGAATTGCACCGCGGCGGCCGCGGTGTCGAAGCGGCGATAGGCAAAGCCGGCGCGCTTCTTCTTGCGGATGGCGGCGGGAAACAATTCTGCGGCGGTGTTGTAGCTGAAAGCTGCCATGGTCAGTGACCTCAAATGAATGTACGCAACGAAACGACGCCTACTTCGCGACGGCAGCCGATTGGCAGCGCGCGGAACATCATTTCTGGACAGACCCTGATATAAGCACGTTTCAGCGGAATGCGACAGCCGGAACGCAGCATGATGAATCGCTGATTCCCGCTGGTAAGATCGTCGTAATACAAGTGATTGGAGTGGTTTACCGGACAAAAGCGGTGCGGCAGCGGGCTCCGTCGCGCCGAATTGTTGTTATTGCCCGGTCATATCCGGAAGCGGAACGATCTTCAGCGGCGTGGTATAGGGCTCGACGCGCAGCGCATCGCCCGACAACAGCCCGATCTGGCGCAGCGGCGCCTGTTCGAGCGCGCCGGCCTCGGCCTTGCGCACGGCATATTGCCAGGCTGTCAGCGTGCCCTTGGTCGCCAGATGCCGTGCCACGCCGCCGGCATTCTTGCTTTCGAACTGCGACAGTTCTTCGTCATTGATGCCAATGATGATTTCGTCGCGCGCGGTAATGACCTTGAACAGCATGACCTTGTCGGTGGCCAGCGCCGGATGCGCGATCACGGTTTCGAGGATCAGGCCTGCCAGTGCAAGGCCGAGCAGCCAACGGTTGGAACGGGTCGACATAACGAAGCTCTCTTATTGTTTTTCAAAAGTGCACGCCGATAGGGCATGTCGTAATTTGAGGCAGTGTTGCCGGCAGAGACAGAAACGCCCCGGCGACCAGCAGGTGGTCACACGGGGCGGTTAACAAATTCCATAAGACTGGATGTATTTACTTCGGCTGTAGTTTCAAGGCCGCCGAGTTGATGCAATAGCGCAATCCGGTCGGTCCCGGACCGTCCGGGAAGACGTGTCCGAGATGGCCGTTGCACTTCGAGCACAGCACTTCGGTGCGCACCATGCCGTGGGTCACGTCGCGCTCCTCGTCGACATGGCTCTCCAGCGCCGGTTGCGTGAAGCTGGGCCAGCCGCAACCGGAATCAAATTTGGCGTCGGATTCGAACAGCGTCTGGCCGCAGCCGGCGCAGACGAACGTCCCTGGCGTGTGGTCATGTTCGTACTCGCCCGAACCGGGCCGCTCGGTCGCCTTTTCGCGCAGCACGGCGTATTGGATCGGGCTCAGTTCGCGGCGCCAGTCGGCGTCGCTCTTCTCGACCTTGCCGGACGTTGTTTTAATATCGCTCATTGGGTCTCCTTCCAAAGTCGCTGACGGCGCCCGCGGTCAATTCGTGACCTTGGCATTGCTCACCAGCGTCGGCTTCTCGATGTAATTTTCGGCAAAGATCTTCTTCAGATTCTCGACCTTCGGGATGTCATTATAGGCGATATAAGGCTGGTTGGGGTGCAGCGTCAGGTAGTCCTGATGATAGGCCTCGGCCGGGAAGAAGCCGGCAAGCGAGCCCACCTTTGTCACGATCGGCTTCTTGTAGACCTTGGCAGCGTTGAGTTGCGCAATATAGGCGTCAGCAACCTGCTTCTGTTCGGCCGTGGTGGCAAAAATTTCCGAGCGATATTGGGTGCCGCTGTCGGGCCCCTGGCGATTGAGCTGCGTTGGGTCGTGCACCACGGAGAAATAGATCTGCAGGATCTTGCCGTAGCTGATCTTCTGCGGGTCATATTTTATCTGCACGGATTCGGCGTGGCCGGTGGTGCCGCTGCTGATGGCGGTGTAATTGGCGGTCGACTTGTCGCCGCCCGCATAGCCGGAAACCGCGTTGACGACGCCGTTGGTGTGCTGGAACACGCCCTGAACGCCCCAGAAACAGCCGCCGGCGACCACCACGGTCTGCAGGCCGTCGGCGGGTTTGGCGTCCATCGCGGGGGCGGGAAGGATCACCGCCTCCTCCGCCGCGAAGCTCGGTGCGACGAAAACGGATGAAATGGCCAGCGCGCCGACGGCGGCGGCGCAAAGCGACAAGCGGCTGAAAGTGGATCGGCGCATGGGATGTCCTCTGGAATGCAAGGCCGGATAGGGGCAGTCTAGACCGTGACGCCGGCTTCGCAATTGCGATGTGGGGTCCTGTTTTAGAGATACGTAGCGGCGGCCCGCTCGTTACGGGAATTTGCACACGAGTTCGTGAAATGGAAAGACCGGCACGGCCATCGTAGCCGGGCCTTGCCAATTGCCCAGCAAAAAGCCGCGGGACCGGTGTCCCGCGGCTGGCTGATGGCGCGCGCTGCTATGGGCAGGAATAGCGATTGCCGTCATTGTTCAGATAGGTGCCCGACCTCGGATCATAGGACCGGTAGCGCTGCGAACAGTAACTCGCACCCTGCTGGGCCTGCGCATTGGATTGCGCCGCGCCCGCCGCGATGGCGCCGCCAATCAGCGCGCCGACGGCAAGGCCACCGATCAGCGCGCCATTGCCGCCGCCGCCACGGTGGCCGTAGCCGCGACCGCCGCGATAGCCGCCGCCATAGCCGTGGCCGCGACCATAGCCGCCGCCGCGATAATACTGCACATTCTCGGTCGGCAGCGAGGTGGTGGTGGTCTGGGCCAGCTTTGGCTGCGCCATCAACGGCGCCGAAATCGCCGGGACCGAAAATGACAGCGCGGTCGCGCCGATCAGGGCGACCGACGTCAAGGTCTTGAGATATTGCATCGTAACTCCTGCATGTTCTGGATACAGGGCCAACGGGAACCGGACGGCAACGTTCCAGGCGATACGGTGATCGTCCTGCGTCAGAACACCGCGCGGTGCGTCAGATCACGATGCTGAGCCGCTTTGCTGCCCGGGTGATGCCGGTATAGAGCCAGCGCGCGCGACTTTCCTGGAACGCGAAGCTTTCGTCGAACAGCACCACATCGTCCCATTGCGAGCCCTGGCTCTTGTGTACGGTCAGGACATAGCCGTAATCGAACTCGTCATAGGGCTTGCGCTGATCGTAGGGCAATTTGTCGACGCCGCCGGTGAAGCAGTCCGCGCGCACCGACACCTTCGTAACCTTGCCGCCAAAGTCCTCGTCGGGCGACAGCCGCATGCCTATGATCTGCGACTTTGACACCAAGCGCGCCTTGACCCGCCACAGGCCGCCGTTGAACAGCGCCTTCTTGCGGTTGTTGCGCAGGCAGACCAGCTTGTCATCCGCCACCGGCAAGGGATCCTCGATGCCGAGGCGCAGGCGAAATCGCGTATTATAGGCGCGCCTGGTATTGTTACGTCCGCACAGCACCTGGTCGGCGTCCATCACGCGCCTGGGATCGAGTTCGGAGCGCGAGATCACCTCGCTCTCGCCATAGCGGCCGATATCGAGCTCGCGGCCCTCGCGCACATCCATCGACATCCGCACGATGGGGTCGTTCTCGGCCTGGCGATGCACCTCGGTCAGCATCACATCGGGCTCGGCCTCGGTGAAGAAACCGCCGCCCTGGATCGGCGGCAGCTGTGCGGGATCGCCCAGCACCAGCAGCGGGCAATCGAACGACATCAGGTCGCGGCCGAGATCGGCATCGACCATCGAACATTCGTCGATCACGATCAACTTGGCTTTGGAGGCGGGGGCGTCGTCCCACAGCTCGAAATTCGGCTGTTCCTCGCCGGATTCGCGGGCGCGGTAGATCAGCGAATGGATGGTGGAGGCGCCGTCGCAGCCCTTGTTGCGCATCACCAGCGCCGCCTTGCCGGTGAAAGCCGCGAATTTCACCTCGCCGTCGACATTGTCGGCGATATGGCGGGCCAGCGTGGTCTTGCCGGTGCCGGCATAGCCAAACAGCCGGAAGATCGGCGGCGTGCCGTTCTTGCCGGGCTTGGCTTTCAGCCAGTCATCGACGGCTTTCAGCGCGGCGTCCTGATGCGGGGTAAAACTCGGCATGGCGTCTCGGGAGGCAGGACGGGCAGGGGCTGCCGCGACTCACCGGGCAAGCTAACCATTCGGGCGGTCGGTGCAAGCACCGCCGCGCCACCTTGCCTGGTTGCCCAATCCGGCGAGATGCCGCAGGTAGAGGGTCGGTGCGGTGAACCGGCCGTCAGGCCTGCCTTGCCCCGAAGGAGGTGATGCGTGGAACGAAGACTGCTTCAGGCGGCGATTGCGCTGACCGGCCTCGCCGCGGTGGGCTTCGGTCTGGCCGGCGTGCTGATCGGCACCAGCTTCAGCGGCGGCATCACCGACGTGACCATGGACAGCTATGTCCGCTTTCTCAAGGGCATGCTGCTGGCGATCGGGCTGATCTACTGGTCGGCCATTCCGGCCATCGAGCAGCATGGCGAGCGTATCGCCGGGGTGACATTTATCCTGGTGCTTGGCGCCGTTCCGCGATTGCTGGCGGTGATCGCGCACGGCTTTCCCACCATCGGAATTCTGCTCAGTCTCGTCGGTGAGTTGGTGATCGTGCCGCTGATCTGGCTGTGGCAGCGCCGCCTGGCGCGGCGCGGGCTTGCTGCATGAAACGGCTGGCGACCTGGGCCCTGGCCGTGATCGGCGCGCTGTCGATCAGCTACCTCGCGCTGTACGCCTATGCGATGTTCAACCGGCCGCGACTGGTGCCGGGCGAGCCGATCCAGATTTTCCGCAAGCCGGACGCGCCGAAATATTCGTGAAAAAGCGAGTCTTTATCGGGAGTGCATTGGCTTCTCCACGTCATTGCGAGTTCAGGGAAAGCCAATTGGCTTTCCCTGAACTCGCAATGACGGCTGAGAGGCTTTTGCCTTCGCCTAGCCCATCGCCCCCATTACCGCGCGATAATCGCCGGAGCCGGCAGGCGTAATCGGCAGGCCGCCATCGGCGTATTCGTTCAGCTTGTTGCGCAGGGTGCGGATCGAGATGCCGAGAATATTCGCGGCGTGGGTCCGGTTGCCGAGGCAATGCTTCAGCGTTTCCAGAATCAGATCGCGCTCGACATCGGCGACGGTGCGGCCGACCAGCGCGCGCGTCACCTGTTCGGCGGCGAAGGTGGCATGCGCCACGGCCGGAACGGTCTTGGCGAGGTCGAGCCGGTCGCCGTCCGGGGTCAGGATGGCGTCGGCGCCGATCTCGTCACCATGGGCCATCAGCACCGAGCGGTGGATGGTGTTTTCCAATTCGCGGACGTTGCCCTGCCAGCGATTGACGGTCAGCACGCGGCGCGCTTCCGCCGAAATCGGTCGCACCGGCACACCATTGGCGTCGGCATATTTCTTGGCGAAATGCTGCGCCAGTTCAAGAATGTCAGCCGGGCGTTCGCGCAGCGGGGGAATCTTGAGGTTGACGACGTTGAGCCGGAACAGCAGATCCTCGCGAAAGGTGCCCTCGCGCACGGCGTCGGTCAGGTTACGGTTCGAGGTGGCGATAATGCGGATGTCGATGGGTACCGGGCGGGTGCCGCCGACGCGATCGATGACGCGCTCCTGGATGGCGCGCAGCAGTTTTGACTGCAGCCGCACATCCATCTCGCTGATTTCGTCGAGCAGCAGCGTGCCACCGGTGGCTTCCTCGAACTTGCCGATCCGGCGCGCGATGGCCCCGGTGAAGGCGCCTTTCTCGTGGCCGAACAATTCGGATTCCAGGAGGTGCTCGGGGATCGCGGCGCAATTGATGCTGATGAACGGCTTCTTGGCGCGGTGCGAGCGGGTGTGAACGTAGCGCGCCAGCACTTCCTTGCCGGTGCCGGACTCGCCGGTGATCATCACCGAGGCGTCGGAGCCGGCGATCTGCTGCGCCAGCCGCACCACCTTGGCCATCGCCTCGTCGCGGTAGACCAGGTCGCGGGAATCATTGGCGACCGCGGCGAGAACCGCCGCGATCAGCCCCGGATCCGGCGGCAGCGGGATGTACTCCTTGGCGCCGGCATGGATCGCGGCGACGGCGGCGCGGGCGTCATTGGTAATGCCGCAGGCGACGATCGGCACATGGATGTGCTCGGCCTCGAGCCGCATCACCAGGTCGCGGATGTCGAGCGCGACGTCGACCAGCAACAGGACGGCGCCCTTGCCGCCGCGCAGCACCCGCATCGCCTGGTCGAGGTCCTCGGCGTGAACCACGGAGGCGCCATTATCCATGGCAATCTTGGTGGCGGTGGTGAGCTGGCCCTTGAGCGTGCCAACGATGAGAAGCCGCATGGTGATCTCCTGTTAGTCTCGTCGCGCCGTTCGGGCGCAGGATCGTGAAGGGTCAGGCGCGTTCGGTCTTGATGATTTCCGTCATCGTGACACCGAGCTTTTCCTCGACCAGGACGACTTCGCCGCGCGCCACGAGGCGGTTGTTGACATAGATGTCGATGGCTTCGCCGACGCGGCGGTCGAGCTCGAGTACGGTACCGGGGCCGAGCTTGAGCAACTCCCCGACATCCATCTTGGAGCGTCCGAGCACGGCGGAAACCTGCACCGGCACGTCGAACACCGCTTCGAGATCGGCGGCAATCCGCGTGACCTGGTCTTCATCATTGTAGCCGATATCCGCCATCGCCATCGCGTCGGCGGCGTTGAGATCGGGAAGTGGCACCTGGGTGTCCTGGTCACTCATGGTCTTGTCCTCATGGCCGTGGCTGGCCGGCCTGATTGCGCGACGCCATATAGCGTCCGACGAGTTCGTTTATCTTGGTGTCGATCGTGGCGCGCTCCAGCAGCACTCCGCCGTCGGCCCATTCGATCTTGCAGTCACCGGTCTCGATCTCGGGTTCGGCCAGTATGACGAGCCGGCCCTGGAAGCCGCTCTGCTTGGCCTGCTTCTCGATACGCTCGCGCGCCTCGTCATAGAGCTGGTCGTTGATGCGCAAGACCAGATGCGGGGTGGCTACCAGATGCTTGAAGCAATCATGTACCAGCGCCATCACCTCGGTGAGCGGCTCGCCAGCCATCAATTCGCTGCACAATTTGCGCGCGACCGACACCGCGACATCGACGGCTTCGGTCTCCATCCGGGTCTCGATGGTGGCAAACCGGGTCGACAGCGATGCGATGCCGATACCGATTTCTTCCAGCGCCAGCGCCGCGCGGCGATCGCTGACGACCCGTGCCTCGCTTTGCGCGGCATCGAAGCCGGCGCGGTAGGCGCGGGCTTCGGCATTGGCGACCAGTTCGGCGATCTCCGCCGGCGTCGCAGCCGGGGCACGCGTCTTGTCGGGCGCGGCGAAATCGACGTCGAACAGATATTTGGCGGGCGCGGCCATCAGTACACCAGCTCGTCGTCGGCGCGGTTCTTGGTCAGCACGATTTCGCCCTTGGCGGCCATGTCCTTGGCGAGATTGACGAGCAGCGCCTGCGCCTCGTCGACATCGCGCAGCCGGACCGGGCCGAGCGCGGCCATATCGTCGAGCAGCATCTTGGCGGCGCGCGACGACATGTTACCCATGAAGAAGGCGCGCACATCCTCGTTGGCGCTCTTCAGCGCGATGCCGAGCTTGTCCTTGTCAATGTTGCGCATCAGGGTCTGCGCCGAGCCGGCATCGAGCTTGACCAGATCGTCGAAGGTGAACATCAGAGCCTTGATGCGCTCGGCGGCTTCGCGGTTGTCTTCCTCCAGCGAGGTGATGAAGCGGGTCTCGGTCTGGCGGTCGAAATTGTTGAAGATCTCGGCCATCACCTCATGGGCGTCGCGGCGCCGGGTCTGCGACAGGTTGGACATGAATTCGGAACGCAGCGTCTGCTCGACGCGCTCGATCACTTCCTTCTGTACCGCTTCCATCTTCAGCATGCGGCCCACCACGTCGAGGGCGAGGTCTTCCGGCAGGATCGCCAGCACGCGCGCGGCATGTTCCGGCTTCAGTTTTGACAGCACCACGGCGATGGTCTGCGGGTATTCGTTCTTGAGATAGTTCGCGAGCACCTCCTCCTGCACGTTGGAGAGCTTCTCCCACATGTTGCGGCCGGCCGGGCCGCGGATTTCTTCCATGATGCCGTTGACACGGTCCGAAGGCAGATACTGGGTCAGCAGCCGCTCGGTGGCGTCGAAGGTGCCCATCAGCGCGCCCGAGGCCGACATCCGCGACACGAATTCGAGCATCAGGTCTTCGACGGTTTCAGGCTCGATGGTGCCGAGCGTCGACATTACGCTCGACAATTCGCGAACCTCGTCATCGTCGAGCAGGGACCAGACCTTGCCGCCATATTGCTCGCCGAGGGCGAGCATCAGGATGGCCGCGCGTTTCGGGCCGCTCAGCGCCTTTCCGGCCGGGCGGCCGCCCTGGCGCTGGGCAAGCGAAGCGACGACGCTGGCGATGTCGCTGCTGTTATCACCGGTGGTTCGCAGTTCAGCCATTCAGGTTACGCCGGTTCTTGCAGCCATTGACGAACAATGGCGGCGGTTTCGTTGGGATTTCGGTCGGCGAGTTCACCGACGCGGTGCACCGACTGGGCATGGACCTGGCCCTGGATGGTGGCGATATCGATCATGTTAGGTGCCGCGTTAGGCACCAGCATATGTCCGTCCGGGCCGACCATGGTGCCGTCGGCCAGCGCCGCGGCGCCGCCCGGCGCACTCAGCGCGTTTGCGGGCTCCGAGGCGAGGATGCGGCGGACCAGTGGGCGAACCACCATGAACATCACCACCAGTCCGAGCAGCATCATCACCGCCAGTTCGATGACGTTCATCACGTCGTCCTTGGTGAATTGCAGCAGGCCGAACAGGCCGGACGGCTCGCTGACCGGAACGACGGCCGGGCCTTCGGCGAATTTCAGATTGACGATCTCGACCTGATCGCCGCGCTTCTGGTCGAAGCCGATGGCGGAGCGGACCAGCGTGGCGATGCGGTCGAGTTCACCCTTGCTGCGCTCCTGGTAGACGGTGTCGCCCTTTTCGCCCTTGGTGTAGATGCCGTCCACCAGCACCGCGACCGAGATGCGGTTGACGCGGCCGGCCTCGGTGACTTCGGTCTTGGTCACGCGGGAGATTTCGTAATTATTGGTCTCTTCCGATTTCTTGCTCTGGTCCCGCGCGGTGGCTGTGCCCTGGGCCTGGTTGCCGGGCAGCTCGTTGTTGACCGTCACGGCGCCGTCAGCGCCGGCTGCCGCCGAGGATTCTTCCCGTGACTGGCTGGAGCGCAGTACCCGGCCTTCGGGATCGAACTTGTCGGAAGTCTGGGTGACCTTGTTGTAATCGAAATCGGCCGTCAGCTGAACGCGGGCCCGGCCGGCGCCGACGATCGAGGAGACGATCGCCTCGATCTGGTTGCGCATGCGCTTTTCAAAGCCGGCGCGTCGCTCGTCGCCGGTCGCGCCATCGACGGTCGCGTCGGCGGCGCCGTCGGCCAGCAACTGGCCGGCTTCATCGACGATCGATACCCGATTCGGCTTCAGCCCGTTGACGGCGGACGCCACCACATGGCGGATCGCACGCACCTGCTGCGGATCGAGCATGCCGCGCACCCGCACCACGATCGAGGCGGACGGCTCCGGCGTCTCCCGCGAAAACAGCGGCCGTTCCGGCAGCACCAGATGGACGCGGGCCGCCTGAATGCGGTCGATGGCCCGGATGGTGCGCGCCAACTCGCCTTCCAGGGCTCTGAGATGATTGATGTTCTGGACAAAACTGGTGGTGCCGAGAGCGTCCGACTTGTCGAAGATTTCGTAGCCGACGCCGCCGCCCTTGGGCAGGCCGCCTTCGGCCAGCTTCATGCGCAGCCGGGTGACCTTGTCCTTCGGCACCAGGATAGCGGTGCCGTCATTCTTCAATTCGAAGGGAATCGTCTGGCGTTCCAGATCCTTGATGATGGCGGAGGCATCTTCAACGCTGAGCTCGGTGAACAGCGTGGTCATCTGCGGCGTGGTGACGCGCATGATGACAAACGCGAAGAAGCCGATGAGCGCGGCTGTCACCGCGACCATTGCCATCAAACGCGCGGCGCCCAGGCCCTTGAGGAATTCAACCAGACTCTGCACGAACCAGCCCCTGAAACTCGGCCCGAAAGACCGACTGGGCAAATTTTGCCCATGGGATGGTTTCGATATGGTTAACGAAGGTTAATAGGTAACAAACATTGGCTAAAATGACGAAGACCGGCTTCCTGTGAAGGAGCCGGTTTTCATCAAATGCGCGATATCGGGAAAGATTCGCTTATTGGCGGTATTGCTGGATGCGGGTCGTCCGCAGTCCCGCCAGGCCGTGTTGATCGATGGAGAATTGCCAGGAAAGGAATTCGTCAACGGTCAGCGTGTAGCGGCTGCAGGCTTCCTCGAGGGACAACAGGCCCCCGCGGACGGCGGCAACAACTTCGGCCTTGCGGCGGATGACCCACCGTTTTGTCCCGGGCGCTGGCAGGCCCGCGATTGTTAACGGACTGCCGTCAGGCCCGATGACGTATTTGACCCTCGGGCGATGGG
>JACMOT010000349.1 GCA_014377915.1 Tardiphaga sp.
CGGTCGATATGTTCGTGCCACTGATTACGATCTCGCTGCTGGGGTTAATCCTGAACAGCCTGCTGCACGGCCTGCGGACGTATTTGCTGCGCGGCTTTGCGGAAGTGTAGTGATCTAACTTCCTTCCCTCTCCCCTTGTGGGAGAGGGTGGATCGAACATGCGGCGCATGTTCGAGACGGGTGAGGGGCAGCACCAAAGCTCGGGGGTCCCCTCATCCGTCGCCGACTGCGTCGGCGCCACCTTCTCCCACAAGGGGAGAAGGAAAAAGAAAGAGCGCCCGCTACTTTTTTCCGATCTTGTCCCACAACCACCGTGCTACCGCGGCCGGCGAACTGTCGCCGTCGCCGCCGGCGGCGCGCAGGTTGGCCTCGCGCATCGTGGCGATGTCGATGCTTCCCAGCAGCGGCTGCAGCGCGGCCTTTAATTTCTCATCACTCGCCCGCTTGCCGGACAGCAGCAGGATCGCGTCATAGGGCGGGATGGCGTGGCGGGGATCGTCGAGCACCACCAGATCGTATTTCGCGATCAGCCCGTCGCTGGTGTAACCGGCGATGACGTCAACCTCACCAGACGCCACCGCGGCATACATGAAGTCGGGCTGCATGGTGCGCTGGGCGCGGAAGGCGAGACCGTAGGCCTTTCGCAGTCCGGCCCATTCTGGCCGTGAGAAGAACTCATAGTCGCCGGCGATGGTCATGGTTGCCGCACGCGCGGCAAGATCGGCGACGCTCCTGATGCCGAGCGCCTCGGCCTTCTGGCGCGGCATCACTAGCGCATAGGCGTTCTCGAAGCCCATCTCGCCGAGCAGCGTGATGTTCGTTTTTGCCAGCGTGTCCTTCAGGCCGGCCAGCAATTGCTCGCGCGGGACGATGTCGGTGTGGTGAAACTGGTTGGCCCACAGCGTGCCGGAATAATCGATGTAGACGTCGATGTCGCCGGTCGCCAGCGCATCAAAGATGACGTTGGAGCCGAGCCCTTCGCGGGTGCTGGCGGGGACGCCCGCTGCCTGCAGTCGCTGCGTGATCAATGCGGCCAGCACGTAGGATTCGGTGAAGGTCTTGGCGCCGACCACGATGCGTGAGGGGGACGAAGACAGCGACGGCGCCAGCGTCGCCAGTATCAGCGCGGCGATGCCGGGGCCGCCGATCGCGACGCGAATATGTTGGCGCAGCCGGATGCCGGTCTCGATCAGCGCCAGTAACTGGTCCACCGCCAGGGCCAGCAGCGCGGCGGCAAAACAGCCGAACAGGACAAACACCCAGTTCTGCGTCTGTAATCCCGCAAAGATGTAGTTGCCGAGGCTGGTCTGGCCGATCGGCGTCGACAGCGTCGCGGTGCCGATCACCCACACCGCGGAGGTGCGGATGCCGGCCATCATCACCGGCAGCGCCAACGGAAGTTCGACCATGAACAACGATTGCCGTGGCGTCATGCCGACGCCCTGCGCCGCTTCGGTGAGCGCGGGATCGACGCCGTCGAGGCCGGTGATGGTGTTGCGCAGCACCGGCAGCATCGAATACAGCGCCAGCGCCAGCACAGAGGGCAGGAAGCCGAAGGCCGAAAAACCGGCCCCGAAATATTTCAGCGACAGCGCGGCGAGGGCTAGCAGCAGCGGATAGAACAGTGCGAGCAGAGCGAGGCCCGGCACCGTCTGCACCACGCTGGCGAGGCCGAGCAGGGTGCCGCGCAGCACCGGCCGGTGCCGCGCGATGATCGCCAGCGGCAGGCTGATGACGAGGCCGAGCGCCAGAGCAGTAACGCTGACGCGGACATGATTGCCGAGATAGTCCGGAAGATGGCCGAGCGCCTCGCTCCAGCGCGGATCGCTGAACAGGCTCATGCCGGGCCGCCTGCCGCCTGACGGGGCAACAGCATCTGCAGCCGCTCGGCCTGTCGCCTTGGCGTTCCCAGCAACTCGCCGACATAGGCGTCGGTGCTGTCAGAGAGTTCAGTCGGCGTGCCTTGCGCCAACAGCTTTCCGCTGCGCATCACCGCGACGCGGTCAGCGAGCAGGATCGCCTCGGTCATGTCGTGGGTGATCATGATGGTGGTGAGGCCAAGCCTGTCATGCAGGGCGCGAAAATCGTCGCCGAGCGCATCGCGGGTCAAGGGATCGAGTGCGCCAAACGGTTCGTCCATCAGCACGATGCGGGGACGGGCAGCCAGCGCGCGCGCGACGCCGACGCGCTGGCGTTGGCCGCCGGACAGTTCGTGCGGAAAGCGGTCGCGATGTTGTGTGCGGTCGAGGCGGACGAGGGCGAGCAACTCGTCGACGCGATCCGCGATTTCATTGGCCGGCGTGCCCAGCAATTTTGGCGTGATGCCGATATTGTCGGCGACGCTCAGATGCGGAAACAGCCCGCCGCTCTGGAACACATAGCCGATACGGCGTCGCAGTCCGATCGGATCGCTCAAAGCGACATCCTCGCCGGCGACCGTGACGGTGCCGCTGGAGGGATCGATCAGCCGGTTGGCGAGCCGCAGCAGCGTGGTCTTGCCGGAGCCGGAGCCGCCGACAATGGCGAGGAACTCGCCTTCGGCGACGTCCAGCGAGACGTCGTCGACCGCCTTCACGGCACCGCCGTCAAAGCTCTTGCTTACATCGGTGAAGGCGATCAGGGGAGCGCTGGTCATGTTGTCCGACTACCACGGCCGGGCCAGCCCGCCAAACCCGAGGGGGCGTTGAATTGTTGTCGCCAGAACGCTAAGCCATCGGCAACGACAGTAACGGGAGACGCGCGTGCAGGCAGCCGCGACAGCAACAGCGGTGGCGCTTGACCGCGCGACAGTGGCCTTTGGCGTCGGCACGACGCGGGTCTACACAGCCGTGGAGCAGGCAACGTTGTCGGTGGCCGATGGCGAATTCGTCGCCATTGTAGGTCCCACCGGCTGCGGAAAGTCCACGCTGCTGAATGTCGCTGCGGGCCTGCTGAAGCCGGCGGCCGGAGCGGTCCGGATCTTCGATACGCCGCTCACCGGACTGAACCATCAGGCCGGCTATTTGTTTCAGGCCGACGCGCTGTTTCCCTGGAAGACCGCGCTGGACAACATCGCGCTGGCCCTCGAAATCGCCGGGGTGGCGCGCGGCGAGGCGCTGTCGCGCGCGCAGGACTGGCTGACCTCGGTCGGCCTCGATGCCTTCGGCAGCCGCTATCCGCACATGCTGTCGGGCGGACAGCGAAAGCGCGTCGGCATGGCGCAGGTGCTGATCCGCGATCCGAAGATTCTGCTGATGGATGAGCCATTCGGCCCGCTTGACGCGCAGACCCGGCAGATCATGGGCAATCTGCTGCTGCGATTGTGGAGCGCGCAACGCAAGGCCGTGCTGTTCGTGACGCACGACCTCGAGGAGGCCATCTCGCTGGCCGACCGGGTGGTGATCATGTCGGCGGGGCCCGGCTCGCGCATCATCGGCGACTGGAAGGTGCCGCTGTCGCGGCCGCGCGACATCTTCGAAGTGCGGCTCGATCCGGCGTTTCATGCGCTGCACAAGGAGATCTGGGATGTGTTGAAGGACGAGGTGATGAAGGGCTACGCGCAATCGGCGGGGGCGATGTCATGAGCCGGTTTACACTGTTGCTGTGTCAAATACTGGTTGCTGTGGTGTTTTTCGGTCTGTGGCAGCTGCTCACCACGGTGCCGATCTTCGGCCGGATGTGGTTGCCGCCGTTCTTTTTCTCGAATCCGGTCGATGTTGCCAGCCAGATCGTCGCCTGGTTTGCCTCCGGCGTGATCTGGAAACATCTCGGCATTACCCTTCTGGAATCACTGCTGGCATTCGTGATTGGCTCGTTCGGCGGCGTCACGATCGGCTTCTGGTTCGCGCGGCAGCCGCGCGTCGCGGCGGTGTTCGATCCCTATGTGAAGATGGTCAATGCGCTACCGCGCGTGGTGCTGGCACCGATCTTCACGCTGTGGCTCGGGCTCGGCATCTGGTCGAAGGTGGCCCTCGGAGTGACTCTGGTGTTCTTCATCGTGTTCTTCAACGTCTATCAGGGCGTCAAGGAGACCAGCGCGACGCTGGTCGACAATGCGCGGATGCTGGGCATGAGCGAACGCCAGCAGTTGCGCCATGTCTACTGGCCTTCGGCGCTGTCCTGGATGTTTTCGTCGCTGCATACCGCCGTCGGCTTCGCGGTGGTCGGCGCGGTGGTCGGCGAATATCTCGGCTCCGCCGCAGGCCTCGGCTATCTGATCCAGCAGGCCGAAGGCACCTTTGACGTCGCCGGCGTATTCGCCGGCATGATCGTGCTGTCGGCGTTTGTCATTCTGATCGATCTCGCGGTGACGCTGGTCGAGCGTCGACTTCTGGTGTGGAAGCCGGTGGCGATCGCAAATTAGGCCGGGCGTCATTCCGGGTTCGCGCCGCTCGCGCTCCGGAATGACGATTTCACTCACGGCAGCATCTTGGTATCATCAGCGGCCTGCGGCGGGGTCTTGATGGCGATCGACTTGAAGGGGCGGCCGTCCGGCTTGGTGCCGGCATGCGCGGTGCCCTTCGGGATGATGACGAGGTCGCCGGCCTTGACCGCGACTTCCTGGTCGCCGAGCCAGATCGTGCCCGAGCCTTCGAGGATGTACTGGATCTCGTTGGTGTTGGGGTGCATGTGCTTGGGTACGTTGCCGTCCTGGATCGCAATCGTGGCGCCGTCGGCGGCCATGAAACTCTTCGAACGGAAGCCGGTGGCCGAGGCCGGGCCCAGCGCGTCGCCGGTCAGTTCCGGGACGTGGATCACCTGGGCGACGATATTCTCGGCGGCGATCGCCGGCAGGACGACGTGGGTGACGAGGCCGCCGGCAACAAAGGCGGCGGCGATCGCAAGGTGCGTAGTGGTGCGGTTCATGAACATTTCCCCCGAATTATGGCTGTTAGCGGCAAATGCTAGATCGCCGAATGGCGATTGACCAGCCGCACGTGCGCTTCTCAAACCATTCCTGCTCCTCTATCCTGTGAACAAAGAACGATCAGGGAGCCCATCATGACAATCTCTTTCGGCCGGCTGCTGGCGCCGCTGTTTGCCCTCCTGCTGATGTCAGACCTGGCCTCGGCGCAGAGCAAGGTCACCATCGCCGTCGGTGGCGGTGCCTGCCTGTGCTATCTGCCGACCGTTCTGGCCAAACAACTCGGCGAATTCGACAAAGCCGGGCTCGCGGTCGAACTGGTCGATCTCAAGGGCGGCTCCGATGCGCTGAAGGCGGTGCTTGGCGGCAGCGCCGACGTGGTGTCGGGCTATTTCGACCATTGCGTCAACCTCGCCGCCAAGAAGCAGGAATTGCAGTCCTTCGTGGTCTATGACCGCTACCCCGGCCTGGTGCTGGTAGTGTCGCCGAAACACACCGAGGAAATCAAGTCGATCAAGGACCTTGCCGGCAAGAAGGTCGGCGTCAGCGCGCCGGGCTCCTCCACCGACTTCTTCCTGAAGTACATGCTGAAGAAGAACGGCCTCGATCCCGCCAGCGTCGCGGTGATTGGCGTCGGGCTCGGCGCCACCTCGGTGGCGGCGATGGAGCAGGGCCAGATCGACGCCGCCGTGATGCTCGATCCCGCGGTGACCGTATTGCAGGGCAGCTACAAGGATCTGCGCATCCTCAGCGATACGCGCACGCAGCACGATACGATGGCGGTGTTTTCCGGCGAGTACCCCGGTGGCGCGCTGTACAGCACCGTGGCGTGGGTGAACGCGCACGAGAAGGAAGTGCAGGGCATGACCAACGCGATCCTCAACACGCTGACCTGGATCCATTCGCACTCGCCGGAAGAGATCATGGCGAAGATGCCGGTCGAGATCGTCGGCAAGAACAAGGAGCTGTATCTCGCCGCCTTGAAGAACACGATCCCGATGTACTCGGTCGATGGCCGGATGGACCCCAAGGGCGCCGAAGCGGTGCTGGCGGTGTTTAGCGAAAGTTCGCCGGATATCGCCAAAGCGGGGATCGACGTGAAGAAGACCTACACCAACAAATATGTCGAGCAAGCCGCCAGGACGATGGGAACGAATGCGAAATAGCTCGTTGCGGATGAGGGCATGACGACGGCTCCCATCATCCACCGCGTCACGGCGCTCGACCTGTCCTTCAGGCCATCGCCATGGGCTTTCGCGGATGAGCGCCGCGACGAGATCGCAGCGTATTTTTCGCAGAAGAAAAGCGAAAAGCCGGACCTCTTCAACGGCCGTATTCTGCTGGCGCGACATCCGGTGTTTTCGGCAGGCTGCTTTAGTGCCGAATACTTCGAGACCGACTTCGCCAGCTTCCTAGCGTGGCGAGATTTCGGCTGCCCCGACAAGTCTGTCTTCAACGGCTTCGGCATGGGCGCGCTACGCGGCGAGGACGGCGCGTTCGTGCTCGGAGAGATGGGGTCCCATACCGCCAATGCTGGAAAAGTCTATTTCCCGGCTGGCACGCCGGATCAAAGCGATCTGCGCGGAACGACGGTGGATATTCCGGGCAGTGTCGCGCGTGAAATCGAGGAGGAGGTCGGCCTGCTGCCTGCGGATTACATCGCGGCGGAGGAGTGGCACTGCGTCGTTACGCCGTCGTCGATTGCCATGATCCGTCTGCTGGAAGTGCCGATGGTGGCCGAAGCATTGCGCAGGCGGATCAAAAGCAATCTGGCGCGGCAGATATCGCCGGAGCTCTGCGCTATCCATCTGGTGCGTGGTGCCGGCGATTTTTCGACGGCCATGCCGGTCTTTGTAACGGCCTATCTGGCGGCATGGTTCGGCGATCCGGTCGGGTGGCTGGCGCCCGGTGTCCCGGCGAGGTAGACTAGAAACTCGTTCCCTGGAGTTTCCCACCCCATGACGAAATCCACCGCGTCCGCTCTGAAACCCTATGTCGAGCCGTTTCGCGTCGATTGCGGCAAGGCGTTTCAGCTCGATGGGCATCATACCGGCGAGCGGGGCGGGCTACACAAGGAAACCGGCAAGAAGATCATCGAGGCCAACCGGGTTCGGCTTTCCGAGCTGCAGGAGAAGCTCTATGCGCAGGATCGCTGGTCGCTGCTGCTGATCTTCCAGGGCATGGATCCCGCCGGTAAGGACAGCGCCATCAAGAGCGTGTTCGACGGCATCAATCCGCAGGGCTGCGAGGTCACCTCGTTCAAGACGCCGTCCTCGAACGAGCTCGATCACGACTTCATGTGGCGCAGCACCGTCCATCTGCCGCAGCGCGGCCGGATCGGCATCTTCAACCGCTCTTATTATGAGGAATGCCTGGTGGTGCGCGTGCACCCCGAGATTCTGGCCAACCAGAAGATCCCGCATGAGCTGGTGACCAAGAATATCTGGCGCGACCGTTTCGAGGATATCTCGGCGTTCGAGAAGTATCTCGCGCGCAACGGCACCGTGGTGCTGAAGTTCTTTCTCAATGTCTCGAAGGAGGAGCAGCGCCTGCGTTTCCTCGACCGGCTCGATGAGCCCGCCAAGAACTGGAAGTTTTCCACCGCTGATATCACCGAGCGGGCGATGTGGGACAAGTACCAGCACGCCTATCAGGACATGATCGCGGGCACCGCCAGCGCGCACGGGCCGTGGCATGTGGTGCCGGCGGACCATAAATGGTTCGCCCGGGTAGTGATCGGATCGACCATCGTCAGCGCGCTGGAAAAGCTTGATCTGAAATTCCCGCTGGTGGATGGGGAGGCGCTGGAGAAGCTCACGCCGATTCGCGAAGCGCTGGAACAGGAGGCGCCGGTTGCGGAGCCGAAGGCGGTGGTGATGAAGACCGGACAGAAAAAGGCCAAGGCCGCGACGAAGAAGGTGCCCGCGAAGGCGTGAGATCGTTTCCGCGCGTCGTCCCCCGCGAAGGCGGAAACGCATAACCTCCGAAGGTTTTGATAGCACAACGGAATCTGCGCTGTGCCGCTACGGGCGACTGCGCGTCTGGGTCTCCGCCATCGCGGGGACGACATCGGGCGTGTGGCTAGCTATCCAAGCGCCAATTCCCTCAACACAGTCCTGATCCTTGCTTGCACCACGTCCGGCAACGGCAAAATCGGTCGCGGCGGCACAGCCTCCACGCCCTTGATCGCGGCAGCGGCGTACATCACCCGCAGGCTGGAGAATTCCTTGAACAGCGCCCACAGCGGCTGCATCGCGTTGTCGAGCCGACGCGCCTCGGCGACGTCACCCGCTTGCACCGCGCGCACGATGGCCAGGCAAGCATTGGGAAATAGTCCGGCAGCGACGCCGTACCAGGCATCGCCGCCGGCGATCAACGCTTCGGTCGCATGCCAGTCGCCAGAGAACCCGACCGAGAAACCCGGTGGCACCACGGCGCGCAATTGCGCGAGATGGCCGGCGACGAGGTCGGCCGCTGGCGCCGCGCTCTTGACCGACACGACGCCGGGGATGTGCGCGATGCGCCCGATCAGGTCGGCGGAAAAGCGAAAATGCGTGGTGCCGAAATTGTCGTAGATGCAGATCGGCAGGTCGCTCGCGGCGGCGACGGCGGAAAAATGCTCGAACACCTCGGCGTCGGTGAGCGGCGTGTAGGACACCGGGGCCAGCAGGCCTGCGGCAGCACCAGCAGCCTTGGCATCCTCCGCCAGCGCAATGGCCTCGTCGGTTCGCAACGCGCCGATCCCAACCAGCACAGGCACTTGGCCATTGGCTTGTTCCAGCGCGGCATCCGTCGCGCGGCGCCTCTCCCCCCGCGACAGAAACGGGTAGCTGCCGGTGCTGCCGAGCAGCCCGATCGAATCGACCCGCGCCGCCACCAGCGGCGTCAGCAACCGTTTCAGCGCGGATGTGTCGACCTGGCCCGCGGCATCGGCCGGTGTGATCGGGAAAGCCGATAGGCCCTTCAGGAAATTCGTCATCTTGTCCTCATTACGCGTGATCCGGAGCCGAAAGACAGGCGGTGACCATCCTTAATGGTAGTTTAATACGCGGGAGTTACGCTTGACCATTCGATCTAACAATCTGTTCGCCGGCGTTTCCTCCGTATTGAAGCCGCGATCAACGTCTTTTTGATTTCCCAGGAGTGGCAAGATGCTCGCCAGGCTCTCTATCCGCGACAAGATCACGGTTGTGGTCTCGTTCCTGCTGATTGCGCTGTGCGGCATGGGAGCCCTGGCCATTCGGCAGATGAGCGCGATCAATGGCGCCACGGTCGAGATCGTCGAGAGCTGGTTGCCCGGGGTGCGCGTGCTTGGTGAGATCCGGGTGTCGACCATCACCTACCCCGCCACGCTGCGCAACCACCTGTTGGCCGCGGACGAGGCCGGCAAGCGCCGCCAGGAAACCATTATGGACCGCTTCGCCGAGGCGCTGGACAAAGCGCGCAAGGCCTACGAGCCGATGATCGCCTCTGCCGAGGAGCGCGCCAACTACGACGAATTCAGCCGGCTGTGGGCGGACTATGTCGGCGAAGTGAAGCGGGTGATGGCGCTGTCGCTTCGGAACGAGATCAACGAGGCCCGCGATCTGAACGCCCAGGTCACCCAGCTCAGCGTCAAGGCCGATGATGCGCTGTTGAAAAACATCGCGCTGAAAAACAACGGCGCCGATGCCGTCGGCTTGCGAGCGGCCGAGAGTTACCAGACCGCGATGAAGATCGTGGTGGGCTTGCTGGCGCTGGCTGTGATCATCGGTGTAGGCGCGGCGATCTACATGATCCGCGACGTATCGCGTGGCATCGGCTCGATCATCACCCCGATGCGGGCACTCGGCGCCGGCGACCTCACCGCCGAGGTCCCGCATCAGGGCGAGATGAACGAAATCGGCGCCATGGCGGACACGTTGCAGGTCTTCAAACAGGCGTTGATTGCCAAGCAGGCTGATGACGCGGCGGCGACCGTCGAGGCGCAGGCCAAGATCGAGCGCGGGCGGCGCGTCGATCAGTTCACCCGCGAATTCGAGGCGCTGATCGGCGATATCGTCGAGACCGTCGCCTCAGCCTCGACCGAACTCGAATCGTCGGCGGCACGGCTGACCGCCTCCGCCGAAACCTCGCAGAGACTGACGACCATGGTGGCCGCGGCCTCGGGAGAAGCCTCGACCAACGTCCAGTCGGTGGCCTCGGCCACCGAGGAAATGTCGTCGACGGTCAACGAGATCAGTCGCCAGGTACAGAATTCCGCGCGGATCGCCAACGACGCCGTCGCGCAGGCAAAGACGACCAATCACCGGGTCGGCGAACTGGCCAGGGCCGCGGCGCGGATCGGCGATGTCGTCGAACTCATCAACAGCATCGCATCGCAGACCAATTTGCTGGCACTGAACGCCACTATCGAGGCTGCGCGGGCGGGCGAGGCGGGCCGCGGCTTCGCGGTGGTGGCCTCCGAGGTCAAGGCGCTCGCCGAGCAGACGGCCAAGGCCACCGGCGAGATCAGCGCCCAGATCAGCGGCATCCAGACGGCGACGCAGGATTCCGTGACGGCGATCAGCGAGATCGGCACGACGATCGGGAAGATGTCGGAGATCGCCGCCACCATCGCCGCCGCGGTGGAGCAGCAGGGCGCATCGACTCAGGAAATTTCCCGCAATGTGCAGCAGGCCGCCGACGGCACCCAGCAGGTCTCCGCCAATATCAGCCATGTGCAGCGCGGCGCCAGCGAAGCGGGGTCTGCGTCCTCGCTGGTGCTCTCGGCCGCCCGCTCCCTGTCCGGCGAAAGCAGCCGGCTGAAGCGCGAGGTCGGTAAATTCCTGGATTCAGTGAACGCGGCGTGAGGACGCGTCAAAAGGCGGATTGTAGGTCAGCTATCCTGACCCTCTTAGACGTTGCGGCGTCGCGCCTTTTGCGTTTACAACGGTTTACGTTCGCTGCGGCAATAAACCGTCAAGGGTTTGAGTCGAGAGTGTGGGCTTGAAGGTGTGGCGATGCTGATTCGCAGCGAAATGGTTGGAGTTCACGGGACAGGGGCAATCGCCACTGGTTCCGAAGCGATTCCGGCTGCGCTGCTGTCCGCCCTTCTCGGCGGGCTGCTTCTTCTTATCTGCCCCTGAGCGCCGTCTGGGCCATTTGGCCTGGGCACTCAGGGGTTCGTGAGATTTTCAGCTCCCTCCGGCGCCCGGACCGCGGCACCCCCGACCCAAGGAATATTCCCATGACAACCACCACCCCGTCCGTTCAGGACAAGTCCGGCAAGGACCGCGTCATCATTTTCGACACCACCCTGCGCGATGGCGAGCAGTGCCCTGGCGCCACCATGACCTTCGAGGAGAAGCTCGATATCGCGGCGATGCTGGACGCGATGGGCGTCGACGTCATCGAGGCCGGCTTCCCGATTGCCTCTGATGGCGACTTCGAGGCGGTGCACGAAATTGCCAAGCGCAGCAAGAATGCGGTGATCTGCGGATTGTCGCGCGCGGGTGCCAAGGACATCGACCGCTGCGCCGAGGCGATCAAGCCGGCGAAGCGCGGACGTATCCATTCCTTCCTGTCCACCTCGCCAGTGCATATGAAGTTCAAGCTGCAGATGGAGCCGGATGCGGTTCATGATCTGGTGATCTCCTCGGTGACGCGTGCGCGCAACCACACCGACGACGTCGAATGGTCGGCGGAAGACGGCACCCGTACCGAATTCGACTTCCTGTGCCGCTGTATCGAATCCGCCATCAAGGCTGGCGCCACCACTATCAACATTCCCGATACCGTCGGCTATTCGGTGCCGGAAGAATATTACGACCTGTTCAAGCGGGTGCGTGAAAACGTGCCGAACTCCGACAAGGCGGTGTTCTCGGTGCACTGCCACAACGACCTCGGCATGGCGGTGGCCAATTCGATGGCCGGCATCCGCGGCGGCGCCCGGCAGATCGAATGCACCATCAACGGCATCGGCGAGCGCGCCGGCAATGCCGCGCTGGAAGAGATCGTAATGGCGATCAAGACCCGCAACGACAAGCTGCCGTACTGGAACAACATCGATACCACCATGCTGACCCGCGCCTCAAAAGTGGTGTCGGCGGCGACCTCGTTTCCGGTGCAGTACAACAAGGCGATCGTCGGCCGCAACGCGTTCGCGCATGAGAGCGGCATTCATCAGGACGGGATGCTGAAGAACGCCCAGACCTACGAGATCATGCTGCCGGAGACGGTCGGCGTGAAGCAGACTTCTTTGGTGATGGGCAAGCATTCCGGCCGCCACGCCTTCATCCACAAGCTGGAGGAGATGGGCCACAAGCTCGGCGCCAACCAGCTGGAAGACGCCTTCGTGCGCTTCAAGGCTCTGGCTGACCGCAAGAAGGACATCTACGACGAGGACCTGGAAGCGCTGGTCGACCAGGAAATGACCGCCGCGCATGACCGCATCAAGCTGGCCTCGCTGACGGTGATCGCCGGCACCCATGGCCCGCAGCGCGCCACCATGAAGCTCGACATCGACGGCGTCATGAAGCTGGAGGAGGCCGAGGGAAATGGTCCGGTGGACGCGGTGTTCAACTGCATCAAGGCGCTGGTGCCGCACGAGGCCAAGCTGGAACTGTACCAGGTCCACGCGGTGACACAGGGCACCGACGCGCAGGCGGAAGTTTCGGTGCGGCTGGCGCATGAGGGGCGCTCGATGACCGCGCGCGCGGCCGATCCGGACACGCTGGTGGCTTCGGCCAAAGCCTATCTCGGGGCGCTCAACAAGATCGTCATGAAGCGCCAGCGCGACATGCCACAGGTCGCCGCGGCGAGCTGATGGCTTCCTAAAGCCCTGACGCTAACTTTAATGCGGTGCTCCGGCGCCGCATTTTGCGTTGCAGCACGTTATTCAGGCCGCCCCCTGCGAAGGGGCAATGGCATTTGTTGGCTGACGTCTGTATTGCTGCGCTTGGCGTACAAGTCGGAAGCCGCTCAAGAGCTTCCTGATCGCGACTCGGGAGAAACATATGCGCAACTTCATTCTGGCCGCTGCCTCGGTTGCAGCGCTCGCTTTGATCGGGCCTGCTTCCGCGCAAGCGCCCGTCGTCATCAAGTTCAGCCACGTGGTGGCGCCGAACACGCCCAAGGGGCAGGGCGCAGAGAAATTCAAGGAACTCGCCGAGAAATATACCGGCGGCAAGGTCAAGGTCGAGATCTATCCGAACTCGCAGCTCTACAAGGACAAGGAAGAGGTCGAGGCGCTGCAGCTTGGCGCAGTGCAGATGCTGGCACCGTCGCTGGCCAAGTTCGGTCCGCTCGGCGTCAAGGAATTCGAGGTGTTCGATCTGCCCTACATCCTTCCGGACAAGGCCGCGCTGACGCGCATCACCACCGGGCCGATCGGCAAGGGCCTGCTCGCCAAGCTGGAACCCAAGGGCATCAAGGGTCTCGCTTACTGGGACAATGGCTTTAAAATCATGACGTCCAACAAGCCGATGCACAAGGTCGCCGACTTCCAGGGCCTGAAAATGCGTATCCAGTCGTCCAAGGTGCTGGAAGCCCAGATGCGCGCGCTTGGCGCGATCCCGCAGGTGCTGGCGTTCTCCGAAGTGTACCAGGCGATGCAGACCGGCGTGGTCGACGGCAATGAGAACACACCGTCCAATGTCTACACGCAGAAAATGCACGAAGTGCAGAAGCAGATGACACTCTCCAACCACGGCTATATCGGCTACGCCGTGATCGTGAACAAGAAGTTTTGGGACGGGCTGCCGGCGGACGTCAAGCCGCAGGTCGAGAAGGCCATGGATGAAGCCACGGTCTACACCAACAGCCTGTCGCAGACAGAAAACGACGATGCGCTGGTCGCGATGAAGAAGGCTGGTACGACCACCTTCTACGAGTTGACGCCGGAAGAGCGCGCCGAATGGATGAAGGCCCTGGAGCCCGTGACCCAGGACATGGCGTCGCGCGTCGGCAAGGATCTGATCGCGGCTTTCCAGAAGGAAGCCAATGCCAAGACCAACTGAAAAGACCAGCTGACGAGGATCGCCTGATTCGGCGACACGACAAGAGTGGTCCGGTCCGTCCGGGCCACTTTCGTCCATCAGGCAGGTTACCAGCCTTCTTTCTGATGGTTTCAATGTTCGACGGCACGGCCGCGGTGGGGAAAGAATTTGAGATATTTCATGCGAGTCCTCGATCGCCTCGAGGAGACCCTGATCGCAACCCTGATCGCGCTTGCGACCATCATCATTTTCATTGCGGTCACGCATCGTTACGCCACCGACTTCGTCGTTACCCATCGCACCTGGCCGGGCGCGATGGCGAGCTATAAATTCTTGAGCGGCATTCATCTGTCCTGGGCGCAGGAGCTTTGCATCTACATGTTCGTGTGGATGGCGAAGTTCGGCGCCGCCTATGGCGTACGCACCGGCATTCATGTCGGCGTCGACGTGCTGGTGCTGGCGCTCAGCCCGAAGTGGCGCAAGGGCACCATTCTGTTCGGCCTTCTGTGCGGCGCGCTGTTCACCGGCATCATCGGGACCATGGGCGCGAGCTTCGTGATCGGCCTGTCGCAGACCGACCAGACCTCCCCCGATCTCGAACTGCCGAGCTGGATCGTCTACCTTTGCATTCCGCTCGGCTCCTATCTGATGTGCTTCCGCTTCCTGCAGGTCGCCTTCAACTACGTCCGCTCCGGCGACCTGCCGCATCACGACCACAGCCATGTTGAAGGCATCGACGTCGATCCGGCGCTTGGTCCCACGCCGGAGGGCGCCCGATGACCACCCTGATCATCTTCGCGCTGCTGATCGCGCTCATGCTCACCGGCATGCCGATCTCGATCGCGCTCGGCCTGACGGTGCTGACCTTCCTGTTCTTCCTCACCCAGGTACCGATCGAGGCGGTGGCGCTGAAATTGTTCACCGGCATCGAGAATTTCGAGATCATGGCGATCCCGTTCTTCATCCTGGCTGGCAACTTCCTCACCCATGGCGGCGTCGCCAGGCGCATGATCAATTTCGCGACCTCGATGGTCGGGCACTGGTACGGCGGGCTGGGCCTCGCCGGCGTGATGGCCTGCGCGCTGTTTGCTGCGATCTCGGGCTCATCGCCCGCAACTGTCATCGCTATCGGCTCGATCCTGCTGCCGGCGATGGTCGCGCAGGGCTTTCCGAAGCGGTTCGGCGCGGGCGTCATCACCACGTCGGGCGCATTGGGCATCCTGATCCCGCCGTCGATCGTGATGGTGATCTATGCGGTGGCCACCGGCGGCAGCGTTGCGCTGGGTCCGGACGGCGCGCGCGTGACATCCGCTTCGGTCGGACAATTGTTCATCGCCGGCGTCATTCCCGGCATCATGCTGGCGACGTTGCTGGGCCTCACCACGGTGTACCGGGCCTGGAAATACGACTATCCGCGACTGCCGAAAGCGTCGTGGATGGAGCGGCTAAAGGCGTTCCGTGAATGCGTCTGGGGGTTGCTGCTGATCGTCATCGTGCTCGGGGGCATCTATCGCGGCCTGTTCACGCCGACGGAAGCCGCGGCGATGAGCGCGGTCTATGCCTTCGTCATCGCGGTGTTCGTCTACAAGGACATGACGCTGAAGGACGTGCCGCGGGTGCTGCTGGGATCGGCCAGCATGAGCGCGATGATCCTCTACATCATCACCAATGCGGTGCTGTTCTCGTTCCTGATGACATCGGAGCAGATCCCGCAGCAACTTACCGCCTGGATGGTGGACAAGGGGGTGAACTGGATCACCTTCCTGATTTTCGTCAACATCCTGCTGCTGGTCGCCGGCAATGTGATGGAGGCAAGTTCCATCGTGCTGATCACGGCGCCGATCCTGTTCCCGATCGCCGTCAAGCTGGGGATCCATCCGGTGCATCTCGGCATCCTGATGGTGGTCAACATGGAGGTCGGCATGTGCCATCCGCCGGTCGGCCTCAATCTTTATGTCGCTTCCGGCATCGCCAAGATGGGCATCACCGAACTGACCATCGCGGTATGGCCCTGGCTGCTGACCATGCTGATCTTCCTCGGCGTGGTGACTTTCGTGCCAGAGATCTCGCTATGGCTGCCGCGCGTGCTCGGCATGTTGTGACAAAATCAGGGCGCTGATATCTCCAGCCACAGCCTTTCCAAAGCTTAAGTTGAAAGCGGCGAGGGCCGCGCTCATCTTCAGGCAACGATCCAATGGAGGCTGCCATGAAGAAATTGTTGCTCGCCGGTGTCGCCGTGCTCGCGCTGGCCGGGACGACCGCGGTCTATGCCCGCCATGGCGGGCATGATCATCATCACGTCCGGATGAATGCGGAAGACCGCGCGGCGCTGGCCGATGCGCGGATCGCCGCGGTTCATGCCGGGCTGAAACTGACCCCGGACCAGGACAAATTGTGGCCGCCGGTGGAAGAGGCGGTGCGCGGTTTCGCCAAGCTGCGGATCGACCGCGCCAATGCCCGGATGGCCGAACGGCAGGATGAGCGCGGCGACGACGCCAAGGGTCCGCGGACGCCGGACAACCCGGTTGCCCGGCTGCAGCAGCACGCCGACGCCATGGCCGCTACGGCGGCCGCCCTGAAGCGCATCGCCGAGACCGCCGACCCGCTCTACAAGACGCTGGACGACGGCCAGAAGCGCCGGCTGGCCATCCTGACCCACATGGAGGGCCGTCCCGGCGGCGAGGGCCATCGCGGCATGCGTGATCGTGATGACGAGCATGATCGTGGCGGCCCCGGCCGATTCGACCGTGACCACGGCCCGGGCCCCGACCGGCTCTGATCGGCGGTTGCCTCCTGACCCAGAGGACTGCGACGAAGCCGCTGAATTTCAGCGGCTTTTTCACATTCTGGCGGGTTTTGCGCGGACTGAAGATATTGTTCTGTCATGCGCTGGACATCCCCGGATCGCTTTGCTAAACGACGCCGTCCGTGAGGGATGGACTTCCGGATCGGATCCGGGCGCATAGCTCAGTTGGTAGAGCAGATGACTCTTAATCATCGGGTCCCAGGTTCGAGCCCTGGTGCGCCCACCACCCCTTAAGCGCTGCGGCGCAGGGGTTTTAAGAAATACTTCCGATAGAACAAAACGGAACGGTTCGAACGTTTTACATCTCATTTTACAACTTTTGATCGTTCTTCGTTCTCGTTCAGGCGCATCACAGCGGCCTCAGCGAGTTTCACACCGCGGCCGAGATAGTGC
>JACMOT010000350.1 GCA_014377915.1 Tardiphaga sp.
CCGCCGACGAACGGCCGAAACGCCAGGATCAGCCCCGCGATCGGCAGGTCGACGATCCGCGACCAGTGGATGTTGGCCCCCAGCGGCGGGTCCATCCGGTAATTGCGCAGGTCATACCAATCCTGCCCGGCCAGGAGCGCGCGGACCTGGCTCATGCGCATATTGTCGTCGGTATCGCCGAGCATGAAGCCCAGCACCTGGCGCCAATGCTGCCACAACAGCACCGTGCTCAGGCCGATCCAGGTGAGCAGCAGCAGCCAGCGCCAGTGACGCTCGACCACCCCGCGTAGCTGGAGCGCAAGCGCCTCGACCCGGCTTTCAAATCCACTTACGCCGGTTTGCATCACGTCCCTCGTCCGCTAACGCGTCGCCTCTAGCCGCTGGGTTGCCGGCGGCAAAGCAGGTTCGCCAAAACGTGCAAGCAATGATCAACAGGCTGACACGCCGACTGTCGGAAGAGCAGCGGATTGTCGCGCTTCAGGTGCTGCGCTTCGCCATCACCGGCGGACTGGTGACCGCGCTCAGCCTGGTCGTCTATGCCGCCATCGCGGTGTGGCATCGTGGCCCACCGCAACTCGCCAATTTCCTCGCCTATGTGGTTGCGGCGGGAACCGGCTATGTCATGCACAGCCGGTGGAGCTTTCGCGGCCACGGCAGCCGCGACAATACCGCCCGAACCACCACCCGCTTCGCCGCCGTCTCGTTGATCAGCTACGCGCTCAACAGCTTCTGGGTATGGCTGTTCATCCACCCGCTCGGCCTCGCCCCGCAATGGCCGATGCTGCCGATGCTGTTCGTCACCCCGGGCGTCACCTTCCTGCTCAATCGCAAATGGGTATTCGCCTGATGGCCCGGAGTCGCTGATGGATCGCGCAATCTTCGATCGCATGGCCGAACTCGACCAGACGCACTGGTGGTATACCGCCCGTCGGCAAATCCTGTCGGCGTTCATTGCGCGCGAAATACGACCGCCGGCCGGTGCGCGCATTCTCGAGATTGGCTGCGCCACCGGCCATAATGTGCCGATGCTGCGCCGCTTCGGAACTGTCGACGCGGTCGAGATGGATGGCGAATCGCGCGTGACCGCCAGCAAGCGTCTCGGCATCGACGTGCGCGATGCTTCGCTGCCCGAGTTGGTCGGCGTTCCCGAACATCATTACGACCTTGTCGCACTGCTCGACGTGATCGAGCATGTCGGCGACGATCGTGCCGCACTCGCCGCGATCGCCCGGCGGCTTCGGCCCGGCGGCCGCATCCTGCTGACCGTCCCGGCGCATCAGTGGATGTGGAGCGGGCATGACGTGCTCAACCATCACCACCGCCGCTACTCGCGCAAGGCGCTGGTCGCACTCGTCCGCGATTCGGGCCTGAAGCTCGACCGCATCGGCTATTTCAACAGCATCCTGTTCCCGCTCGCGGTGGCGGCGCGGATGGCGCGGAAACTGACGGGCAAGGAAGGCAAGGACGACGCGCTGCCCCCAGCGCCGGTCAATCGGCTGTTCGCTGCGCTGTTCGGGGCAGAGGCCTATCTGCTGGGCAGGGTGCCGCTGCCGCCCGGGCTGTCACTGGTCGCGGTCGTTTCGGCGACCTGACCCAGTCGCGGCCGCGGGCGGGCCGCACCGCCGGTGACGGCTTGCACCACATACAGCGGACGATGCTTCGACTCGGTGTAGAGACGGCCGATATACTCGCCCATCAGGCCCAACACGAACATCTGGATCGCGCCGAGCACGACGACCACCAGCATCACTGATGTCCAGCCCGGATTCGACCGGCCTGTCAGCCAGCCGAACAGGATATAGCCGATGATCAGAATCGATCCGACCGACAGCGCCAGCCCGGCATGGCTGGCCAGCTTCAGCGGCGCCGAGGAGAAGCTGGTCAGCGCGTCGAGCGCGAAGCGAAGCATCTTGCCGATCGGATATTTGGTCTCGCCGACGGCGCGCTCGGCGCGGTCATACGGCAGGGGCACCTGCCGGAACCCGATCCAGGCGACCATGCCGCGAATGAAGCGCGCCTGTTCGGGCATCGCCAGCAACACGTCGAGCGCGCGGCGGGTCATCAGGCGGAAATCGCCGGTATCGACCGGGATGTCGATCTCGGTCATCGCCGACAGCAAGCGGTAGAAGCCGTGCGCCGTGGCCAACTTGAACCGGGTCTCGCCGGCGCGGCTGCGGCGCACGCCATAGACGACGTCGGCCTGCTCGGCACGCATCGTCCCCAGCATCTCGGCCAGCAGCTCGGGCGGGTCCTGCAGGTCGGCATCGACGATCATGATGTGGTCGCCTCGACACAGGTCGAGCCCGGCGGTCAGCGCCAGCTGATGACCGTGATTGCGCGACAGGTCGATCGCAACCAGGTGTGGATCATGCTCGGACAGCTGCTGCATGATCGCCCAGCTCGCGTCTCGCGAACCGTCGTTGACCAGCACGATTTCGTAGTCGTCGGCGAAGCTGGTGCGCGCCGCGTCGGTCAGCCGCTGGTGGAGCAGCGGCAGGCATTGCGCTTCGTTGAAGCAGGGAACGACGATCGACAGTGCGGTCATGAATCCAGCTTGTAGAGCAGGGAGCGGCGCCCGCGCCAGACCAGTGTCATCCGGCCGATGTAGGACGGATCGAACGCCGGCGGGTCCATCATCCAGACATAGTCGAACTGGTTGCGCGGGAACCACGCCAGCGACCGCTCGATCATCCAATGCTCGTTGTTGGCACAGGGTCGCGGCTGGACCTGCTGCGACGGATCATGAGCGAACCAGCCGAGCGTGTCGGCATTGCGCACGCCGAGCAATTTGCTGTCAGTCATCGGCCACTGGTCGTTGCTGAAGCCGTCGCGCCGGACGATGACCAGCGCGCCCAAATGGGCGTTGCGCGGGAGCGCCCAATTATCGCCGCAGCGGTGTCCGACCAGCGACAGCACGCGCGCGCCGGTCGGGATATGCTCGAGCGCTTCCAGCTTGGCCTGCTGGTCGATCGACGCCGACGCCAGGCTGATGGTGTTGCCGGTCAGGCGCACGGTGCAGAACAGCACGCCGGCGATCGCCAGCGCGCGCGCAGTCGGCAAATGCGTGGCATGTTTGAACCGGATCGACAGCAATACCACTGCCATGATGTAGGGTACCAGTCGCATGTCGGCATAGGCCGAGGCGAAGATGATCCGCGGCAGGATCGCATAGACGATGCTCAGGACCAGCGCGCTGAACAGCAGGTTGCGGGAGAAAGTCAGCTTGCGATGGAAAATCACCACGACAAGCAGCAGCGCCACGACCGCGAGGCTCGCCTGGTCGTACCAGTCCCACCGATCGCGCAGGGCCGCCCTGATAAAGCGCCATTTGATCTTCCAGTTGAACCAGTCGTGCGCCAGCGCGCCCTTGTCGCCGCTTTGCCAGTAGAGGGTCAGGAACAGGGGGAGGATCATCACGGAGGCGTGCAGTGCGCCGTGGACTCCGGCCATGAACCAGTTGCGGCCGCGGTCGTGCTGGCGGACCGATTCGGCAGAGAAGGCGAGCAGGCCAAGCAGGCCCCAGCCATAGGTGTGGACCATCCACAAAAGCAGGCTGATCGGCACGAAGACTACCAACCGCAGCCGCGTCGCATTCAGCCGCGCCATCCGCAGCCACAGGCCGAACGCAAGGAAAGCGAGCGCCATCGACAGCGAGAAGTTGACGAAGCCGAACAGGAACGGGTGGCCATAGACGAACGGCAGCGCGAAGAGGGCGGTGGGGGGGAGGCGGTGGTGCACTTCACGTGCCACCCACAGGAAACCGGCGACGGTCAGCGGCGGAATGGCGAGAACGAGGAGCTTGGTGCCGAGCTCGAGCCCGAACAGCTTGGCCATCGGCACGATCAGCAGGTCGAGCCCCAGATTGCCCATCAGCGACCAATGATAGGTGAAATATTGCTGCAAGTGCGGCGAGGAAGCGAGGCCGAGCTCGACCCGATAGCGGCCCATGTGGCCCGGCAGGTCGACCAGCGGCGGGATCGGCGGGTAGAGCAAAGGGATCATCGAGGCGATGATCAGCGCCGCGACGAAGGCTCGCGTTTCCCACCAGGGGCGATGTGCAGCAGGCACCGTCGGCGGGGCTTCCATCGCGGCGCTGTGATTGAACGGCCGGTCTTTGGCAAGCGACGCGATGATGCTTACACTATGGTAACCGTGCGGCGTGTAGGTCACGAGCATGGGCAGGGGAACTTCGATGCTGGCGCCGATGCAACGGCAGGTCGTCCTGACTCCGCCGCAGATACTTCGGCAACGGTGGTCCCCGACGATGCTGGTCGGGCTGATCACGCTCGGCCTGCTGCTGTGGTTCACAGGTCCGCTGTGTCCGGACGTCTCCGGCCAATTCTGGCTGGCCCATGCGATGCGCCGCGGGGCGCGGCTCTATCTCGACATCGTCGAGATTAATCCGCCG
>JACMOT010000351.1 GCA_014377915.1 Tardiphaga sp.
TACTCGATGTCGATGCCGTACTTCTCGGTCAGGCGCTGCAACAGGTAGCGGGCCATCCACATTTCGTCAGCGGCCTTCTTGGAGCCCTTGCCGAAGATCTGGAATTCCCACTGGCCCTTGGCCACTTCGGCGTTGATGCCTTCGTGGTTGATGCCGGCGGCGAGGCAGAGGTCGAGATGCTCTTCGACGATCTCGCGGGCGATCGAGCCGACATTCTTGAAGCCGACGCCGGTGTAATAGGGGCCCTGCGGAGCGGGATAGCCGGCTTCCGGGAAGCCGAGCGGACGGCCGTCCTCGTAGAAGAAGTATTCCTGCTCGAATCCGAACCATGCGCCTTCATCGTCGAGAATGGTGGCGCGGGTGTTGGTCGGGTGCGGGGTCTTGCCGTCGGGCATCATGACTTCGCACATCACCAGCACGCCGTTTTCGCGCGCGGCATCGGGGAAAGCGCGGACTGGCTTCAGCACGCAATCGGAATTGCTGCCTTCGGCCTGCATCGTGGAGGAGCCGTCGAAGCCCCACAGCGGTAGCTGCTCGAGGGTCGGAAATTCATCGAATTCCTTGATCTGGGTTTTGCCGCGCAGGTTGGGGACCGGCGTGTAGCCGTCGAGCCAGATGTACTCGAGCTTATACTTTGTCATGCGATCTCTCATGAGTTGAACGAAGGGTGGTGAATTCCCTGAGCCTGCCGGCGGCCTACGCAATTCCGCCGCCAGCGCCGGTCCCTACAAAGCATTTAATATGCCAATTTGACGCGGTGCAATCCGGCAATAAGGAAATGCCCGATCAGGGTCTCATCCGCCGGTATGAGCGTCTGGATTCGTCGTCCCGCCGGCCAGAATCGGCAGAAAAACGCGAGATTGTTCGACAAGCAGGCCGATTTTTCTGCTCATTCGCGTGGCAGCGACGGATTTTCCGGGAACAATTGTGCCCGCCATCCACTCATAAGACGCAGGTAGCGGCATCCATCCACGATTTGAGGCTGCTCCTCAAAAGCGCACACGGCTCTCGTGCGCATATTGTTAGCATTTACTGCCTTTAATGGTGCAGACCGCACAATCGAAGTGCGGATTTTGCTACAATAAGGCCTGACGCGAACGCGCAGCAAAGCAACAAGGAGATGAAAGGAAGACCAGCGATGACGACTAACTATCCACATCAGACCGCCAAGATCTATCAGTTCCCGATTGGCGGTCGTGCCACGCCCGGCGGACTTCGCCACGACACGCGACCCGTCCGCTCGCAGGTCACGCCCGGGATCAGCCAGACCCCTTGCGGTGAGAGCTGGTACCATGAAGCGGCCATCGAGGACGCCAAGCGGACCTACGAGCACTGATGTCAGTCGCGGAATCGATACCCCGGCATCGACTGATGCACGAGACGGCAGATGCCCATGAGGGTCGAAACTTTGATGTTTCGGCCCTCTTGTTTTGATCTGGTGTTCAACCGGCTTTTGCTGAGCGCTGGTCAGACGCCGAAGATCGACCAGCCCATCCGCTTGGTCAGGGCCTCCAGCGCAACGCGGCCGAGATGCGAATTGCCGGCCTTGTCGAGGCCGGGCGACCATACCGCGATCGAGGCCTTGCCCGGCGCGATGGCCATGATGCCGCCGCCGACACCGCTCTTGCCGGGCAGGCCGACCCGATAGGCGAATTCGCCGGAACCGTCATAATGGCCGCAGGTCAGCATCAGCGCATTGATGCGCCGCGCCCGTTCCGCGGAGACGACCGACAGTCCGGTCGACGGGTTGCGGCCGGAATAGGCCAGAAACCGCCCGGCAGTGGCCAGTTGCCGGCATGTCATGGCGATGGCGCAATGGTGGAAGTAGACGCCCAGCGTGAAGTCGACCGGATTTTCGACCACGCCGAACGACTTCATGTAATTGGCCAGCGCCGTGTTGCGAAAGCCGGTGCGTTTTTCCGACGCGGCCACGGATTCGTCGATCACGATCGAGGTGTCGCCGGCGAGAAAGCGCAGGAAGCGCAGGATTTCACCGATCGCCTCGCGCGGCTGGTGGCCGGACAGGATCACGTCGGTAACGGCAATGGCGCCCGCATTGATGAACGGGTTGCGCGGCACACCGCGTTCGCGCTCGAGCTGGACGATCGAGTTGAACGGATTGCCGGAGGGTTCGCGGCCGACATGGCGCCACAGCCGGTCGCCGACCATGCCGAGCGCCAGTGTCAGCGTGAAGACCTTCGAGATGCTCTGGATCGAGAACGGTACGTCGGCATCGCCACCCGCCGCCACGTTGCCCCCGGCGTCGGTGACCACGAGGCCGAACTGGTTGGCATCAACCCCGGCGAGCTCGGGAATGTAACTGGCGACCCCGCCGCGGTCGGTCCGCGCCGCCTTTTCCTCGGCGATTTCCCTGTCGACGGTTTCGAGGTTCGGGAGGGGGGAGGGCATGTCA
>JACMOT010000352.1 GCA_014377915.1 Tardiphaga sp.
CGCGACCAGCACCAGCGCAATCGCGATGATCGGACCGGTAACCTCGCGCATCGCCTGATAGGCGGCGTCCTTCGGCGACAGGCCCTTCTCGATATTTCGCTCGACGTTTTCCACCACGACGATGGCGTCGTCGACCACGATGGCGATGGCCAGCACCAGACCGAACAAAGTCAGCGCGTTGATCGAGAAACCGAACACGTGCATGACCGCGAAAGTACCGACGATCGATACCGGTACCGCGATCAGCGGGATGATCGAGGCGCGCCAGGTCTGCAGGAACAGGATGACGACCAGCACCACCAGTGCCACTGCTTCCAGCAGCGTGTGGATCACGGCCTCGATCGAGGCGCGCACGAACTGGGTGGGATCGTAGACGATGCTGTAGTCCATGCCGTCCGGCATGTTCGCCTTCAGCTCGACCATCGCCTTGCGGACATTATCGGAGATCTGGATGGCGTTGGAGCCCGGCGACTGGAAGATCGGGATTGCCACCGCGGACTTGTTGTTGAGCAGCGAGCGCAGCGAATAATCGGCGGCGCCGAGTTCGATCCGGGCGACGTCGCGCAATCGCGTCACTTCGCCATTGCTGCCATTCTTGACAATGATCTCGCCGAATTCTTCCTCGGTCTGCAGCCGGCCCTGGGCGTTGATTGAGAGCTGCAAATCGAGCCCGGTATCATTCGGCGAGGCGCCGACCACGCCGGCGGCGGCCTGCACGTTCTGGGCACGGATCTCCTTGACCACATCGCCCGGCGACAGCCCACGCTCGGCGACCTTTTGCGGGTCGAGCCAGATCCGCATCGAATAGTCGCCGGAGCCGAACAGCTGCACCTGACCGACGCCTTCGAGCCGCGCGAGACGATCCTTGACGTTGAGCACGGCGTAGTTGCGCAAATACGTCATGTCGTAGCGGTCGTTCGGCGACAGCAGATGCACCACCATGGTCAGGTCGGGCGCGCTCTTGATGGTGGTGACGCCCAGCGTGCGGACTTCCTGCGGCAGCCGCGGCTCGGCCTGCGACACCCGGTTCTGCACCAGCTGCTGCGCCTTGTCGGGGTCGGTGCCGAGCCGGAAGGTGACGTTCAGCGTCATCAACCCGTCGGTGGTGGCCTGGCTGCTCATATAGAGCATGCCTTCGACGCCGTTGATCTGCTCCTCGATCGGCGTGGCGACCGTCTCTGCTATCACCTTCGGATTCGCGCCCGGGTAGGTCGCGCGTACCACCACGGTGGGCGGCGCCACTTCCGGATATTCCGAAATCGGCAGTAACGGCAACGACAACAGGCCGGCCAGGAAGATCAGGGTCGACAGCACGCCGGCGAAGATCGGGCGATCGATGAAGAATTTCGAGAAGTTCATGGCGCGGTCTCGTCGGTCACAGAAGCTTCAGGGCGCAAGGCTCCTCGCGCGGTCGGGGCATCGACCGCGCGGGGACGTTCGGGCAGTTGGAGGTTGGCCCTGTCCGCCTTCGTGGACCGGGCGTCGCGCCCTATTTGGCGCTGGCGACGCTGGTCTTGCTGCCAGTATTGGAAACCGAGTCCATCGCCACGATTTCCGGCTTGATCAGCGCGCCCGGCCGCACCCTCTGCAGGCCATTGACGACGATGCGCTCGCCGGCCTTCAGCCCGCCGAGGATGACGCGCTGGCCATTGACCGAGACGCCAAGCGCGACCTCGCGGTATTCCGCCTTGTTCTGGGCATCGACAACCATGACATATTTCTTGTTCTGGTCGGTGCCGACCGCGCGTTCGCTCACCAGCAAGGTCGGCTCGGCCTTCGGCTGGCCCATCGTGAGACGGGCGAACTGGCCCGGCATCAGCCGGCCGTCGGAATTGTCGAACACCGCACGTACCCGCACGGTGCCGCTCTTGGCATCGACCTGGTTATCGATGAATTGCATGTGACCCTTGATCGGCGTGCCGTCGGAAGTCACGGTGCCCATCTGCACCGGGATGCGGTCGATATCGGCGGGGGTCTTCTCATCCGCCAGAGTCTTCAGCGCGCGGGTCACGACCTGCTCGTCGGCATTGAAGCTGGCATAGATCGGGTTGATCGATACCAGCGTGGTGAGCACCGGCGCGCCGGGACCAGCGGCGATCAGATTGCCGACGGTGAATTCCACCTTGCCGACACGGCCGGACACCGGCGCGCGGACTTCGGTGTAGCTGAGGTTCAGTTTGGCGGTCTGTAGCGCGGCTTCGGCGGCCTTCAGATTGGCCTCCGCCTCGCGAAACCCGTTGATGCGGGTGTCGAGATCTTTTTGCGAGATCCAGCGCGAATCCGAAAGCTGCTGGCCGCGGTCGAACTCGTTTTTGGTCAGCACGAGACGCGCCTTGGCGGCGGCAACCTGACCGTCGGCACGCGCCACATCGGCGGCGTACAGCGCCGGATCGATCAGCACCAGCAGGTCGTCCTTGTTGACCAGCGCGCCCTCGCGAAAATGGATTTCCTGAATCGCGCCGGCCACGCGGGAGCGGATCTCGACGCGTTCGACCGCTTCCAGCCGCCCGGAAAATTCATCCGACGGCGCGGTCTCGCTGGCGGTGACGACGGCCACCGAGGCAGAAAGCGCCGGGGGCGCTGCGGCCGTGACGGGATCGGCCTTGGCGGTGCCATTCCACTCTGCCAGCACCATCGCCCCACCGACAGCCAGCACGGCGACAATCGCAGCGGAAGCCATCAAGCGATTGTTTTCATTCATCTTACTCATGTCGAACCCCGATATTTCCGATCCGGACCGCAGTCCCGATCCAGACGGTAATGGCCGCAAGGGCCGCCCCGATCCACCCGAAAACAGTTACGCTGCAACGCACACATTCGTAACGTTCGGTATAGATGGTCTATCGACATCCGCTGTCAAGAGACATATCTAACGAAAGGTATGAAACTCGATATTGCTTTTGGAGGAGACGTTATGGCCTTGGGCCGCCCGCGCGAATTCAGCTGCGACAAGGCGCTCGACCAGGCGCTGCAGGTGTTCTGGCGCAAGGGCTATGAGGGAGCATCGATGGCCGACCTCACCGCCGCGATGGGCATCACCAAGCCCAGCCTCTATGCCGCTTTCGGCAACAAGGAAGAATTGTTTCGCAAGGCGCTCGACCGCTATGTCGATGGACCGGGCGGTTATTTTCAGGAGGCCCTGAGCAAACCCACCGCGCGCGAAGTGGTCTCCCATGTGCTGTATGAAGCGGCCGATGCGCTGACCAATCCGGACAATCCAGGCTGCCTGGCCGTCCAGGGCGCGCTCAGTTGCGGCGCCGCCGCGGAGACCATCAAACAGGAATTGATGGCGCGCCGTGCCAAGGGCGAAAGCGATCTGCGGGAGCGCTTCTTGCGGGCGCAGGCCGAAGGTGACCTGCCGGGCGACTCAGACGCCGCTGATCTGGCGCGCTATGTTTCGACGATGTTGCAGGGCATGGCGGTGCAAGCCGCCGGCGGCGCCGACCACGGGCAATTGCGCCGCATTGCCGACATGACGATGCGGAGCTGGCCGCCGGTCTAAGCCATCGGCTCGAACGCGATTATGTTGATGGCGCGTCTCTTGCAGCGAGAACCGACAGGTCCACCACCGCGATCCCGCTGCACCGGCGACCTGACGGAAGATATCGTTATGGAGTTGAAGTGGCTCGAAGACTTTCTGAGTCTGGCCGCGACGCAGAGTTTTTCGCGGTCGGCCCATGAACGCCATGTGACGCAGTCGGCGTTGAGCCGCCGCATCCGGCAGCTCGAGAACTGGTTGTGCGTTCCGCTGTTCGATCGCAGCACCTATCCCGTCCGCGTCACCGCCGAAGGCAAGGCGTTTCTGCCCAAGGCCACCGAACTGGTCGGCTTGGTACACAGCGCGCGCCGCGATATCCGGCACCAGCACGCCGTGACGGCGGAAGTGCTGACCTTCGCCACTTTGAACACGCTGGCGCTGACGTTCTTCCCGGACTGGATCCGCCGGCTGGAGGGCCGCGGCCATCTGTTCAAGACCCATTTCGGCGAGCAGCGCTCATCCTTCGCGGGAAAGGTGTCGATGTTGCTCGATGGCGAGAGCGACTTCTTCCTGACCTATGCGCATCCAAACGTCCCGACCCATATCGACCCGGAACGCTTCTCGTATCGCTGTCTCGGCACCGAAGCGGCGATCCCGGTCTCGGTTCCAGATGCAAACGGCAATGCCGTCCACGCGCTTTGCCCGTCAGCTCCTGCGATTGCCTATCTGAGTTACGGCACCGGCTCGTTTTTCGGGCGTGGGCTGGTGAAACTGCTGGCGGAACGCCCCCTGCCCCTGACCACGGTCTATGAGAACGCGATGTCGGCCGGCCTCAAGGCGATGGCGCTCGCGGGCTGCGGCGTCGGCTGGATTCCCGAAAGCCTGGTCGGCGAGGAATTGAAATCCGGCCAGCTGGTGGTCGCCGGCGATGCCTCCTGGCATTTGCCGACCGAGATCCGGCTGTACCGCGCCAGCGGCCGTTGCCGCCCCGCGGTCGAGCGTTTCTGGGCAGCGATCGACGATGTCGATCAGCGCGTCGAAAACCACCCGTCATTGTCGATCGCCGGCGCCGCCTGAAACACCTGGCGTAAGATGGGTATAGCGTCTTCGCGAAACCCATCACTCCCGCGCGCCAAATGTTGATGGGTGTCGCTAAGCGCTCAACCCATCCTACTTTTTTCAGCCAAACATCGGCGCCAGGAAATTCAGATCAGGCTGCGCGTCGAGCCGCATCAGATTGTCGTAAAGCACATAAGTTGTGTCGCCCCCCAGCCGCTCGCAACAATCGGCGAATTTCGCCGCGCGATCGCGATCGTCGAAGGGATCGGCGATGCTGCCTTTGGCGTGCAGCCGTTCGGCCTGCAACACGGTGCCATCCCTGAGCCAGATGACGACCTGATGCGGCAGCCGCCGGCCTGCGCGTTCCTGCTCGCGACTGTGCGCGGTCATGTTGGTGAGCGTCAGCAGCGCCCGGATCTCCGGCCGCGCGATCTGCGCCAGGGTGAAATCCGCGAGGCTGAGCCGCTCTTGTTGTAGCGCCAGCGCGACGCAATATTGCATCGAGAACCGCGCCTGCATCTCGTCCTGCGGATCGGGATAACAAAGGTTGCGCGCATTGGCGATGCCGACGACGCACTCGATCGATACTACGTCGCCAGCGCTGAATCCATGACGCGCGCGCAAATCCAGCACCATGTCGACGACATAGTGTGTCGAGCCGCAGCACGGATGTCGCTTCGGAATCACGCCATGGCCTTCGATCGTCAATGGCCGAGCGAGTGTCATGTCGTCCCAGCCCTTCGCATCCGGCCCGCCGAACAGATCGCGAAAGCCTTGCGGCGCTTCGAGGATATCGAGCCGGCCGGTCAGCCCGGCGCCGCCCAGCGCCGCCGCCTCGACGGCATTGCGCGCCGCCATGCCGGCGTGAAACGGCTTGGCTGGTGTACCGAACTGCCCCTTGATGCCGGCCGCCGAACTCACCGCCATGCTCATCGCCCGCGCCGTTGCGGCCGCGTCAAACCCGAGCAGCCGCGACACGCCAGCCGCGGTGCCGATCGCGCCACAGGTCGAGGTCGAGTGCCAGCCCACCGTATAATGCGCGGGATTGACGCCGAGGCCGATGGCCGCCTGCGCTTCCAGCCCGACGAGGTAGGCGTCCACCAGCGCGCGGCCGCTGACGGCGAGCGGTGCGGCAGCCGCGAGCAGCGCCGGCACCAGCACCGCCGAAGCATGGCTGTAAGCGGGTTGAAAATTGTCATCATAATCGAGCGCATGCGCGGCGGTGCCATTGACCAGCGCCGCGATGGCCGCCGGCGCCCGGCCGCCGCCGATCACCGGGCTGTCACCCGCGGCCGAGATCTGCGCGCCGACGGCGCGGCGCAGCGCCCGGGTCGAGAAATCATCGACGCCCGCGACCATGCAGCCGATCGTATCGGCAATCGCGTCGATGGCGCGGCGACGCGCGCGCGGCGGAAAGTCATTCGCCCCATGGCTCCAGCCGGCGATGGTTTCGATGGCACTGCTCATGGTCTCTCCGAAAAGCGAAGGCGGTGCGCGGCGTCAGCGCCGGTTCACGGCGTGGCGGGCATTGAGGATCAGGCGAAGCAATTGGCCGAACTGGAAGCGGTCGACGACCCGGCCGGGAATGGCGGTGTCGACGCGGTGCACAACCACCAGATCGAGCGGCGGGATGACGACGAGGAAATGGCCGCCGCTGCCTTGCGCTGAAAAGCTGCCTTCCGGCTGCACCACACCGGGAAAGCCGGTGCCGGCTCGCGCCAGCCACCACATATATCCATAGGATCCGCGGGCGCCGGCGACGGAATAAGGCAGCACGCTGGTCGCCACCCAAGCGGCGGGGATCACCTGTCGCGGCCCCCAGCGGCCATCGCGCAGATACAGCAGGCCGAACCGTGCGAGGTCGCGGGTCGACATCGCGAACGGATAGGCGGGATGCTGCGAACACGCGTCCTGAACCATCCAGCCGTCCCGGTGTTCATCGTCGTGGCGGAAATCCTCCATGCCGAGTGGCCGCGCAATCGTGTCGCGGAAGGCATCATGAACGCCGCGGCCGGTGAGCTGCGCGAAGATCGTGCCCAACGCGTTGAAGTCCCAGTTGCTGTAGCACCATGCGGTGCCGGGCGGCTGCGAGTGCCGGGGCGGCTTGATCGCGCGCATCCACGGCGTCTCGTAGCCGGCGGGGTGATAGATGCCGGAGCGTGCCGTCAGCAGATCGTAGATGGTCGCCTTCTTCTCGACTGCGCTCAGCCCCTCGACGTCGTCGATCCCGAGCGCCTCCAGCGTCAGCGACAGATCGATGGTGCCGTCCTCAACATATGGCCCCATCAGCGCCGACAGAAAACTCTTGCGGATCGAGTGGCAGTTGTAGCGCCGGGTGATGTCACCCCAGCTCGCGACTTCGCGACCGCCTTGCACGATCATCATGGCGTCGGTGGCGATGCTGCCGGCATAATGGAAGGCGTCGTTGAGACGCTCCAGCGACCAGCCAGCCGCGGCGATATCGTCGATCATCGTCCATGAAGAAGCCGGCCAGCCTTCATCGTGACGGACCTCATCGACAGGAAAATCAATCGCCATCATCGAGCCTTCCTCATGACGCTGCGTGATAGCCGATACTCGCCTCTAGAAATGTCCGCGTGTAGGGCTCCCGGGCACGGCCGCTGCGGACATCGGCGGCGCTCATCTCCTCGATGATGCGGCCTTCCGCCATCACGGCGACGCGGTCACACAAATGGGTAATGACCGCGATGTCATGGCTGACCATGAAATAAGTTACGTTACGATCTCGCCGCAGCGTCATGAGCAGATTGAGGATTTCGGCCTGCACCGAGACATCGAGCGCGGAGGTCGGCTCATCCAGCAACAGCACCTCGGGCTCGATCACCAGCGCGCGCGCAATCGCCACGCGCTGGCGCTGGCCGCCGGACAGTTCATGCGGATAGCGAAACCGGAACGCGGGTCCGAGTCCGACCGCTTCCAGCACCGCGTCGATCCGCTTGCGCGGATTGTCGAATTTATGGATCGCCAGCGGTTCGGCCAGCACGCTCTCCACCATCTTGCGCGGATGCAGCGAGCCATATGGATCCTGGAACACCATCTGCACGCGGCGGAAGAAATCCTTGTCGCGCCGACGCGGCAGCTCCTTGTTCGCGAACAAAAGCGCGCCGTCGTAACTGTCGACCAGCCCGGCGATGCTGCGCAGGATGGTCGATTTGCCGCAACCGGATTCACCGATCAGGCCGTAGGCCTCGCCGCGTGCGATGGCGAAGGAGACGTTATCGACGGCGACCGTGGACAGCGCGCCTTTGCCGAACCTGACATGCAGGCCGACGGCTTCGAGGATACGATCCTTGCCCGGTGTCTGGGAGGGCATCATGTGGACGCGCTCCGGATCGTCGGACTTGTCAGCCAGGCGGGGTCGCGCCAAGGCACCGCGAGCATATCGACCGGACGGTCGAGCCGCGGCAGGCTGTCGAGCAGCGCGCGCGTATAGGGATGCTCGGCGTGCTTGAGGTCGCGCGCCGGAATGTCCTCGACGATGCGGCCGGCATACATCACCAGCACGCGGTCGCAGAAGTCAGCGACCAGATTGAGATCGTGGCTGATGAACATCAGCCCGGCGCCGCGCCGGCTGACCAGCTCATCGAGAATGGTCAGCACCTGGCGCCGCACGGTGACGTCTAGCGCCGAGGTCGGCTCGTCAGCGATGATCAGGTCCGGCTCCAGGATCAGCATCATCGCAATCATGATGCGCTGGCCCATGCCGCCGGACACTTCATGCGGCAGTAATTCGAACACCCGTTGGGGATTGCGGATATTGACCGCCTCCAGCATCGCCATCGCCTTGTCGCGCGCCGCGGCCTTGCTCGACGGCGTATGCACGCGGTAGGCCTCGACGATCTGGTGACCAACCCGCATCAACGGGTTCAACGAGAATTTCGGATCCTGCAGGATCATCGAGATGCGCTTGCCGCGGATCTTGCGCATCTCCGGCTCGGTGGCGGCGAGCAGGTCGATACCATCGAAGTTGAGCGTCTTTGCCGTGATCTGCGCGCCCTTCGGCGTCAGCCGCAGGATCGAGCGGCCGGTCTGCGACTTGCCCGATCCGGATTCGCCGACGATGCCGACCTTCTCACGGCCGACCGTGAACGAAATCCCGCGCACCGCGTGCGTGACGTTACGCCCGCCATGGAACGAGATGTTGAGGTCCTCGACCTGCAGCAGCGGCTCAACCATGACGCGGATCCATCATGTCACGCAGCCCGTCGCCGAGCAGGTTGAAGGCGAGGCTGACCGTCAGGATGGCGGTGCCCGGAATCGCCGCGATCAGGCCGTTGGTGAAAATGAACTCGCGTGCCGACGACAGCATGGTGCCCCATTCCGGGCTCGGCGGCTGCGCGCCGAGCCCGAGAAAACCGAGACCGGCGGCGGTAAGGATGATCGCGGCCATGTTCAACGTGACCCGCACGATCACCGACGGGATGCACATCGGCATGATGTGATTGAAGATGATCCGCAGGCTCGATGCCTTCTGCAATCGCACCGCGGCAATGTAATCCGACTTGCGGATCGACAGCGTCTCGGCGCGGGCCAGCCGCGCGATCGGCGGCCACGCCGCCAGCGAGATCGCGATGATCGCGTTCTCGATGCCGGGACCAAGCGCGGCCACGAAGGCGAGCGCCAGAATGAGACTTGGAAACGCCAGAAATACATCGACGATCCGCATCAGCACGGTATCGACCCAGCCACCGAGATAGCCTGCCGTGGTGCCGACCAGCAGGCCGATCGGCGCGGCGATAACCGCCGTCAGCCCGGCGATGTACAGCGTGATCCGGGCGCCGAACACCAGCCGGCTGAATACGTCGCGGCCGAGTTCGTCGGTGCCGAGCCAGTGAATGGCGGATGGTTTCTGCAGCCGGATCGACAGGTCCTGGGCGAAGATGTCGTGGTTGGCGACCCACGGCGCGAAAACCGCCAGCAGCGTCACCACCAGGATGACGGTGCCGCCGAACATCACCGACGGGTTGGAGCGCAGCGCTCGCCAGGACAGCCACAATTGCTGCGCCCGCGCCTGCCATGATGAGGTTGGGACCGGCGCCCTGAGCCAGGCCGATAGCGAAATCGAACGGACATCGTCTGCCATGGTTGCCTCAGCGAGTTCGGGGATCGAAGACCCGGTACAGCAGGTCGCAGACGATGTTGAGGCCGATAAAGATCACGCCGATCAGGATGGTGCAGCCCACCACCGCATTCATGTCGCCGGCCAGCAGCGCATTGGTGAGATAGCGGCCGAAGCCGGGCCAGGCGAACACCGTTTCGGTCAGCACCGCGCCTTCCAGCAGAAAAGCGTAGGACAGCGCCACCACGGTGATGACCTGCACCGCGACATTGCGGAAGGCGTGGACCCAGACTGTACGCGACCAGGACAGCCCCTTGACGCGGGCGGTGACGACATATTCCTGGCCGAGCTGCTCGATCATGAAGCTGCGGGTCATACGGCTGATATAGGTCAGCGCACTGAAGCCGAGGATCGAGGCCGGCAGCACGATATGACCGAACACGTCCTTGAACAGCGCCCAGTCTCCCGTCAGCGCGGCGTCGATCATATAGAAGCCGGTGCGCGGCTCGAGGTCGAGCTCGTACATGGTGTCGATACGGCCAGGCCCGCCGACCCAGCCCAGCGTGGCATAGAACAGCGACAGGCCCATCAGGCCGAGCCAGAAATGCGGCGTCGAATAGCCGAGCAGGCCAACGAAGCGCACGAGATGATCGAGCGGCGAACCGCGGTACATTGCCGACAGCACACCAGCGGGAACGCCGAGCCCGGTGCCGATCAGGATCGCGACGCTGGCCAGTTCAAGAGTCGCCGGGAACACCCGGATGATGTCGGTAGCGACCGGCCGGCCGGTGGTCAGAGCGTTGCCGAAGTCGAACTGGACGAGGTGGCCGAGATAGACCGCGAATTGCTTCCACAGCGGCTGGTCGAGGCCGAGCTGCTTGTACATCGCCAGATAGGCGTCATGGGTGGCGTTGGGACCGAGCACGGCGATCACCGGATCGAGCGGCAGCAGATGACCGATGAAGAAGGTTAGCGCCGCCAGCCCGATCAGCGTTGTCACCACCGAGACCGCGCCATTGCCGAGCGACCGCGCCAGAGTCAAAAGGCGCCGCCGGCGGTCCGACCCCCGGGGATGCCGCGACGCCATGCTGGCTGCATCGGGCATGATGCCACTATTTGCTGGCGGGGGCGTAATAGGTGCGAAAACCGTTCCAGGTCCAGTTCTTCACATCGTTGCGGATGGCAGCGATGTTGTACATCTGGAACATGATCGCGAACGGCCCCTTCGCCATCGCATCCCTCTGCAACTCGGCATACAGCGCATTGCGCTTGGCCACGTCGGGCTCGAGCAGCGCGACATCGACCTTTTCGTTCAACTCCTTCGACTGGAAGCCGGTACGCCAAACCGGAATCTGGGTGAGCTTGGCTTCCGGGCGGCTGTCGGGATTATAGACCAGCCGCGAGGCGTTGCCGTGCGCGTCCGGGACGCTGGTCTGCCAGGCCTGCATCGCGCTCTGATAGTCGCGACCGCGCACCTTGGCGAAAAGCTGCGCGTTCGACATCCGCTCCAGCGTCAGCTTGACGCCGACGCGGGCCGCGTTCTGCTGCACGCTCTGCGCCAGCGGCGCGGAATGCTGCAGCGTTCCGAAAATCAGTTTTGCGGTGAAGCCGTCGGCATAACCCGCTTCGGTCAAGAGCGCCTTGGCCTTGTCGAGGTCAAGCTTGAACGGCTGCCCCTCGCTCTCGTCCAGCGCACCGACAGCGCCGATCTGGGCGAAGCTGGCGCGCGGTACGCCGAGATTGGTCATCACCGTCTTGGCCAGGCCGTCATAGTCGATCAGGTAGCGCATCGCGAGGCGTACCTTTTCATTGCCGAACGGGCCTTCGGTGGTGTTGAAGGTCCAGAAGAACAGTTGCGGCTTCAGCACCTTCGCGATGGTGATGTCGTTCGACGTCTCGAAATCCTTGAGATCTTCCGGTGTCAGGTCGCGCGCCACGTCGACATCGCCCTGCCCCAGCATCAGCCGCTGCGTACCGGCCTCGGCCACATGCTTGATCAGCACGCGCTTGATCGCCGGCTTCACGCCCCAGTAATTGTCATTGGCCTGCAGCAACACGGATTCGCTGGCGTTCCACTGCGCCAGCCGGTACGGGCCGATACATTCGGTATGGGTGGCGAGGTACTTGTTACCCATGTCGCCATTGAGCTGATTGGCCATCAGAACCTTGATGTCCATCGCCGCGCTGACGCGGTTGGCGCCGATCGCCTGCATCACCAGTGTCGTCGGATAGGCCTTGTCGAAGGTCAGCACGACCGTTGCGTCATCGGGCGCGGTGATGCGCTGGTCGACGTTGTCCTTCGTAAAACCGTATTCGGTTAAAGTGGTGGCATTGCCGGAGCCGAGCTTGACCACGCGCTGCATGCTCTGCGCGACGTCCTGCGCGGTGGCGATATTGCCCGACGGGAATTTGGCGCCGTTGCGGATCTTGAAGGTGATGGTCTGGCGATCCGGTGACACCGTCCAGCTTTCGGCGAATAGCGGAACGATCTTGCGCTCGTCGGCCGGATCGAAATCGACCAGGCTGTCACAGGTATTTTGCAGGATTTCGTTGGTGACGACCTCGCCGACCTGGGCGGGATCGAAGGTCGAGATGGCGTCAATGTTCCAGGCCATCACCAGCGCGGTCTTCGGCGTCGCCGCCTGCATCGCGGTCGCCGACAGCAACAGCCAGGAAACCACGCCAAGGTTGAGCAGCGGGCGATGCCACGTTTGATTGGCCGCGGCGACGAGGAGACGGTGATCAGACATGGTCGCGATCCTTCTGGTGAAACTCGTCGACACCGGCCGACAGTTCAGCGTCGCAACCGCGGCGCCTAGATGACGGGACGCGGCTGCAGCGGCGGATTAATTTCGGGCGGGATCGGACAGATGTAGGGCGTCGCCGCGGTACGCGCGCGAATGTCAGCCCTCGCGCGGTCGATCAGGCTGCTATCAGTCAGCGCCTCAACGGCAGTGGCCGCCATGATCTTGGCGGCATGCACCATGCCCTTATGGGCGGCCGGCGACTTGCCTTGCGCGACGATCTGCCAGGAATGGCCGGGCGTGCCGATCGCATGGGTGGCGACGCGGGCTTCCACGGTCGGCACTACCCAGCTGACGTCGGCGACGTCGGTCGAGCCGATCATCGGCTCGCCCTTGGCGTCGAACGGCACGACAAAATCGCACAACGGCGTATCATCGCGCCGCGGCAGCCCGACCCGCAGATAGTCGCTCTGGATGTCCTCGTCGGACAGCGTCTTCTGGATGTCGGCGGCGAACGCCCGGTCGGCGTCGTCGAACAGCACCGGGCCCAGCCGCTGCATCGCGTCGTTCATCGCCGCTTCGAGCGGGGTATTGCCGAGCTTGTTGGAGACCGCGCTGATGACGGTCATTTTCACGGTGGTCTCGGTCATCAGCGCCGCGCCCTCGGCGACTTTCTTGACCCGTTCGTTGAGCGCGAACATGCCGCGCAGATCGCGCGAGCGGACGGCGTAGCGGACTTTCGCCGAAGCCTGCACCACATTGGGCGCGATGCCGCCGGAATCGAGCATGGCGTAGTGAATGCGCGCATCCGCGGGCATGTGCTCGCGCATGTAATTGACACCGACATTCATCAGTTCGACCGCGTCGAGCGCGGAGCGGCCGAGATGCGGCGCGATCGCAGCATGGCTGGCGCGGCCGGTGAACTGGAAATCCATCCGCGTATTGGCCAGCGACATGGCTTCATCGACCCGGGTCATCGCCGCCGGATGCCAGGTGATGGCAATATCGACACCATCGAATTCACCGGCGCGGACCATGAACGACTTGGCGGCGCCGCCCTCCTCGGCCGGACAGCCATAATAGCGCACGCGGCCAGGCGTTCCGGTCGCGGCGAGCCAGTCCTTGATCGCGGTGGCGGCGAGCATCGCCGCCGAGCCAAGCAGATTGTGACCGCAGCCATGGCCGTGTCCGCCCGCCACCACTTCCTTGTGCTCGGCGATGCCGGCGACCTGGCTGAGGCCGGGCAGCGCGTCATATTCGCCGAGGATGGCGATGATCGGCCCGCCTTCGCCGGCCTCGCCCATCACCGCGGTCGGAATGCCGGCGAGATTCTCCTTCACGCGAAACCCGAGGCCGGTCAGCATCCCGGTGTGCTCGGCCACCGATTTGTATTCGGTATAGGCGATCTCCGGAATCTCCCAGATCCGGTCCGCGAGCGCCTCGAATTCCGGCCGGTGGTTATCGACAAGCTGCCAGATCTGGTCCGAATTGCGCATGGGGCTCTCATTGTTCGATGGGGTCATCGGCTCGAGCCAGCTTGCCTGCGCTCCGCCGTCGACCGCGTTGCCACAAGCATAAGCGGCCCGACTTCAGCGACACCAGTTCATTGTCAGTTCGATTCTATGCGCGATCGGAATAGTTCGGAGACGGGGCATCGGCATGGAATTGCCACGCGCTGATTGCCCGCTGAAGCTGCAGGGCAACGAGGCTGATGAAGATCAATGAGACATAAAATACGGCAGGTAACGCTTAAAGCGAAGCCCTGACTGGGCCGGCAAAACCGTGCCGGGGATAAGTGGTGCTCCCTAGCGGAATCGAACCGCTGTTTTCGCCGTGAGAAGGAGACTTTTACATGTTTAAGCTGTCCGGCGATGTCCACCTAAGTATTTGTTTTAAAACCAAATAATCTGATTGTGTTCATGGTTGTCCAGACTTGTTCGCCAGCATATATTTGATCTTTATTTGATGATCAAGTGAGCGGCCAATGTCCAGAACTCTCAAAGAATCAAGCCTGACCACCAAGAATGCTCGCCTTAAGCTGGACTCAGGACAACATTGGCGAGGCCTCGATCCATCCATCCACCTCGGGTACCGGAAAGGTAAACGAGGAGGGTTTTGGATAGTGAGGTACTACCTGGGGGCGGAAAGATATAAGCAGGCCACGTTAGCCAAGGCCGATGATCTTTTACCGGCAGATGGCACCGAATTTTTAAGCTTTGAGCAAGCCTCCCGAGCAGCCAAGGATTATGTCGGGCGGCAAATCAAAGAAAGGCTCGCAGCAGTCGCTGGACCGCTCCTAACCGTTGAAGTGGCAATCAATGAATATCTGCAAATGCGAGAGATACGAGAAAACGCTATACATGGCGGCTCGACAGGGACGAAACGGGATGCTCGGTCTCGACTACGGAAGCATGTGCTTTCTTCGGACTTGGCCAGTAGGCCGCTCCTCGACCTCGAAGTCGAACACTTCGTAAAGTGGAGACAGCAGCTATCGGGATTGGCACCGCAGTCGATCAAACGGCTTATCAACGACCTGAAGGCGGCGTTAAACTTCGCTGTAAGGAACCATCGAAAGCAAGTTGCGGCAGATTTTGAAAGGGTCGTGCGGGATGGCCTAAAAATTGATGAACCGAATATCAGCCAAGGCCGACAGCAAATCTTGACGCCCGATCAATTACTAAAAATTATTGTTTCAGCCGCAAAGATCGACAAAGCGCAGCGCCTGCACGGTGACCTGCACCGCATGGTCGTCGTCATGGCTGCGACGGGAGCACGGTTCTCGCAAATTCGTCGAATGGTAGTATCCAGCGTCCAACCCGAAAGGAAACGGTTGATGATGCCTAAGAGTAGGAAAGGAGCTAACAAAGCCGTTCAGATATACCCAATTTCGATAACTCAAGATGTTATCGAATGCTTGTTGCCCGCAACGAAAGGTCGGTCGCCGGATGAGCCTCTGCTCGAACACTGGATTCGAAAGCAGACTGGTTTCGGAAAATGGGTGAATAGTGCAAGAGGGGCTTGGAAAAATCCAAGCGAAATGGATGGCGAATGGAAAGCAATAGTTGCTGATGCCGGACTCCCTCATGGCACGATCCCGTATGCGCTGCGCCACACCAGCATTCATCGTATGATTACTGCGAATATGCCAATCCGGACCGTGGCTGCTCTTCACGACAACTCGGTGGCGATGATAGAAAAAAACTACACAGCTTTCATCGCCGACCATATCGACCAGATGGCAGCGGACATCGCTGTGCAGCTTATCTATCCAGATCAAAGTGGGTGATCCCAGCGATATCAATTATTTTAGAAAAGTCATAATGCGTAGCGTTTAAGACCAACAACATGTGTCTTGAACGACAGCTTGGGAAGCTGATAGTTTTCAGGCTTTGTCAATAGGTTAGCTACAAAACCGCTGCGTCGGGCTCCAGTTGCATCAACAGGTTACGTTAGACAAACAAAACTTTAGTCAAAGCTAATGAGCAGGATGCAGGAATGCTGCTACCTCTTCGAAGAATTGAGGCATCCCTGGATCGTGCTCCAA
>JACMOT010000353.1 GCA_014377915.1 Tardiphaga sp.
GCATGGGGCCGTTCCGGTTTTACTGGTTCCATCGCCCAGCGAAAGCTCCGGGGGCGGAGCCCCCCGGGGTGGCGCCGCGCCCACCGTGGCTACGGCTTGCTGTCCGACAAGGTCGCCAACCTCGTCGTGGACGGCGTCGATGTCGCCACCCGCCATGTCGTCTGCGCCAGCCCGGCCTGTCTGGCGCGGCACGGCACGCCGTCGAGGCCATGCCGGTCTGGTGCGCCCGTCGCCCCGGCGCCTGGCCGGCGATCAGGCCGCGCTACGCAATGCGACCACCGGAAAATCGATCGCGGTGCCGGCGACCTCGTTGACGTAATTGGTCAGGGTGTTGAGCGCGACGTGGAGCACGATCTCCACGATCTGCGCGTCGTCATAGCCGGCAACCTTGACGGCTGCGAGTTCGGCGTCGCTGACATGGCCGCGCGCGACGACCACTTGGGCGGCGAAGCGCACCGCGGCATCGGCCTTGGGGTCGTTGGAGGCGCCGGAGCGGTTGGCGGTCAGCTCGGCATCGTCGAGCTTGGCGATGTTCTTGCCGATGTAAGTATGCGCCGACAGGCAGTAGCCGCAGCCATTGATCTCGGCGACCGCGACGGCGATGCGCTGGCGGGTCCTGGCGTCGAGCCGGCCCTTGGCCAGCGCGCCGTTGAGGCCGAGATAGCCTTCCAGCGCGGCCGGGCTGTTGGCGACGACGCGGAATAAATTGGGCACCGAGCCCATCTGCTGCTTGACCGCTTCGAGCAGCGGCCGTGCGGCTTCGGGGGCGGCGTCGATGGTGGCAAAGGTCGGGATGCGGGACATGGCGAAATCCTCCGGGTCTGTGGCAATGATCGGTCGCTGCCGATGTCCGCAACCTCGGCGCTTTCGGCGGCTTGCGATATCCGGTATGATTGGGAAGGACTATTCCGCTTTCCGGGAGAATGCCGATGGATCGGCTCGAAGCGATGGCGGCCTTTGTCGCCGTGGTCGAGGCTGGCGGCTTCTCCGCGGCGGCGCGACGGCTCGGCGCGCCGCTGACCTCGGTGAGCCGCAGGGTCGCCGACCTCGAGGATCATCTGAAGGTCCGGCTGCTGACCCGCACCACCCGCAAGGTGACGCTGACCGACACCGGCCAGGTGTATTTCCAGCGCTGCCGCCGGCTGCTGGACGAGCTCGGCGAATCCGAGCGGCTGGCGTCCGGCGAATATCAGGCGCCGCGCGGCGGCCTCACGGTCAGCGCGCCGCTGGCGCTCGGCCGGCTGCATCTGGCGCCGATCGTCGCCGAATTCCTCGCGGCCTATCCGGACATCGACATTGAGCTGCTGCTGTCCGACAAGGTCGCCAACCTCGTCGCCGACGGCGTCGATGTCGCCATCCGCGTCGGACAATTGCCGGACAGCAGCCTGAAGGCGCTGCGGGTCGGCGGCATCCGCCATGTCGTCTGCGCCAGCCCGGCCTATCTGGCGCGGCACGGCACGCCGTTGAGGCCGTCCGATCTCGGCGCGCATCAATGCGTGACCTTCACCGGGCTGGAAGGCGCCAAGGAGTGGACGTTCCGCGGCGGCCGCAAGGTCGAGCGGCTGGCGGTCCGCTCGCGGCTGGCGGTCAACACGGCGGAGGCCGCCGCCGACGCCAGCTGTGCCGGCACCGGCATCACGCGACTGCTGTGCTACCAGGTCTCCAGCGCGGTGCTGGACGGCCGGCTACAACTGCTGCTGCGTAAATTCGAGCCGGCGCCGCTGCCGGTCAGCCTGGTGTCGCCCGACGCCCGGCTGATGCCGCACAAGCTGCGCGCCTTCATGGATTTCGTCGCGCCCCGGCTGAAGGCCCGGCTGGCGTTCAGCCCGTAAGGGCGCGCGGGGGGAGGGGAGACCGCGGCCGTTCTAGCCCTTCAACAGTGCCGCGATCCGGCCCCGCGGCATCGGCACGATCTCCGCCGCGAACCACGGATTCTTCTTCAGCCAGATGTTGTTGCGCAAGCTGGGATGCGGCAGCGGCAGCACGCTTGGCCAGTGTTGCTGCCAGTCCTGCACGGTCTGCGTCAGCGAGGCCTTCCGGGTGGTCCGCGGATGCCAGTCGAGCGCATATTGCCCGATCACCAGCGTCAGCTCGATCGCCGGCAGCAGTTTCAGCGGCGGGGCGCGCCATGCCGGCGCGCATTCCGGGCGCGGCGCCAGGTCGCCGGAGCTGCCGGTGCCGGGATAGCAGAACCCCATCGGCAGGATGGCGATGCAGTCGGGATTGTAGAACGTCGCGGCATCGACGCCCATCCAGCCGCGCAGCCGCTCGGATCGTTAAAGGCCATGCCGGCATGATCGCGGCGAGATCCGGGGGCTTGCGGCCGTGGGGGGCCATTCCGGCCTTGATCATCGCATCGCGTAGCAGAAGGTCTCGCTGCGTAGCTCTCCCGGATGTCGCTGCGCTCATCCGGGCGACGGTCTGCTCTGGCTTGCTGCGACTGCGATTGAGCGAAGCTGCCCATGCCAATCTTGTCAGGCCGCTCAATTCGTCATGGCGGGCGCAGCGAAGCAATCCAGAAAGCCACAAACGAAGAAAAACCTGGATTGCTTCGTCGCAAGGGTTCCTCGCCATGACGTGCCAGAACTACGCAAGGCGCTACGCCACCCGCCGCGGCGCGAAGCGGACGCCGTGGTCCGAGACGATCACATCCGGCTTTCCGCGGCGAGCGATCAGCTTCGTCAGTTCACGCGCTTGCGCAACATTGGCCGGGTTTTTAGTTGAGGAACGTCGATTTCGCCATTAATTTAGCCGCGCTTGACCATTCCGCGAAAAGCGTAATCAAGGAGGACGGGATATGCCGCACGGCCTTTATATCGCTGAATTCGAAAATGTTCTCTTGAAGCACTCATTTGCAATTAGTCGAAATTCCCTTTCCCAGCTTATTGCCGAGGTCGATTTCTCCGGGCTCGACAATATATCTGAGGCGGATCGTCACGCGCTTTATGAGACCCTCATTGATTGCATCAAGCCTAGAGGGAGAGGTATCGAGAATGGGCTACAAATTCTGGGCGAGGATGACTCCAGGGACATTGTCACAGGGATGAAAGACAGGGCCGCGCAACGGCTTATCGCGCCTTCAAGGGTCAGAGATATATGGTGCAAGATTTTCATCGGGGGGTGCCCATGAAAAAACCACAACCATCGCACGTCAATCTGAAAAGCTTCGGCGAATTCAACAAATACATCATGGGATTGGGAGCGGCGGCCTTCTTGTATTTCGACAAGTTCGAACTCTCCGGATATGCGGCGATCCGCACAGCAGGCACGGTCTTCTCGGCATTGGCTGTAATCATCGGCATTATTACCATGTCCGCGCTTGGAAGAATCCATGGTGAGGAGATCGACTACGAACTGGAGAAGGATCATTCGAAACTATTTCTCTTCAAATTTGTTTCGCGAGCCCTCGTGGTCGAATTGATCGCCCTGCTTTTCGCGATGGTCCTGGCAGGCTCGTTAAGCCTCATAAAAATCTGGAAATAACAGGCCCGCGACCGGTGCAGGCAGAAGTCGCAAGATGGGGTGAGCGAAAGCGCCCGTTGGGCGCGTCGGCGAAACCCATCGATCTTTCGGAGCGGTGCGGCGATGGGTTTCGCGAAGCGCTCAACCCATCCTGCGTGCGCTGCGGCGGGCGCTGTATAAGTTGAATTGAACAAACCCACAGCCGTCATTGCGAGGTGCGAAGCGACGCGGCAATCCAGAAGCCATCAGCTCGACCTGGACTGGATTGCTTCGTCGCAAGCGCTCCTCGCAATGACGGCCGGGGCTGGGCAAAGGCGTCCTTGCGCGTGATCGTAGCGGCGTGGCCCTTGTCCCGGACGCGAAGCACCACGCCCAGGAGGGCGCGATGCGTCGCGTCCGGGACAAGATCTCAAGTGCTTTGGGAAGGTTTCGCGAAGCGCTCGATCCATCCTGCGCAGGCAATCGAAATATCCATTCGCGGAGCAAGGCGGCCAACGGCAGGCGCCATTCTTTCCCTCCCCCAAAGCGCAGCGAAGCTGCGCGTGGTGGGGGGGGTGGCCGCGCGAAGCGCGGTCGGGTGGGGGCGCCACGCGCGCCGGCCCGGCCAGCCGTGATGCAAAGTGCTGAACAGTTTTCTATCATGCGCGCCATGCTGAGGCATGGAGCCGCCATGCAACCAACCGCCCGCGATTAAGGGGCTATTTTTTTCGGAGAATGAAACGCGTAGGGTGGGCAAAGGCGCCCTTGCGCCGTGCCCACGCGCTTCTGCGAATGTCAGGCTGAAAACGCGAGAATCTGAACAAAGCAGCCTGTCCGTTTCTCACTGTGGGGGGCCATTCGCGGAGTAGAGCGGCGAGTCGCGCGCTATTTTTTCGCTCCTGCCAAAGCGCACCGAAGCTGCGCGTGGTGAAGGAGGGTGAACGCGCGAAGCGCGGTCGGGCCTGCCGCGGGGAAGCTCGCCGAGCGAAGCCGGGTTGCGGGGCTCACAATGAACTCCGACTCGGCCGGCTGCCGCCGATTGTAAGCCCTTCCCGATTCGCGTAAGTCTGGTGTGGCTCGGGGAGGCCAATTGCCAGATGAATCAACTTCTTATCAGTCATTACTTGAATGACTTGTCGGATCTTCGAAAAGCCTCGGGCTCGAATCGCGAAGGCATTGTCAGCGAAGCCTTCAAGGACCTGCTCAAGGGGTACGCCAGGTCCCATGACCTGATCTTCCTCCCGCAATACGAACTGCCGCGGCAGGACGGCGCTCGCCGC
>JACMOT010000354.1 GCA_014377915.1 Tardiphaga sp.
AACCCATGTCGAGCATTTCGTCGGCTTCGTCGAGCACGACGGCCTTGAGCTGCGAGACATCGAGGCGGTTGCGGCGGAGATGGTCGCACAGCCGGCCGGGCGTGCCGACGACGATATGGGCGCCTTCGGCGAGATCGCGCTGTTCCTTGCGGGGGTCCATGCCGCCGACGCAGGAGACGACGCGCGCGCCGGCATACTTGTAGAGCCAGGTCAGTTCGCCGTGCACCTGCAGGGCCAGTTCGCGGGTCGGCGCAACGATGAGCGCCAGCGGCAGGCCAGCCTTCGGCAGCTTCTCGGCGCCTTCCAGCAAATTGTCGGCGATGGCCAGACCGTAAGCCACGGTCTTGCCGGAGCCGGTCTGTGCCGAAACGAGGAGATCGCGTCCGGCGGCGTCGTCAGCCAGCACCGCGGACTGCACGGGCGTGGATTCACTGTAGTTACGCTCTGCCAATGCGCGGGCGAGCGACGGACCTGTCGATAAAAATGTCACGGAGATTTCAACCTTGGTTTTGCAAGGACCGCCACGGCGGTCGGGACCCAATTGGACCAAACGGAAACGAATCTGCCGCCCCTCATATTGGGCGGTCACGTCGGGTCCAAAAGTCCGGTGCGGGTGGTTGACTGTGCTTTATGCTGTTCTGCAGCAAAACGCCAATCATTGCTGCCATGTGCGGACATTATCCTTAAAGCTATCGCTAACCCCCTGAAAAACGTGGGTTTCTGGACAGATTGTCTTTGCTGAAGCCGAACACTGCACGCGAGGCTGCCGTCCCGCGCGATCCGGTCTAATCTAAGTGACTGAGTCGCGGCAGCCGCCGGATTGCTTCATTGTCAGGGTTCAGCCGTGGAAACCTCGCTCTACCTGCCGGTCAAGAACTTCCTGGAAGGCCTTGGCTTCACAGTGAAAGGCGAAATCGGCGGCTGCGATCTGGTCGCCCTGAACGGCGACGAACCGCCGATCGTGGTGATCGGCGAATTGAAGCTCACCTTCAATCTCGAGCTGCTGTTGCAGGGGGTTGATCGCGCCAGCTCTTGCGACGAAGTATGGCTCGCGGCCAGGCTTTCCATTCGCGGCAAGGGGCGCGAAAGCGACGCGCGTTACCGCAATCTGTGCCGCCGCCTCGGCTTTGGCATGCTCGGCATCACCGATGCCGGCGGCGTCGAGGTGCTGGTCGCGCCGGACGCCATTCCGCCGCGGCGCAATCCGAAGAAGCGCTCGCGCCTGGTGACCGAACACAAGAAGCGGCTCGGTGATCCGACGCTGGGGGGCAGTACCCGCGCACCAATCATGACCGCCTACCGGCAGCAGGCACTGGCCTGCGCCTCGATGCTGGTGCTCTGTCCGCGCAAGGTGCGCGATCTGACGCCTGATTATCCCGACGCCCAGAAGATCCTGCATCGCAACGTCTACGGCTGGTTCGAAAGCCCGGCGCGTGGCACCTATACGCTTACAGATTCCGGCCACGCCGCTTTGAAACGCTGGCCGCAACCGGCCCGGGCTATCGTGGCCACGCCGTCCGCCGAAGTCTGACGACAAATTGTTTGCGCGACCCTGGGAATAAGACGGCTCGGCTGAGTTGCCGCACCAGTTCCATATTGCAATGCAACATTGGCTCCGTTACGTATCTCAAATCAACATCGAGGCGCGTTATGAGCGAAGATTGGAATACGAAGTACGGCACCCGTCGCGTGAAGCGCGATCCGCCGACCCTGGAAGAAGCGATTTTCGCGGCGATGGGGATCACCGAGGATCTGGATCAGCAGGCCGAGATCGCCGCGGCCCTGATGGGCATGCCGCTGGAAGCCGTGCAGACCGAAGTCAAGAAGGCCAGCCGCACCGCCGCGCGTTCAACGCGGGTGATTGCCGGCGAACAGGGCGCGCAGCGCTCGATCGTCGTGGAGCGCAAGGTGTCGCGGCGGATCATCGGCAACGACAAGCGCGTCGGCGCGTAACACGCGCAACGAAAGGCAGGGCGAAGCGCCCTGCCCGCGCGTTCGTTTATGAGCGCCTGCCGATACCACTCATCCTGAACCACAGGCCCCAACAAGCCCGATTGTAGTCCACCACAGCGCGCGCGATGTCGAGCGCCGGGCTGCTCGGCTGGGTGTTGGTGCCGGCCACCGGCGCCTGGCTGAGGTCGATATTGCCGGTGGATTCGCCGTGCCGGAATGACAGACGCGCGCCAAACTTGTTGGCAAGCGCCCGCATGGCATCATTTTGCGCACCGGTGGTGATGCGCAGCGTCTGATAGCCGAGCGAACGCGCTTTCGCGATCAGCTTGGTGAACAGGATGCTGCCGACACCCTGACGGCGAACGCAGGATTCGACGCTGAACGCGATCTCGGGAAGCGAATCGGACGATAGATCGGGTTGATGCAATTCGGCCGCGCCGCGAATCTTGCCGCGTTCGAAATAGGCCAGAATGATGGTGCCGTCGCTGACGCATCTGGCGGCATAGCGAGTCAGGAAATTGTCGTCCAGTGATCCATTGAAGCGGTCGCGCCGGCTGTCCCTATCGAGCCGCAGCAGATGATCCTGAAACAGCGGCAATTCACGCGCGCTCAGCACACGAACATCGCCGTGGGCGGCGGTTGCGCGCCGGACGGCAATCGGATTGGCAGTTGCAGCGTTCGACATGGTCCAGTTTCCTCAAGTTGCCCTCGAGGGGAAGCGTCGACTCCCTAGACCATGAATATGTTGCGTCGCACCATAAAACGCAAGGTGTCAGATGTCGCAAGCTCGGGGGAGAGCGCAAAGATCCATGCACCTATGCAAGATGGTGAGCGATATCTTAACGCGGCATCACAGCACCAGCTGGGTCTGCGTCACCACACCGACCAGCTTGCCATCTTCGGTTTCGATCCGTGTCTGCCAAACCTGGGTACGGCCGCCACGATGCACCGGCGTTGCAATGGCGCGCACCGTCGTTCCCGCCTTGGCCCGGCCGATGAAGTTGGTCTTGCTCTCCAGCGTGGTGGTCCCCTTGGCATCCGGCGGAAGATTGATCACCGTCGCCGCCGCGCCGACCGCATCCGCGAGCGCCATCACGGCGCCGCCGTGAATCATGTGGCCGACGGTGCAGAGATCCTCGCGCACCAGCATGGTGGCCACGACACGCTCAGGTTCCGCCTCTGTGAAAGTGACGCCCATCGAGACTGAAAACGGCATCGCGAGGCTGCTGATCTTGTCCAGAAATGACATGCTGCGATGGTTCTCCCGATCAGCCCGTCGTGGCGCGGGCGGTTGGCCAGAATTCTGGTCAGGCGACCTCGCCGTGACAAGCATTTTGTTTCGCGGCATATCGATGCGATGCGACATTTCCCGCCCCGCCGTATCGTCTGCCTGACCGAAGAGACCGTCGAAACCCTGTATCTGCTCGGCGAGCAGGACCGCATCGTCGGCGTCTCCGGCTATGCCGTCCGTCCCGCCCGGGTGCGCCGTGAAAAACCGCGGGTGTCCGCCTTCATCACGGCGGACGTGCCAAAAATCCTGGCGCTGGATCCGGATCTGGTGCTGGGCTTCTCGGACCTGCAGGCTGACATCGCCGCCATGCTGGTGCGCGCGGGCGTCGCGGTTCACGTGTTCAACCAGCGCGACGTCGCCGGCATTCTGGCGATGATCCGATTGCTCGGCGCGATGGTAGGCGCAGCGGACCGCGCGGAGCAACTCGCCTGCGGCTATGAGCAACGGCTTGCCGAAGTGGCCGCAGCCGGGCAACGCCGTGCGGAGAAGCCAAAAATCTATTTCGAGGAGTGGGACGAACCACTGATCTCCGGGATCGGCTGGGTGTCCGAGCTGATCGGCATCGCTGGCGGCGAAGACATCTTTCCCGATCTGCGCTTTCAGAAGGCCGCGAAAGACCGCATCGTGCTGCCCGACGCCGTGATGGCGGCGGCGCCCGACGTGATCCTCGCCTCGTGGTGCGGCAAGAAGGTCGTGCCGGAAAAAATCCGGTCGCGGCCAGGCTGGCATGCGATTCCCGCGGTGCGCGACAACCGCATCGTCGAGATCAAGTCACCGCTGATCCTGCAGCCCGGCCCGGCCGCGCTGACGGACGGGCTCGATGCGATCGTAAAGGCATTGTGGCCGAATCACTGACGCAGTCCCGTTTCCCGGACCAGCGCAGCAGCGTGAACTATACTGCGGCGCGCCCGGGAAACGAGCCTGGCGCCGAACTAAACCTTCTCCACGCCGCACCACTCGGCAATGAACAGCGCGGTTGCCTTGGTCGACTTGCGCAGCGATTCGAGGTCGACATATTCGTTGAAGCCGTGCATCGCCTGGCCGTCGGCGCCGAAACACAGGCTCGGGATGTTGTAATTCAGCCCGTAGAAGCGGGTGTCGGTGAGCGCGGTAAAGACAAGGTCGGGCGTGGCTCCGCCATAGACCGAATCATAGGCCTTGCCGAACGCCGCTTCGGGCGCCGCCGAATCCTTCAGCTCATAGCCTTCCGACAGGAAGCCGGACCATTCCACCCGCGGCGGGTTGTTGGACAAGAAGCGATGGTCGCGCGCCGCCTTGTTGATGCAGGCGAGAATCTCAGCCTGCGCATCGGCCACCGACCAACCGGGCAGGATCGCGATCCGGCAATCGACATCGCACCATGCCGGCACGGAGGACGCCCAGTCGCCGCCCTTGATGATGCCGGGGTTGAAATTGATCGGGTGGGTGACGTCCTTGAAATGCGGATCGCTGGCGGCGCGCTTGTTCCACTCGATCTCGAGCTGCTCGACCGCTTGGATCAAATGATAGGCCGCGGTGATGGCATTGGCGCCGGCGCCGGCTTCGAACACATGCACCGGGAATCCGCGCACCTTGAGGCGGAACCAGATCACACCAACCTGCGAGCGCACCATCTTGCCAGCCGTGGGTTCGGGAATGAAACAGGCATCGGCGCGGTAACCGCGCTGCAGGGTCGAGAGCGCGCCGACCCCGGTGCTTTCCTCCTCGATCACCGACTGAAAATGAATCCGCGCGGTCGGCTTCAGGCCCGCGGCCCGGATCGCATCGAGCGCATAGAGCGCGCCGATGGTGCCCGACTTCATGTCGCAGGCGCCGCGGCCATACATCCTGCCGTCCTTGATCACCGGCGAGAACGGTGGCGTCTCCCACATGTCGAGCGGTCCGGTCGGCACCACGTCGCAATGGCCCTGCAGGATCAGCGATTTACCGGTATTGGTTGTCGGCCGGTAGGTGCCGACCACGGTGCGGGCGCGGGAAAAATCATGCTCGATGGGTCCGAAACCCCGAAGATCCTTGAGGTCCTCGACATCGATGTTCCAGTCGTCGATCTCGTAGCCGCGCTCGCGCAGCAGATCGCCGATCATGTCCTGGCACGGGCCCTCCGCGCCGCGGGTCGAGGGAATCGCGACAAAATCCTGCGTGGTCGAAAGCTGCGCGTCGAAGCCGGCATCGACGGCGTCAAGGATTTTGCGGTGAAGGTCAGTGGCAGTCATCAGGTGCAGGCTCCGGGAGTTGAACGTCAACTTCCAATTCAAGCACATTCCGGGCCATCCCACAGCGGTTTCTGCCCGACTTTGAGAATCGGCTAAGCGTCCCTACAATCGTGAAAAATCTCAGACGGAGACTGCCATGTCGGGCAACCGAAACGTGCTTTTCCTCATCATCGGCGCGCTGATCGTCGGGATCGGCGTGCTCGGCTACAATCTTTACCAGACCAAGAAGGAACCGAGCGGGCTGCAGATCAATGTCGGGCCTGACGGCCTCAAGGTGCAGAACAAATGATGCGCGCGCGCATTGCGCTTTGGCTGCTCGGTTCGCTGATTTCATCCGCCTGCGTCTTGCCCGCGGCCGCGCAGGTACAGATTTTCTCGCGTGAACAGGACGTCGTTCAGTTGCGGCTCGGCCAGCGTGTCCAGGTCGACGATGGCTCCTGCCCGACTGGCCAGATCAAGGAAATTTCCGGAACCTCATTGACGACGGCCGGCGTCGCCCGCGTTCGGAAATGCGTGCCACGCTTGGGGACCAAGTCAAAATAGCACGCCCTTTGCGGCGAGCGTTCCGCACCCGGATCACGGCGCAGGCTCGAACATGCACTGCAGGGTGGGCTTCGCGATCCGGCTGAAAGTCGCGCTGATCAGGGGGCGCTTTGCCGCCGGTATCCACTCCGTTTCGATGGTCGGAACGCCCGCTCGCTGATACCGCGCAGCAGCGCCTCGCGCAGGTCGCTGTCTTCGACCGTCGCCAGCGCGTGATCGTGCAGGCAGCTGCACACCGATTCCGGATGCGCCCATCGCCCGACCATATGCGGCGCGCACAGCCGCACAAACTCGCCGCGCGGATCCGGCAGTTTCTTCCACGCCCAGCTCTGTGCCTGCGCCGCATTTGCGGTCGCCATGATGGCGAAGATGCCAGCGAGAACAGGGCTCGACCATGAACGAAATCGGATCATCAAATTTGCTTTTCGGCTGGCTGGAACGGAGCGATGTCAGCGGGCGGCGGCGACCGTGATCGGCGCGACCGTATCGCGCATCGGCGACCCATTATAAGCGAAGGTCCCGATGCCCGGCAGGCCGGCATCCGAGCCATTAGCGAATGAGAGTCCGACCAGCATGGTTGCAACCGCAATAATGAAGCCGAGGCGGGGCATCGGATGACCTCCTAAATGACGGCAGTCCGCCGCATCACCGCGGAGAATAATAGGAAAGTGCTGTGTCGGGATCTTTGCGTCGATCCGTAAAATGGTTTCGCGGGATGCCTGAATTGTTTCATTGGCGACGGGACGACGAAACATCCGGCCATTCACTTGGCTGGCAAGACGCGCGCCCCCCCCCCCGTCGCGCGGTTGAATTTTGAGCGCGACGAGCAAATTAGCGCAGCCACCGCCCGGGATGTGGTGTTCGATGGGCGAGCCATTCATTACTGCGAAGCGGTCGCGTTTATCAGGATGTCAGGCCCCGGACGTCGCAAATTCTCTTAAAGAAATTCCGGCTGTCATCTGCCGTTAACAAAATCGAACCGATAGCCGGCTAAACCGACGATGAGAGTGCGTGCAACCTTTTCAGTTGACGGCGCGTTTGTCCAAATCTCCAGAAGAAGGATTGCAGCCGTGGAAAGAAGCAACACGCGTGGGAGCAATGAATCTCCGGCCGGCTCACACTCAAATCCTTCGCTCTCGAACCAGCGGTCTCGCGCCAAATGCCAGGGCGCGATGTCGCAACAGGGTTATGGCGCCCACGGCAACGAATGCTATCCGCAGAACATGGTGCAGCTGATCGGTTATCGCGATCCGCGGGCGCTCGCCGAGGCACGGGCGGAAGCCTCGGAACGACTGAAGTTGAAACGCTCCCTAGGTCAGGCCGCCGAATAGCTCACCGCACAAACTCGCCGCATTTCGCGATCGCGTTATCGGCCTGCCCCCATGGCATGATCGGCACCGATGAGGTCGAGTTCTTCGGCGAGCCTTCGATGATCCGGTCGGAATAGACCATATAGACCAGCACGTTCCGCTTGGCATCGCAGCCACGCACAATCTGCATCTTCTTGAAGAACAGAGAACGGCGCTGCCGGAACATATCGTCGCCCTGCTCCATCTTGCCCTTGAACTTGATCGGGCCAATCTGCCGGCACGCCAGCGAGATATCCGACACCTCCTCGGCCAGACCGAGCCAACCTTTCAGGCCGCCTTTTTCAGGCACGGTGAAGTGACAGGCAACGCCTTCTACTTCAGGATCATCGACACCATAGGTCGCGAGCTTGTCGTTCGGGCTCAGCCACTTAAACACCGTGGAACGGCGGAAGATCAGGTCGGGCTCATCGGCGGCAGCGGCCGGATCGACCAGAAACGCGGCGACCGTCAGCAACGCCAGCACGCTTGGCAATAACAGGCCTCGCCAAAACGACCGCGCCGAAGCGCGGGAACTGTCGATCGTCATGAAACTCTCCAGATGCGCGTTCAATATCTAGTTATTTCGGTGAAATTTGGAAGCCGCGAAGCCGCGCAGTTAATTAAATGTGAGGCTTTTTTGCTACGCTCGTCTTCAATCGTCGGTATCCTAATATCTCGCGCTGGTGAACCCTTTTCGCGTCTGCGAGACTTCCCCAATAGGAATTCGAGGGTTTGGCGTGAACGCATTTGAGACGGAGTACGGGTTGTCGACCAATAAACTTAGCCTTCGCGGAACTGATATTTTCCATTGCCGGCTTTTGCGGGTAGCGCTGGTCGCTCTGGCGGGACTGGGCGGTACCGCCTCGGCCGATGCCGCGGTATTCTGGTCTGACGAAGATCCGTCTGTCGCTCAGCCACTGCCATCGTCGACGCCACGGCGCACCAGGCCGCCCAAGCGCGCCACGGCCAAGTCGAAAAAGCAGGTTAAGGAAAGCAAGCCGGTCGGGCCGCTGCTGATCGCGATCTCAGTGGATCAACAAACTCTCAAGCTCTACGACGCCAACGGGCTGTTCGCGGAGACGCGGGTCTCGACCGGGATGCGCGGCCATTCCACGCCGATGGGTGTGTTCAGCGTTATCCAGAAGAGCAAGTATCACCGCTCCAACATCTACAGCGGCGCGCCGATGCCGTTCATGCAGCGAATCACCTGGTCGGGCATCGCCCTGCATGCCGGCGTATTGCCGGGCTATCCCGCCTCGCACGGCTGCATCCGCATGCCGATGGCCTTTGCCACCAAAATGTGGGGCTGGACGCGGATGGGCGCGCGGGTGGTAATCACCCCCGGTGAAATCTCACCGTCAGAATTCGCGCATCCGCTGCTGGAGGCGCGCATTCCCGGGGCTGCGGGAGCCGCGACTGAAGTAAAAGTTCGAGTCGAGGCCAAGGCGGAGGCGGCCATGACTGGGGCGCCGACGGCGTCTAGCTCCGGCCTCGCATTGACGCCGTCCGGCGATGCCGCCCCAGCCAGGACCGCATCCGACAAGCGCGACCAGACGGTCACAGCGGATGCCAGTGGCGCCATGGCGACGACCAACTCGATCAGCGTTTCCGACGCCTCTCCGGCCAATATCGCAGAGCACGAGACCGTCACGAGGCGCGATGTCGATACCGCGGCGGCCAGAACGGTCGAGACGGCGATCAGCGCGCCTCTGTTGTCGACGTCCGTAAATCAGCCCTCGGCCACGCCTGACGCCTCCGTCCAGGCCGAAGCTTCAAAAGACGAAGTTGTCGGGCTTGCGGCCCCCACCGGCAGCGTTACGACCAGCGGCGCGGCCGACGTGAAGAAGGACGAGACCCGACCGCCGGACGCGGCGAAACCCGTACCGGCCGCGGATGCCGCGCCGAGGCGGACAGGTCAGATCGCCGTATTCGTCAGCAGCAAGGACAACAAGATCTACGTCCGGCAGAATTTTGCGCCGCTGTTCGAGAGTCCGATCCGCATTGCCGCGGGCGAACGTCCATTGGGCACCCACGTTTTCACAGCGCGCGCCGACAAGGACGATGCCCGCACCTTCCTCTGGACGGCGCTATCGCTTCCGGTCGCGGCCCGACGCGCGGATGAAGACAACCGCACCGTGCATCGTCGCAAATCGACCGGCGCCATCGAGGTCAAAGCCATGCCGCAGCCCGAAACCGCGGCGGCGGCGCTGGACCGGCTAACGATCCCGGCCGAGGCCATGGCGCAAATCAACGAAGCCCTCAAAAGCGGCGGTTCGATCATCGTATCGGACCAGGGCATCGCCGCCGGTGGCGAAACCGGTCAGGGCACCGAATTCGTGGTGCCGCTGCGCTGACGCCGTGACGTGAAGACATTGCCAGCCGGTTTCGGCCCCGGTAACTGCCCCCGCCGGCCCAGTGGTGGCCACCGTCACGACTGCCATTGCGCGATCGGGCTCCGGCGTCACGTCGACGATTGGGGATAAGGATGGTTGCCGTAGTGGTCCGGCGATGAAACACGCTATGATGTGGCCATTGGGTACCATGTTAGTTGATGCGGATGGCCGATCCGGGCAAATTTAGTTTCAGGGGAAACACGATGCGTATTGCGGCAGGTGTCTTGTTGGCGAGCGTCATTTCGCTATGCGCGGTTAGTGCCTTCGCGCAGGTGCCAAAAGCCAGCACCACCCCGCCCGCCCCCGTGGCGGCCGCGCCCCCCGCAACAACGCCTGCGCCTGCTCCGGTCGCAGTCAAATCCACCTGCGCCAGTCCCGATGCGCTTGGCATCGGCCGCGTCGTCGAGATCGATACGACCGGCGGCCCCGGATTTGGCTTCGAGCATTTCAAGCAGCTCGACTTCCTGCGCGACAAGGAAGTGGTGCTGACCTTCGACGACGGCCCGTGGCCGGTGACCACCCAGGCGGTGCTGAAGGCACTGGCCGACGAGTGCACCAAGGCCATATTTTTCCCGATCGGCAAGCACGCCACCTATCATCCCGAAATTCTGAAGCAGGTCGCGGCCGCTGGTCATACCATCGGTGGCCATACCTGGGCCCACATCGCGCTGACCAGCAAGAAGCTGACCGAACAGCAGCGCATCGACGAGATCGAAAAAGGCTTCAGCGCGGTGAAGTGGGCGATCGGCGCATCGCCGGCCGCGTTCTTCCGCGCGCCCGCCCTGCAGCACCCGCCGGAAATCGTCACCTATCTCGGCACCCGCAATATTGCGATTTTCTCCTGCGACATCGACTCGTTCGACTTCAAGACCCGCAAGTCAGATCAGGTCATTACCAACGTCATGACCAAGCTGGACAGGCTGGGCAAGGGCATCATCCTGATGCACGACTTCCAGAAACACACTGCCGAGGCGCTGCCGACGCTGCTGCGCCGCCTCAAGGCTGGCGGTTACAAGGTGGTGATGATGAAGGCCAAGGCACCGGTGCAGACCATCGCGTCGTATGATGAGGGCATTCTCAAGGACGCCAAGCTGCCCACCGTGAGTACCCGCCCGCTTAACAGCGTGGTGCAGACGATTTCAGAATAGCGAACGCCGAATGCATCCGATCTCCGCGTTTCGCTTTAACGGCTATGTCATTGTCTCGGCCGAAGGCATGCTCACCGATGTTCATGGCGTGATGCCTGAATCGCTGAAATTTCCCGGCGACCTGGCGTTTTTCAGCGCCTCGCTGGATCGCGCTGACCTGATCGTGCACGGCAAATATTCGTTCGAGGACCAGCCCAATTCACCGCGGCGGGCGCGCATCGTCCTGAGCCGCGGTATCAAGACGCTGGCGACCGATCCGGTCAACGACAAGGCGACGCTGTGGAACCCGGCGGGAGCATCGTTCGACGACGCCTGCAACCATGCCGGCACCTCCGGTGGCACCGTCGCGGTGATCGGCGGTCCGGTGGTGTTCGAGATGTTCTTCGATCGCTTCGATGTTTTCTGGCTGTCGCAGGCGCCGCATGTGCACTTGCCCGACGGAGGTCCGTGCTTTCCGGGCGTGCCCGCGGAAACCCCGGAACAGATCCTTTTCCGTCATGGGATGCGGGCCAGCGAGGTCGAGATCCTCGACGCCGCCCACGACGTCCGGGTCACCGCTTGGCGGCGCGTCTGACGCCGCTGCCGCTATAGTTCGGCGTAGCCGTTTTGCTGACGCGGGCCGCGGCCGATGCCGGCGATGATGAAGAGGCCGCCGATCAGCGACAGGTTCTTCAGCGCATGGTTGATCTGGTTCTTGGCGTCGGCGCCGGTCAAGTTCCAGAAATCGTGGAAGTAGAACGTTGCAACAATCACAAACACCACCATCAGCAGCGCAAAGAAGCGCGTGCCGAGATTGAGGGCGATGAGGACGCCGCCGAGCAGTTCGATTGTCGCCGCGAGGATGGCCAGAATTTGCTTCATTTCCATGCCGGCGAGCGTCTCCAGCTGCGTGGAATAAGGCGCGATCGCCGCGGGAAAGGTCGGGACGATCCTGCTGCCGATCATGTCGGCGGTCGCTGGTAGATCCAGGAACTTCGAGGCACCCGACGCGATGAAGATCACGGCGAACAAAATGCGCCCGAAAGTAATAAACGCTGGCATGGTCGGCCTCACTGCTACAATCGATGTGGACAATATAGTCCGGCAATTATGATCGTTCCCCGAAGGGTTTTCAAACGATCATATCGCCGTCGATTTGATGCAATCGCGCCTTATCGCCGTTCGCCAATAATGAGTATCAGCGAACGGCTTTTGCCACCGGACAGACTTTGTCCGGACAGAATTTATCCAAACAGGCCGGGCTGCGGACGCGCCGCCCGCTCCTGCGCTTCCACGGCGGCTACCGCCGTCATGTTGAGAATACCGCGGGCCGTGACCGACGGGGTCAGGATATGGGCCGGACGCGCCGGGCCGATCAGGATCGGACCGACAGGCAGCGCGTCGGCCAGCACCTTGATCATCTGATACGCGACATTGGCGGTGTCGAGGTTCGGCATGATCATGACGTTGGCGACGCCTTCCAGCTTGGAATGCGGCAGGATCAGTTTTCGCGCCGCCTCGGACAGCGCGGTGTCGCCCTGCATTTCACCATCCGCCTCGATCTCGGGATGCTTTTCACGCAACACGGCGGCGGCACGACGCATCTTCCGCGACGAATCGGTGTCGTAGCTGCCGAAATCCGAATGCGAAACGAAAGCGATCTTCGGCTTCATGTTGAAGCGCTGCACGTGGATCGCAGCCAGCGCGGCGACTTCGGCAAGCTCTTCAGCGGTGGGGTTTGGCCGAACCTGGGTGTCGGCGATGAAGTACGCGCCTTTGCTGGTGATCATCAGGGCCAAAGCCGCGAAGTCGCTGACGCCCGGCAGGAAGCCGATGATTTCACGGACGTGGCGTAGATGGCTCATGTAGCGGCCTTCGACGCCGCAGATCATCGCATCGGCCTCGCCGCGCACCACCGAGAGCGCCGCGATCACCGTCGCATTGGTTCGCACCACCGTGCGCGCCGCGTCGGGCGTCACACCGTGACGACCTGCGATATCGATGTACGACTGCACGAAAGAGCGGTAGCGCGGATCATCCTCGGGATTGATGAGGTCGAAATCGACGCCGGCGCGGACCGCCAGACCGAAGCGCTTGATGCGCGCCTCGACCACCGACGGACGGCCGACCAGGATCGGCCGCGCCAGCTTCTCTTCCAGCACCACCTGGGTGGCGCGCAGCACGCGCTCGTCTTCGCCTTCGGCGTAGATGACACGGACCGGCTGGGTCTTCGCCTTGGCGAATACCGGCTTCATGACGAGGCCCGAGCGGAAGGCGAAGCGCTCCAGACCGGCGAGATAGTCATCGAAATTGGCGATCGGCCGCGTCGCCACGCCGGAATCCATCGCCGCCTTGGCCACCGCCGGTGCGATGCGCAGGATCAGCCGCGGATCGAACGGGCTCGGGATCAGCGAACCCGGGCCGAAGCCCTGGGTTTCATTGTCGAGGCCAGGTGCCACCGCGTCCGAGGGCGGGTCGCGCGCGAGCTGCGCAATGGCGTCGACGGCGGCGATTTTCATCGCCTCGTTGATCGCAGTGGCGCCGACGTCGAGCGCGCCGCGGAAGATGAACGGGAAGCACAGCACGTTGTTGACCTGGTTCGGAAAGTCCGACCGCCCCGTGCAGATCATGGCGTCGGGCCGCGCCTTGCGCGCCTCGTCGGGCATGATCTCGGGATTCGGATTGGCCAGCGCCATCACCAGCGGCTTGTCCGCCATCTGCTTGACCATTTCCGGCTTCAGCACGTTTGGCGCGGACACGCCGAGGAAAATATCGGCGCCCGCGATCACGTCGCCCAGCGTGCGCTTGTCGGTCTTCTGCGCATAGACCGCCTTCCAGCGGTCCATCAGCGTGTTGCGGCCTTCATGCACCACGCCGTCGATGTCGCAAACCCAGATATTTTTGCGTTGCGCGCCCATCTCGACCAGCAGGTTGAGGCAGGCGATCGCCGCAGCCCCCGCGCCCGAGGTGACGATCTTGACGTCGGCGAGCTTCTTGCCGTTGAGCAGCAAGGCATTGGTGATCGCGGCGGCCACGATGATCGCGGTGCCGTGCTGGTCATCGTGGAATACCGGAATGTCGCACTGCTCGATCAGGGCCTTTTCGATCTCGAAGCACTCAGGTGCCTTGATGTCTTCCAGGTTGATGCCACC
>JACMOT010000355.1 GCA_014377915.1 Tardiphaga sp.
GACCTGGACCTCGCTCGCCGATTACCTCGGCTTTCTTGAGCGCAAGGGGATCAGCTGCAACGTCGCCTCGTTCATCGGCGCGGGGACCTTGCGCGCGCACGAAGTCGGCTACGACGATGTCCGCGCCACCCCCGAACAGCTAGGCCGGATGCAGGATCTGGTCCGCGCCGAGATGCGCGGCGGCGCGCTCGGGATCGGGTCCTCACTGATCTACGCGCCCGACAACTTCGCCAATACCGAAGAGCTGGTTGCGCTGACATCCGCAGCGGCGGAATTCGGCGGCGGCTACATCAGCCACATGCGCAGCGAGGGCGACCGTTATCTTGAGGCGATCGACGAATTGCTCGAAATCGGACGGCGCAGCAAGGCGCGGGTGCAGATGTATCACATGAAACCGGCCGGCCAGGCCAACTGGGGCAAGGCCGATGCCGGGCTCGCCAAAATGAACGCCGCGCGCAAGGCCGGGATAGACGTGTCCGCCAACATCTACACCTACACCGCCGGGGCCACCGGGCTCGACGCGGCAATGCCGCTGTGGGTCCAGCAGGGTGGCCGTGACAAGTGGATCGAGCGGCTGAGGGACCCGGCGATCCGCGCGCGGGTGCTCGGCGAAATGCGGGGCAAGGCGGTCGGCTGGGGAAACCTCGCGCAGGCCGCTGGGACGCCGGACAATATCCTCCTGATCGGGTTCAACAATCCCGCGCTCAAGCCGCTGACCGGCAAGACGCTGGCGCAAGTCGCAAAAATGCGCGGAACCAGTCCCGAAAACACCATCATCGATCTGGTGATCGAGGATGGCAGCCGGGTCGACACCGCCTATTTCCTGATGAGCGAGGACAACCTCAAGAAGAACATCGCGTGGCCGTGGACCATGCTCGGTTCGGATTCCGCCAGCATGGCGCCCGAAGGCCGGTTTATGTTCAAGAGCACGCATCCGCGCGCCTACGGCAACTTTGCCCGGTTCCTGGGTAAGTACGTGCGCGACGAGAAGGTGATTTCGCTGGCCGAAGGCATTCGCCGCCTGACCTCGCTCCCGGTCCAGCAGCTTGGCCTGACCGGGCGCGGGAGGCTCGCCGCCAATTACCTTGCCGACGTGGTGGTGTTCGATCCCGCGAAAATCATCGATCACGCGACTTTCGACAAGCCGCACCAGTATGCCACCGGCGTGTCCGACGTGCTGGTCGGCGGGCAGGCGGTGCTCCGCAGCAGCGAGCACACCGGCGCGCGCGCCGGACGGTTCGTCAAGGGTCCGGGCTGGCGCGGCAAGTGACGCGCCGCGATCCGGTCCCTCGCCAGCGGTATTCCCGAGTTCATTTTCCACATTGGAAAGTTATTGCTTGCCAATGTGGAAAGTCGTGCTAATCACTTTCCGTATTGGAAAGCGAAGGACTGACGAAAATGAATGATCCCGATGAAGCACGCGCTGCCCTGGCAGCGGTCACCGCCGCCGAAGCGCGGCTGGCTGAACGCAGCAACTGGTCGCTGCTTCGCCATGCGGCCGCAGGCGCCTTGACGGCGCTGCTGCTGTTTGCCCAGTCGCTCAGCGAAACCGCGATGATCGCAGTTTATGCCGTAGCAGCAGTGC
>JACMOT010000356.1 GCA_014377915.1 Tardiphaga sp.
GATCCGCGCCCACGAGATCGCCACCGATTATGCCTGCCGCCGCCACGCCTTCGGCAAGCCGCTGGTCGATCACGAGGGCGTCGGCTTCATGCTGGCGGAGAATCTGATCGACATCAAGGCATCGGAACTGATGTTCGACTGGTGCGCCGGCGTGCCCGTCACCGGCTCGCTTGGCACCGCCGAGAGCTCGATGGCCAAGGTGGCGGTGTCGGAAGCCCTGATGCGGATCGCCGATCGCTGCGTGCAGGTGATGGGCGGCAATGGCGTGTCCGGCGACACCATCGTCGAGCAGGCGTTTCGCGAGGTCCGCGCCTTCCGCATCTATGACGGCCCGACCGAAGTGCACAAATGGTCACTCGCCAAGAAGATCAAGCGCGACTGGAAGACCGCGCAGCAGTAATCGTCCAGGGGCGTCGTCTACGCGCTGATCACGCAATTCCGCCCTGCATCCTTGGCGCGATACAGGGCCGCGTCGGCCCGTGCGAGGGTGACATCGGGCGCTTCATCCGTGCGTATCTGGGTGAGGCCCGCCGACATCGTCACGACCAGGCTGTCTGAAATGCCGGTCCATTCCAGATTGGCGACGATATTGCGCAACCGGTTCACGGTCGCGGCGGCGTGGTCGTTTGAGACATGCGGCAGTACGAGAAGAAACTCCTCGCCGCCGTAGCGGCCGAGCTGATCCACCTCGCGCACATTCGCAGTGACTGCGATCGCAAAGCTGCGAAGCACTTCGTCGCCAGCCGGATGGCCGAACCGGTCGTTGATCCGCTTGAAGAAATCCAGATCGATAATGGCGACCGAGCAAGGTTCCTTGCTCCGCCGCACCCGCGCCGTTTCATCGTTCAGTGCCCGCATGATGTAGCGGCGGTTCAACACGCCGGTCAGTTCGTCGATGCACGCCAGTCGCTCGATACGTTCGGCCAGCAACCGGTAACGCGCCTCGCTGTCGCGGACGGCAGCTTCGGCGGCTCGGCGCTCGGTGACGTCGGTGAAGGTATTGACCGAGCCTCCATCGGCGAATTGCACCCGGCGTACTTCCAGGGTCAGGCCGTCAGGACGCGGCCAGTCATAGACCAGCGGAAACAGGCGTGAATTGCTCCCCCTGATTAGCTCGAACGTCGCCGCGGGCATCAGCGAAAAATCGCCGCGGCCATTCTGAAACTCGCGGATATCAAGAAACGCCGCGTTTTCATGCAGCACAGCGTCTGGCAGGCGGAGCAGCTCAAGGGCGCGCGGATTGCACAGACGCACGGTCTGGCTTTTGTCGAGAAGCACCAGACCCTGATCCATCTGCTCCAGCGTCGTACGCAGCAGTTGCTGGCTCTCGACCAGGTCAACCGTCCGCTCCAGCACAAGCGACTCCAGTTCCTGGCTGGAGCGCTTGCGCAAATCGCGTCGAAGATCGTCGACCTCCGGCGCGGCCGGTCGATGATCCAAAAGTGCCGCGCGCGAGGGATGACTGGGAAACATGCAGATCTGACCAGATTTTCCGCCGCAGCCTGTGCGACCGGCGTCAACCCGCAGTTAAAGCTTCACCACGTACGAATACGGTACCGGTTATAGGAACACCACCTCGCGGCCGTCGCTCGGCAGGGTCAGTCGCCCCCAGCCCGGTGCGATACGCGGTATCGCTCGCAAATCCCTCAGGCGGCGACGGCGACGCCGTCGAGCTCACGGATCGCATCGTCGGGCAATACCAACTGCCCCGCCGCCAGGTTTTCCCGCAGATGCGCCACCGACGCGGTACCGGGGATCAGCAGGATGTTGGGCGACCGGCGCAGCAGCCAGGCCAGCGCGACCTGCATCGGCGTCGTACCCAGCCGCGTGGCGACGGCGGACAGGCTGGAGGATTGCAGCGGGTTGAAGCCACCGAGCGGGAAGAACGGCACAAAAGCGGTGCCGGCACGCGCGAGGTCGTCGATCAGCGCGTCATCGTCGCGATGCGCCAGATTATAGTAGTTCTGCACGCAGACGATTTCGCAGATCCTGCGGCCGTCCGCGACCTGGGTCGGCGTCACATTGCTGAGCCCGATGTGTCGCACCAGCCCCTGGCGCTGCAGATCCGCCAGCACCGTGAGCGGCGCCTCCAGCGATCCTTCGACAGGGCCGTGCACGTCCAGCATGCTGCGCAGATTGACGACGTCGAGCGCGTCAAGCCCGAGATGGCGCAGATTGTCGTGCACCGCCTGCGTCAGCTCTTCCCGGGACATCGCCGGAATCCATGATCCGTCGGCGCCGCGCCGGGCGCTGATCTTGGTGACGATGGTCAGATCATCCCGGTACGGATGCAGCGCCTCGCGGATGATCTGGTTGGTGACATGCGGCCCGTAGAAATCGCTGGTGTCGATGTGGTTGACGCCCTGCGCCACCGCCTCGCGCAGCACCGCGAGCGCCGCGTTACGGTCCCGCGGCGGCCCGAACACGCCGGGGCCGGCGAGCTGCATGGCGCCGTAGCCGAGGCGGTGAACGTGGCGGTCGCCGAGTGCGAAGCTGGCGGAATTCCGAAGGCTGGTCATGTCGATCTCCCTGATGTGACCAGCTTGACTTAGACGATGCGGACATGCGCTAGAATAGGCACAGTCTGCACAGCTCGTACGAAAATCCGCACAATGAAACCCAGCCTCGCCGACCTCCAGGCCTTTGTCGCAGTCGCCCGCGCCGGCGGCTTTCGCGATGGCGCGCGCATCACCGGCCTCAGCGCCTCCGGCCTGAGCGAGGCGGTCCGAAGACTCGATGCCCAGTTGGGCGTCCGGCTGCTCAACCGCACCACGCGCAGCGTGGTTGCGACCGAGGCCGGCGAACGACTGCTGCAGCGCCTGACCCCGGCGCTCAGCGAGGTCGAGGCCGCCATCGACGTGGTGCACGGCCTGCGCGGGCTGCCGGCGGGCACGCTGAAGCTGAATGTCCCGGTCAGCGCGGCGCGGCTGGTGCTGCCGGCGATCCTGTCCGGCTTCCTGGCGGCCTATCCCGATATCCGGCTGGAGATCGTGGTCGAGGAGAGTTTCGTCGATGTGCTGGCGGCCGGGTGCGATGCCGGCATCCGCTATGGCGAGCGGCTGGAACAGGACATGGTGGCGGTGCCGATCGGCCCGCGCCAGCAGCGCTTTGCGCTGGGCGCCGCGCCGTCCTATCTCGATCGGCGCGGACGCCCGTCGCATCCGCGCGATCTGCTCGGCCATAGCTGCCTGCGCGGCCGGTTTCCCAGCGGCGCGATGATGGCGTGGGAGTTCGAGCGCGACGGCGAGACCGTCAAGGTCGACGTCACCGGTCCCCTGCTGGTGGACATCAGCGGCGCCACCGATCTGCTGGTCGATGTCGCGATCGCCGGGACCGGCATCGTACCGTTGTTCGAGGACTGGCTGCGCCCGCATTTCGACAGCGGCGCGCTCGAACGCGTCCTCGAACCATGGTGGCCAAGCTTCGACGGGCCGTATCTGTATTATCCCGGGGGCCGGCTGCTGCCGGCGCCGCTGCGGGCCTTTGTCGATTTCGTCAAGGCGAAGGCGGGCAAGGGCTCGAGCGGGATCGTAACGGATTGAACCGAGCCGCACGTGTCCCGGACGCGATGCAGCACAAAGTGCTGCTTCGCAGAGCCGGGACCGTCGCGAACACCGGCGTTTGGTAGGGTCCCGGCGCTGCGAAGCACCACGCCCAAGCGGGCGCGCTGCATCGCGTCCGGGACACGTAGAGCGGCTACTGCATGCTCACCGTCGTCAGGTCGACGAACCAGGATTGCGGCGACACAAATCCCTTCACCTTGGTGCTCATCGCGCGCGGATTGAGGTCGTGCACGATGTAGAGCCAGGGCGGGTTGTCGACCAGGCGCTCATGCGCCTTGCGCGTGGCGGCCGAGATCACCTTGGGGTCTGTCGCCTCGGCCAGCGTCTGCAGAGCCGTCTCGAACTCCGGATCGTTGAACTGTTCGAAGTTGAAGCCTTTGGGCGAGGCGTTGGCCGCCGCGAAATAGCGTGCCATGACGCCGACATCGGAAGATGGCGACGAGATGTTGAGGCTCATCGCCCCCTTCAAGCCCGGAGCGTCCGGCACCGCGCGCGCATTGTTGAGCAGCAGCTGCCATTCGATCACGTCGAACTCGACATTGACGCCGCAGGCTTCCTTCAGGTTCTGCTGCAGGAATTCGTTCATCGGCAGCGGCAGCATCTGGCCGGAGCCGGAGGAAGAGATCTGCACCTTGAACGACAGCGGCTTGGCGGCGGTGAAGCCAGCCTCGGCGAGCATCGCCTTGCCCTTGGCCGGATCGAACTTGTAGCGGTTCACCGGACTGCCGAAATTGGGATCGCTGGCCTTCAGCCAGCCGGCCGACGGCTCCGCGGTGCCGGACAGCAGCGACACCAGCCCATCGCGGTCGACGCAATAGTTCAGCGCCTGCCGGACTTTCACGTCCTTGAACGGGCTGTTGGCGGCGCCGATGTTGTAGAACCATGGCCAGACATGCGGATAGGAGCCGGTGGTGATGGTGAAGCCGGCGGCTTTCAGCGACGCCAGCCCGTCGGGCGGCGGCACCTCGATCCAGTCGACCTGGCCGGAACGCAACGCCGCCAGCCGCGCATTGGCCTCCGGCACCGGCATCAGCACCACGGTGTCGACCTTGGCCTTTTTAGAGGCATCCCAATAGCCGTCATGGCGCGCCAGTTCGACGCGCTCGCGCGGCACCACCTTGGTGATCCTGAACGGGCCGGTACCGGCTGCCGGCAAGGTCGCGACCTTGGCCCAGTCGCCGGCCTTGGCGAACGACGCCGGCGAAGTGAACAGCAGATACACCGCCATATAGGGGAAATATGACGCCGGCGATGTGGTCGA
>JACMOT010000039.1 GCA_014377915.1 Tardiphaga sp.
ATCACTATCTCGAAGTGGACTACGATCTGTCCAACGTGATGTTCATCACCACGGCGAACACCCTGAATATTCCGGGGCCGCTGATGGACCGCATGGAAATCATCCGGATCGCCGGCTACACCGAGAACGAGAAGGTCGAGATCGCCCGCAAGCATCTGATCCCGAACGCGCTGTCGAAGCACGGTCTGGATGCCAAGGAATGGTCGATCGACGACGACGCGCTGTTGCTGATGATCCGCCGCTACACCCGTGAAGCGGGCGTGCGTAACCTCGAGCGCGAGCTTTCCACACTGGCCCGCAAGGCCGTGAAGGAGCTGATGCTCTCGAAGAAGAAGGTGGTGAAGGTCGTCGAGAAGAATCTCGAGGAGTTCCTCGGGATTCCGAAATATCGCTACGGCGAGATCGAGAGCGACGACCAGGTCGGCGTCGTGACCGGTCTGGCGTGGACCGATGTCGGCGGTGAGTTGCTGACCATTGAAGGCGTCATGATGCCGGGCAAGGGCCGCATGACGGTGACGGGCAATCTGCGCGACGTGATGAAGGAATCGATCTCGGCGGCGGCGTCCTATGTCCGTTCGCGCGCGATCACCTTCGGTATCGAGCCGCCTTTGTTCGAGCGGCGCGACATTCACGTCCACGTGCCGGAAGGGGCGACGCCGAAGGATGGTCCGTCGGCCGGTGTGGCGATGGCGACGACGATCGTGTCGGTTCTCACCGGCATTCCGATCCGGCACGACCTCGCCATGACCGGCGAGATCACGCTGCGCGGCAGGATCCTGCCGATCGGCGGCTTGAAGGAGAAGCTGTTGGCGGCGGCCCGCGGCGGCATCAAGACGGTGCTGATCCCCGAGGACAATGCCAAGGATCTCACCGAGATCTCCGATGCCATCAAGGGCGGCATGACCATCATCCCGGTCGCCCGGATGGACGACGTGATCGCCAACGCCCTGGTGCGCAAGCCAATAGCGATTGTCTGGGAAGAGGATACCAAGCTTCCGGTCAAGCCGGACGTTCCGGACGAGGCTGGCAGCGGGCTGACGGCCCATTAAACAAACTGTCCTTGCATCGACATCAGCGGCGCCCTTCGGGGCGCCGCTTTTTTGTGGTATCTAAGTAGTCGAAGAGTTCTCGTTCTTAAGCGGGTAGGGCAGGATGAAGGTCAATGGTGGGTGCCACTGCGGTCGGATCAGCTTCACGGCGGAGATTGATCCGCGACGGGTGACGATCTGCCATTGCAAGGATTGCCAGTTGTTGAGCAGTTCGGCGTTTCGGGTCAGCGTGCTGACCGCGCGTGAAAATCTCCAGGTCACGGGCGCTCCGAAGTCGTACGCCAAGACGGCGGACAGCGGCGCCATCCGGTTGCAACCTTTTTGTCCGGACTGCGGCACGCCGATCTTCAACACCGGCCCGGAGTCCGAAATCGGAGACTGCGTCATTCGCTGGGGCAGCATTCAACAGCGTGACCAGCTCATGCCGGCACGGCAGACTTGGTGCGGCTCGGCCGCCGCGTGGATTGGCGATCTCGGACGTTTGCCGAGCTGGGAGGCCGCAGCGCCGCCGGTGCGCTAGGCCGATGTGCCGACCGCCGTCAGCGTGCAGCCGATGATCTTCAGGCTGCCGTCGGGCTGCTGCTCGAGAATGTACAGCGCATCCCACGGCACGCCGGCGGCATCGACGATGCGGACGTCCTGCTCGACCCGGCCATGCCCGCTGCGGGATTCGCCGAATTCGAAGCTCTTGTGCCGGTACACCGGCGCGTAGCCGTTGCGTACCATCTTCAGGAAGGCATCAGCTTCGCCGAACATGCGCTGAAGTACCGGTGCCGCGAATGAATAGGCCGTTGTGGCGTCATCGCGGCCAAGCGCCTCGGCTTGCGCGCGGATCACCTGCTGCGCCCTTGCACTCTCATCCGCCGCGTATCCGGGTGTGGCGAAGCTTAGCAGCATGGCGAACATCAGAAGAATGGCGGGCATCTTCACTCCTGTGCAATCGCACTGCCGTGCCGCAGCAATCTTGTTGCGGCGCTTCGCGCAATGCTGGTCCTCCGAGATAACGCTCGAAGCAGGTACTGCGAAGCGTAGCGTTAAGTTGCAAGAATGAGTCAAAAGGAGTGCAGACAATGCGCCCACGGATTGAACGGGAGCGCGACCCTAGGACCGTCGACCTGATCGCCGTCATCGCCTTGCTGATTCTGGTGTTCGGATCGATCTGCTATCTGACCGGCCCCTCCAGCGAGGAGATCACCACGGCCTTTATCGTGCCCAGCCAGACCATGCGCTGGTAACGGCGATCGCGGGCAGGATGAAATGGTAGGCGATGACGGGATCGAACCGCCGACCTGTCCCGTGTAAAGGGAATGCTCTACCGCTGAGCTAATCGCCCGTGACGTCCATTTAGCCGCCAAGCGCGCGGGAGGCAAGGCGAGCGCCCTTCAAATCTCGGAGGGTGTTCAGGCCCGCTCTTCCCAGATCATCGCCAGGTGCACGATGGTCTGCATCGCCTTTTCCATGTCCTGGCGGCTGACCCATTCGGTGCGGCCGTGGAAGGCGTGCTCGCCGGCGAAAATATTGGGGCAGGGCAGGCCCATGAAGGACAGCCGCGAGCCGTCGGTGCCACCGCGGATGCTGCTGCGCACCGGCGTCAGTCCGCTGCGGCGAATCGCGTCCATGGCGTAGTCGACGATGTGCGGATGCAGGTCGATCACTTGCTTCATGTTGCGGTATTGCGGCTTGATCGCGATCGAGGCGGAAGAACGCGGATAGTCGAGCATCACCTCATCCACGATGGCCTGCAGCAGCCGTTCTTTTTCGACCAGCCCCTGATCGGTGAAGTCGCGGACGATGAAGCTGACCGTGGCATTTTCGAGTGCACCGGAGATACCGATCGGATGCAGGAAGCCCTGTTTGCCCTCGGTGGTTTCCGGCGAGCAGCGATCCTTCGGCAGCCGCTCGACGATCGCCGCGGCGATCTTGATGGCGTGCTCCATCTTGCCCTTGGCGAAGCCGGGATGGGCGCTGACGCCCGCAATGGTGATGACGGCGCCATCGGCGGAGAAGGTCTCATCCTCGATGTGGCCGGCGGTCTCGCCATCCATGGTGTAGGCGAAATCGGCGCCGAGTTTTTCGAGGTCGACCTTGTCGACGCCGCGGCCGATCTCCTCGTCCGGCGTGAACAGGATCTTGATGACGCCGTGCTGGATAGAAGGATTGGCGACCAGAAACCGCGCGGCATCCATGATCTCGGCCAGGCCCGCCTTGTTGTCGGCGCCGAGCAGGGTGGTGCCGTCGGAGGTGATGATGTCATGGCCGATCTGGTCAGCCAGCGCGGGATTGTCTCGCTCGCGAATCACCTGGGCGGGATCGCCCGGCAATACGATGTCGCCGCCGGCATAGTTTCTCACGATCTGCGGCTGCACATTGGCGCCGCTACAGTCCGGCGACGTGTCCATATGCGAGCAGAAGCAGATTACCGGGACTTTTTTGGTCGATGTCGCCGGGATGGTCGCATAGACATAGCCATGCTCGTCGAGATGCGCGTCGAGCAGGCCGATTTCGAGCAATTCCCGTTCGAGAATTCGACCGAGGTCTTTCTGCTTCGCGGTGGAGGGGCAGGTCGGCGAGGCCGGGTCGGACTGGGTATCGACGACCACGTAGCGCAAAAACCGCTCGGTGACGTCGTGGGTGAAACCGATGGACGATGTCGCACTCAATTCACTACTCCCGACGCTTTTCAAAACCGCATTCCGGGCCGCGCGAGGCTGCGGTCCGGAATGATGGATGGCGGAATGCTACCGCTGAAGGGCGTCGATCAGACGGCTTCCTTCAGCTCCTTGGCCGCGCGGAACGCGACCTTTTTGCTGGCCTTGATCTGGATCGCTTCGCCAGTGGCCGGGTTGCGGCCCATGCGGGCAGCCCGCTTCTTAACCTGGAGGATGCCGAGGCCGACGATTCGGATGCGCTCCCCCTTCTTGAGATGCTTGGTGATACGCCCGACCATGTCGCCGAGAATCTCTTCCGCCTTCTTCTTCGATAATTCATGCTCTTCGGCCAAGGCGGCGGCGAGGTGCTTGAGGGTGACGGTGGCGGGGGCGGCGGCGGTGACTGCTTTTTTCGCCATTTTTTGGGGCCTTCTTCGTTGGTGTCGATCTCTAAACCTTAGACGTAGCAGGGCTTAAGCGATTCGGCGCGACGGTGCCTACGATGTTTGGCCTGTAAACACGGGCTTATTTGCACCGATCGCCTTAAAAACGCCGGACCGGGCGAGGGTTTCGCAACGTCCTTGACTTCAAATGATCCGCCCTTTATCTCCACCACCACTGCGGGATTTTAGACATCCACGCGGGAGTAGCTCAGTTGGTTAGAGCGCTGCCCTGTCACGGCAGAGGTCGCGGGTTCGAGTCCCGTCTCTCGCGCCATTCCCTAGGGAATGGCGTCACTTTGGTCTAACCCGGGTGCTTCACAGCGATCACCGCACCATTTAACATCTCACGGCCGGCGCATGTCATGCCGTTTGATATCGTCTTCTGATCCGGGAACGCGGTCGCCTAGAACGAATCCGCCAGTGCGATCTCCTGCTTCAACTCCTCGATCCGCCGTGCCGCTTCGACGCGGGTCAGGTCAGTGGCGAACTGCTTCGGTTGATAGGCCTCGATCGCCAGCGATTTCAACGTCAGGGCCTGGCCGCGTGTCATCGGGACAGATAGCCGGTCGGGAAGTTCCGCATAGGATCGGGTGGCGGGTGACGAGGCGGTGCGGGCCATGGAGATCTCCGGAAGTGGGGACGGTGCTCGATGCGTGACTTGCCTTGATGTTCTCTTTTTGTTCTATATCAACATTGCCGACTCACGCCAAGCTGAATTTGCGATGACGCAAATGCGGTTCTGGATGCAGGTAACGCCGCTCACGGGGGCAGCCATGGCGGGACATCTAGGATGGCGGAGGGTCGTCCGGCAGCGCTGTTGCGGTGCGAAAAATCAGGGGGAGTGACCCGCACCGCAGGCAACCTGCCGGGTTCGCAACTCCAGGGCCAGATGCTGTGTAACGTCGTCGACACTGCAAGGGCGCTGCCGCATTCCTGACCCCTCATCGCTTGTCTTGCGCCCATTGTTGCGCTGCGCTAAGCCTCAGAACCATTCCAATATTCGAATCTGTGGCCAAATTCGCGCCATGGGGATAGGGATCGCCGATGAACGGCATCTTGCAGAATTATCTTCCACTTGTGGTCTTTATCGGCATCGCCACTTTTATCGGCGCGGCGCTGCTAATCGCTCCCTTCATCGTTGCCTACCAGCAGCCTGATCCGGAAAAGCTGTCCGCCTATGAATGCGGATTCAATGCTTTTGACGATGCCCGTATGAAATTCGATGTGCGGTTCTATCTTGTGGCGATCCTGTTCATTATCTTCGATTTGGAAGTGGCGTTTCTGTTTCCCTGGGCGGTCGCCTTCGGGAAGCTGGGTGCGACTGGCTTCTGGTCGATGATGGTGTTTCTCGGTGTCCTCACCATTGGTTTCGCCTATGAATGGAAGAAAGGCGCCCTCGAATGGGATTGAGCCCCGTGATCACCTCCCCGCAGTCGACACCGTCGGCCCGTCCGGTCGGCGCCCAGCCGCTGGTTTCCAGGGCGCCGACCGGCCTCATCGATCCGAATACCGGAAAGCCGGTGGGCGCTAATGATCCGTATTTCCACGAGGTCAATGCCGAATTGTCGGACAAGGGCTTCTTCGTGGCGGCGACCGACGATCTGATCACCTGGGCGCGCACTGGCTCGCTGATGTGGATGACCTTCGGTCTGGCCTGCTGCGCGGTCGAGATGATGCAGGTGTCGATGCCGCGTTACGATATCGAGCGCTTCGGCTTCGCGCCGCGCGCCTCGCCGCGGCAGTCCGATGTCATGATCGTGGCCGGTACGCTGACCAACAAAATGGCGCCGGCGCTGCGCAAGGTCTACGACCAGATGCCGGAGCCGCGCTACGTGATCTCGATGGGCTCCTGCGCCAATGGCGGTGGCTACTACCACTACTCCTATTCGGTGGTGCGTGGCTGCGACCGCATCGTGCCGATCGACATCTACGTTCCGGGTTGTCCGCCGACCGCCGAAGCCCTGCTGTACGGCGTGCTGTTGCTGCAGAAAAAAATCCGGCGGACGGGGACGATTGAACGTTAATCAGGAGAGGCAGATGGCTGATCCCCAGGACATGGTCATTCCTTTGCGAGGTGAGATGCGTGGGGAGATATCGGAACTCCCCAGCCACATGGATTTTCGCTTCGGTGAGGTGGGAAATCGATTGAAAAAAATGGATGAGTCCTTGGTGACATTCCGTCACGCGCCTGGCGCTGACAGTCTGCTCAGCAAGATTGTGACTGGCGAATTTGAAGAGCGGCTTGGGGTCCTCGAACGGCGCCTGAGCGAGCTGGAGACCCAAAAGTGACTGATCTTTCCAGTCTTGGCGAAACCATCAAGGCCGCATTACCCGGCGCTATCGTCGGCTCGTCGGTGGCCTTCGGCCAACTGACGCTGGCGGTGGAAGCTGCCCGGATCGTCGATATCGTGCGCTTCCTGCGCGACGATCCCGGTTGCCGCTTTGTCAGTTTCGTCGATATTACCGCCGTCGATTATCCCGGTCGCGAAAAGCGTTTTGAAGTGGTCTACCACTTCATGTCGCCGGCGCTGAACATTCGGATCCGGCTCAAGGCCGAGGCTTCCGAGACCACCCAGGTGCCGTCGATCATCTCGGTGTTTCCCGGTGCCGACTGGTTCGAGCGCGAGGCCTATGACCTCTACGGTGTGATCTTCGTCGGTCACCCGGATATGCGCCGGCTGCTCACCGACTACGGTTTCGATGGTCATCCGCTGCGCAAGGACTTTCCGCTCTCCGGCTTCGTCGAGGTTCGCTACGACGACCAGGAAAAGCGCGTGGTCTATGAACCGGTTCGCCTCAACCAGGAATTCCGCAAGTTCGATTTCCTCTCGCCCTGGGAGGGCGCGGATTATTCGATTCTGCCCGGTGACGAGAAGGCGGAGGTCAAGCCATGACCGAACAGCCCAGCGTTCGTAATTTCACCATCAATTTCGGCCCGCAGCATCCCGCGGCGCATGGCGTGCTGCGGCTGGTGCTGGAGCTTGACGGCGAAGTGGTCGAGCGCGTCGATCCGCATATCGGCCTGCTGCATCGCGGCACCGAGAAACTGATCGAGCAGAAGACTTACCTGCAGGCGATTCCCTATTTCGACCGGCTCGATTACGTCGCGCCAATGAATCAGGAGCATGCGTTCTGTCTCGCCGCGGAAAAGCTGCTCGGCGTCACGGTGCCACGCCGCGCGCAGTTGATCCGCGTATTGTATTGCGAGATAGGCCGCATTCTGTCGCATATGCTCAACGTCACCACGCAGGCGATGGACGTCGGCGCGCTGACGCCGCCGCTGTGGGGATTCGAGCAGCGCGAAAAGCTGATGGTGTTCTACGAGCGCGCGTCGGGTTCGCGCATGCACGCGGCCTATTTCCGCATCGGCGGCGTACATCAGGACCTGCCGCCGGCGCTGATTGACGATATCGACGCCTGGTTTGACCCGTTCCTGCAGGTGGTCGCCGATCTCGAAACGCTGCTGACCGGTAACCGCATTTTCAAGCAGCGCAACGTCGATATCGGTGTGGTGTCGTTGGAGGATGCCTGGAAGTGGGGCTTTTCCGGCGTGATGGTGCGCGGTTCGGGGGCGGCGTGGGATCTACGCAAGTCGCAGCCTTATGAATGCTACGCCGAAATGGATTTCGACGTCCCGATCGGCAAGAACGGTGACTGCTACGACCGTTACTGCATCCGCATGGAAGAGATGCGGCAGTCGGTCCGCATCATGCGGCAGTGCATTGCCAAACTGCGCGAGCCGGACGGGCAGGGCCCGGTGATGGCCGAGGATCACAAGGTGACGCCGCCGCGTCGCGGCGAGATGAAGCGCTCGATGGAAGCGCTGATCCATCATTTCAAGCTCTACACCGAAGGCTTCCGCGTTCCTGAAGGCGAGGTCTATGTCGCCGTCGAGGCACCGAAGGGCGAGTTTGGTGTCTATCTGGTATCGGACGGCACCAACAAGCCCTACAAGTGCAAGATCCGCGCGCCGGGCTTCGCGCATCTGCTGGCGATGGACTTCCTCTGCAAGGGACATCTGCTGTCCGACGTTTCGGCGATCCTTGGCTCGATCGATATCGTGTTCGGCGAGGTCGATCGGTGACATCCGCGCAGCCTCCCATCCAGTTTGACCGGTCCTCCGGCGTTCTCCAGGGCGTCAACCC
>JACMOT010000357.1 GCA_014377915.1 Tardiphaga sp.
CTCCCCTTGGGGGGGAGGGGGCCTGAGCGAAGCGAAGGCGGGAGAGCGGGAGCCACGAGCGAGAACGGAGCGTGTGGCGCCCGCTCTCCCAAGTGTGTTCGAATTGACTGACGGTGCTCCCCTCTCCCACCAGGCTTCGCTCCGCTACGCCCGGGGGAGAGGGGACAAATATTGGCGCCGCGCGGAACTGTTGCTGGAATGCCATTTTCATTCCGCGGCCTCCATCACGGCGTCCCGTGCCAGGTCGATCACCAGCAATGTCGTCCGGATGCGCTGGGTGGTGCCGTCCTGGAAACGGATCACGGTGTTGACCGGGATGTCGCGGGCGCCGCCATAGATGCCGTCGATGATATCGGCATATTTTTCGTTGATGACGCTGCGGCGGACTTTTCGGGTCCGGGTTAGCTCGCCGTCATCGGCGTCAAGCTCCTTGTAGAGCAGCAGGAATTTGGCGATGCGCTGGGCCGGCGGCAGCGTGGCATTGACCGCCTCCACCTCCTTTCGGATCAGCGCATAGACCTCCGGCCGGGACGCGAGGTCAGTATAGGTGGTGAAGGAGATGCGGTTTTTCTCCGCCCATTTCGAGATGATCGAGAAGCGGATGCAGATCATCGCCGCCAGCACATCGCGCTGGTCGCCGAGCACCACGGTCTCGGCGATATAGGGCGAGAATTTCAGCTTGTTCTCGATATATTGCGGCGAGAAGCGCTCGCCGCGCGCGGTCTGCGCCAGGTCCTTGATGCGGTCGATCACCACCAGCTGCTTTGCGTCGTTGAAATAGCCGGCGTCGCCGGAATGCATCCAGCCGCCGCGCAAATCGGCGGCGGAGGTCTCCGGGCTCTTGTAATAGCCGAGGAACATGTTGGGATGTTTCACCACGATCTCGCCGACCCCGTGCACATCGGGCTCGCGGATCTCGATGTTGATATGCTCACCCATCGCCACGCCGGTGGTGTCGGGATCGACGGCGCCGGCCTCGTGCAGCGTGAAGGCCCCGAGCGTCTCGGTCTGGCCGTACAACGTGCGCAGCGGCACGCCCATGGCCCGGAAGAACTTGAACGTGTCCGGTCCCAGCGCCGCGCCGCCGGTCGCGGCCGAGCGCAGCCGCGTAAAGCCGAGCCGGTCACGCAGCGCGCGGAACAGCAACAGATCGGCGACCGCGGAGGTCTTGCCGTCGGCCAGTGCGGCCAGACCCGCTTTCATGCCAATCTCGTACAGTTTCTGCTTGAGCGGCGAGGCGTCCATCACGCGGGCGCGGACGTCGGCGGCGATGCCCTCCCAGACCCGTGGCGCGAAAAGCACGAAGGTCGGCGCGATCTCGCGAAAATCATTCATCATGGTGTCGGACTGCTCGACGAAGTTGACCTTCATCCGGCTTAAAAGGCCTTTGCCGAGCGCATAGACCTGTTCCATGATCCACGGCAGCGGCAGCACGGAGACGTATTCATCGTCCGGCCCCTTGGGATCGAAGGCGAGATAGGTCGCGCAATGGCCGAGCACGCGGCCCGCGGCCAGCATTGCCAGTTTGGGATGCGAGGTGGTGCCCGACGTCGTGCACAGGATGGCGACATCCTCGCCGCGGGTCTGGTCGACCATCTGGTTGTAGAGGTCCGGCTGGCGGACCGCGCGGTCGCGGCCGAGCTTGGCAAGCGCGTCGGCTTCAAGCAACCGCGGGTCGTCATATTTTCGCATGCCGCGGGGGTCGGAATAGATGATGTGCTTCAGCTCGGGAACGCGGTCGCCGAGCGCCAGCAATTTATCGACCTGTTCCTCGTCCTCGGCGAACACGATCTTGGCCTCGCCGTAGTTCAGCAGATAGGCGGCTTCCTCATCGAGCACGTCCCGGTACAGGCCGAGACTCATGGCGCCGACCGCATGCGCGGCGATTTCGGCGGCGACCCAGTCCGGCCGGTTGTCGCCGATGATGCCGACGACGTCGCCCTGGACAATGCCGAGCTCGACCATGCCGAGCGCGAACGCCTTCACCCGCGCCTGGTAGTCATTCCAGGTGAAGACGCGCCACAGCCCGAAGTCCTTTTCGCGCAGTGCGATGTCCTCGCCGTGTTCACGGGCGTTGAGGCGCAGCAGTTTCGGATAGGTGTCGGCCTGCTGGACGCGGCCCGCATAATCCATCATGCGGCGGTCTCCGGAACGAGCGCGTCGTCGGGGTCGGCCAACGCCTCGTCCTCCTCGCCGAGATAGGCACGTTTGACATGGGGGTCGGCGAGCACCGACGCGGGATCGCCCTCGGCGATCTTGCGGCCGAAATCCAGCACCATGACGCGATGCGAGATGTCCATCACCACGCCCATATCGTGTTCGATCATCATCACCGTCATGCCGAACTCCTCGTTGAGGTCGACGATATAGCGGGCCATGTCCTCCTTCTCCTCGAAATTCATGCCGGCCATCGGCTCGTCGAGCAGAATGAGATTGGGTTCCAGCGCCATCGCGCGCGCCAACTCGACGCGCTTTCGCAAGCCATAGGGCAGGGTGCCCGCGGTGGCTTTTCGCACGCTTTGCAGATCGAGGAAGTCGATGATCTCCTCGACCTTGCGGCGGTGCTCGAGTTCCTCCTTGCGTGCACCGGTCAGCCAGTAGAGCGACCCGGTGAGGAAGTTGTTCTTCAGCAGGTGATGGCGGCCGACCATGATGTTGTCGAGCACGCTCATATGGTGGAACAAAGCGAGGTTCTGGAAGGTGCGGCCGATGCCGAGGCCGGGCCGCGCATTGGGTTTGAGCGCGGTGATGTCCTGCCCGCGATAGAACAATTGCCCTTCGGTCGGGCGGTAGCGGCCGGAGATGCAGTTGACGATCGAGGTCTTGCCGGCGCCGTTCGGGCCGATGATCGAGAACAGCTCGCCCGGATTCACGGCGAAGCTCACCTCGGTGAGCGCGCGGACGCCGCCAAATCGCAGGGACACCCCGCGCACTTCCAAAGCGTGATCCACGCTGTCTCCTCCCTGCAACGGCGCTTGGGCGCTCTGTCGTTTGGTCTGTTGAGGCAAGCCTACACTGGCCGGATGTCCCACCCTATTCGACTAACGACAGATGGACGAGGGGCCCGTCATTCCGGGTTCGCTCGGGCGGTGCCCCCGCGCCGCGGAATGACGTACCGTCACACCTCCAGCCATTCCTGGCGTACCGCCGCATTGGCCCGCAGTTCCGCCGGCGTACCTTCGAACACGATGCGGCCATGGCCCATCACATAGAGCCGGTGCGAGATCCGCATCGCGATCGACAGTTTCTGCTCGACCAGCAGGATGGCGACGCCGCGGCGGGCGATCTCGGCGATCAGGTCGCCGACCTGCTGCACGATGATCGGCGCCAGACCCTCGGTGGGCTCGTCGATCATCACCAAATCGGGATCGCCCATCAGAGTGCGGCAGATCGTCAGCATCTGCTTTTCGCCGCCCGACATCACGCCGGCGGCGGTGTAGACGCGGGCCGCGAGGTTGGGAAACATGCCGAGCATGTCGTCGAGCTTCCACTTGCCAGGATGCTTCGGATCCTTGATACCGAGCATCAGGTTCTGCCGCACGGTCAGTCCCGGGAAGATGTCGCGATGCTCCGGCACGTAGCCGAGCCCGAGATGCGCGATCTTGTAGCTTGGCAGGCCGGCGATGTTCTGGCCCTTGAAGGTGATGCTGCCCTGCGGCGGCACCTCGCCCATGATCGCCTTGACGGTGGTGGAGCGGCCGACGCCGTTGCGCCCCAGCAGGCTGACGACCTCGCCGGCATCAATATGCAGGTCGACGCCCTGCAGAATATGGCTCTTGCCGTAATAGGCATGCAGATCCTGGACCTTGAGCATCACGCCGCCTCCTCGCCGAGATAGGCTTCGCGCACCTTCGGGTTGCCGCGGATTTCCTCCGGCGTCCCGGAGGCGATGATCTGGCCGTAGACCAGCACCGAGATGCGGTCGGCAAGGCCGAACACCACGCTCATGTCGTGTTCCACGATCAGCAGGGTGCGGCCCTCGGTGAGGCGGCGGATCAGCGCCACCGCACGCTCGGTCTCGGCATGGCTCATGCCGGCGGTGGGCTCGTCGAGCAGGATGACGTCGGCGCCACCGGCAATGGTGATGCCAATTTCCAGCGCGCGCTGTTCGGCATAGGTCAGCACGCCAGCGAGGACATCGCGCTGACGCTGGAGGCCGATTTCCTCCAGCACCTGTTCGGTTCGTTCATGGGCGTCGCGCAGGCCGCCCAGGCGCTGCCAGAACGAATAGCGGTAACCGAGCGACCACAAGACGGCGCAGCGCAGGTTGTCGTAGACGCTCAGGCGCTCGAACAGATTGCTCACCTGGAAACTGCGGGCCAGGCCGCGGCGGTTGATCTCAAACGGCCGCAAGCCGGCCACGCTGGCCCCGTGCAGGCGGATATCGCCGGCCGACATGCCGAAGCGGCCGGAAATCAGATTGAACAGGGTCGACTTGCCAGCGCCATTCGGGCCGATGATGGCGCAACGTTCGCCGGCAGCGACCTGCAGGCTGGCGCCGCGAATGATGTCCGACTTGCCGAAACTTTTGCGGACATGATCGAGTTCAAGCGCAAGTTCAGGTGCATTCATGGGTGCCTGCCTTTACTGAGGGCGGCGATCTCGCCATGGACGGCTTCCCAGTGCCCCAGATAAGCGGGGCAGAGGGCGCGGTAAGCTAGCACGCCGGCGGTGAACAGGGCGAGCGCCACCAGCCACGGTGTGACTGCATGGGCGTCGAGCGGCAGTCCCAGGATGCAGACCAGCGGCCCGCCGCTCTCCTGCGTGCGGCGGTACAGCAGTTCGACCGCCAGCACCAGTCCGGCCAGTGCCACCAGCACGGCGCCACTGACGGCAACCAGTCCGGGAGCGATGCGAGCAAAGCGGCCAAAGCGCGCCACCCGCAGCAG
>JACMOT010000358.1 GCA_014377915.1 Tardiphaga sp.
CAAGAGCATGCCGGACCACATCAAGGCGGCCTGCAATATTCACGACCGCCTCGACCGCGACGAGGTGCTGGCGATGCTGCCAAATGCGCGGGTGATGCTCGCGCCGTCGCTCACGGACGGTATCCCGAACTCGATGATGGAAGCCATGGCGCTGGGCGCGTTCCCCATTGTCTCGCCGCTCGACACCATCACGCCCGTCGTCAAGGAAGGGGAAAACGTGCTGTTCGCCCGCAATCTCTATCCGGAGGAGATTGCCGAGGCCATCGTGCGGGCGATGTCGGACGATGCCCTCGTCGATGCCGCGGCGGAGCGGAATCTTGTGCTCGTTGAGAAGCTGGCCGACCGCTCGCGCATCCGTACCGACGTCATCGCTTATTACTCCGAAATCGCGTCGATGAACCGCGCCCTTGGCCATCGCTTTGCTCCTTTGGCCGTAGCCCCGCCGAAAAATGCCAGTACCGAACAGGTTCTGTGCGGCATGTGCGGGCAGGTCGACATGGTGTTGACCGAGCAAGTCGTCGATATCGGCGATTTGATGAAGCGCTGGTCCGATCACGGCGTCGCTTTCAACGCTGAAACCCTCACCAGCTACACCACCGAGCGTATGGGACCGATCCGGCTTTTCGCCTGTCCGTCTTGCGGATTTGGGCAATACCGCCCGATCGTTGTAGGCAACGCCGACTTCTATGCTGCCATCGGCAAGGTCGATTACTACACCGGCAGCAAATGGGAGTTCGAGCGTTCGATCGAACTGATCCGGAGTCAGGGTGCGCGCAGCGTGATCGATGTCGGCTGCGGATCCGGTTTCTTTCTCGACCACTTGCGCAACGCGATGCCGTCGGTGAAGGCGATGGGAATCGAGATCAATGCTGCTGCGGCCGGCGCCGCTCGCTCGCGCGGCCACCGTGTCGAAATCCTCGACTGGGTGAAGGACGATTTTGCCATTGTCGACTTGCCAAAGGCCGACATCGTGGTTTGCCACCAGGTCCTCGAGCACATCAAGAATCCCCTTCGCCTGCTGCAGGCGATCCAGTCGATGCTGACCGAAAACGGGCTGGCGATTATTTCGACCCCCGACGCCGCCGGTCTGGTCTCGGCCTATCCGGATGCCCTGACGGAGCAGCCGCCGCACCACGTCACCAAATGGAGCGATGGCGTTTTCCGCGCAGCCCTGCCCCGCGCTGGCTTGGAACTCGACGCAATCGAGCACGAGCCGTTACCTGATTACCTTTATGGCGGTTACCTTCCGGTTGTTTGGAAAGCCAACGGGTGGCCGGCCCAATTCGGGCAAGCGGCCGCTCGGGTAGCCAATCTGCCTGATGGCGGAATGGACTGGTTCAGCAAGGTTTTGAAACGCAGCGGAACGCGGTACATTCACGGGGTGGGCGGGCATACGGTCCTCGTCACCGCGCGCGCGGCGAGATGATCGGAGACACCGGTGCAGGTTAAAGAGATAGCCAAACGAAATTTTGCAACGCCGCTGCGCTGGTCGCGTCGCATTGTCGATACGTTGACACGTCGACAGCAGTCCGATGATCAGGTCCGGCAACTGGAACGCGCCGTGCAGGATCTGTCGTCCAAGATCGAAACGTCGACGTTGGAATTGCTGGCCGTTACCGCGATGGTGATGAACCAGCAGCACGAGCAGATGCGAATTCTTGAACGGCTCGAAAATTCCATCCGGACCCGCACCGCTGGAACCTCTGAATCTGAGAAGTGATTGGCCCCGCGTCGCGGGCTGGGAGTTTGGTTTGATATTTGAACGGCTTGCTTTAACATCCTGGTGGTCGCCCGGTGTCACGTTGGTGCGAAGCATGTCACGGCATCGCCGGCTGGCGCTTGAACTGTCCAAGCGCGAAATGCTCGACCGCTATGCCGGCCAGTTTTTTGGTGCCGCCTGGGCGTTGTTCCATCCGGCGCTGACGGTGCTGGTGTTCCTGTTCCTGTTCGGCGAAGTGCTGAAGCTGAAGATCAGCGGCCCCAATGTCCCGGAGGGCGTCGGTTTCACGACCTACCTTCTGGCCGGCCTTTTGCCGTGGCTGGTGCTGCAGGATGTCATGGGGCGCGGCGCGACCATGATCACGGCGCAGGCGCATCTGGTGAAGCAGGTGGCGTTTCCGCTCGATGTGCTGCCGATCAAGTCGATCCCGCCTGCCTTCGTCATCCTGCTGGTCGGGCTGGTCATGCTCGCCAGCTACACCATCGCCTTTGTCGGTCCGCTGCCGTGGACCTATATCCTGCTCCCGCTGCTAATCGCCGAACTGGCCATCACCTGCGTTGGAATCGCCTTGCTGCTGTCTGCCCTGGGCGTATTCGTGCGCGACCTGAAAGACTTCGTGCAGATCTTCACCTTTGTCGGGATCTACGTCTCGCCGATCATCTACACGATCGACGCCATTCCCTCGAAGCTGCGCGTGCTCATCATGCTGAACCCGTTCACGCCGATCATCCTCTCGTTTCAGGATGCGCTGTTCTACGGCGCGTTCATCCACCCCTGGGCGTGGGTGATTTCCGGGCTGCTGTCGGTCGCCATATTCCTTGTCGGCGCGCGGGTGTTTTATTCGACGCGACATTTTTTCGGAAGCTACCTGTGAGCGCAATCGCCATCTCCATTCGCAACCTGTCGAAGGTCTACAAGGTCTACTTGCGGCCGGTCGACATTCTCTGGGAGTTGTTCACCCGAAAGAGCCGCCACCGCGAATTCTGGGCGCTCCGGGACGTCTCGGTCGATGTCAAACGCGGCGAAGTGATCGGCGTGATCGGCCGCAACGGCGCGGGCAAGACCACGCTGCTGCGCATCATCGCCGGAACGCTCGACGCCAGTTCGGGCTCCATCGAGGTCAACGGCAAGGTATCCGCCATCATGGCGCTGGGCACCGGATTCAATCTGGATCTCTCCGGCCGCGAGAACATCCTGATCGGCGGCCTCGTTCAGGGGCTGACGCACGACGAGGTCGCGGCCAAGACCCAGGACATCATCGA
>JACMOT010000359.1 GCA_014377915.1 Tardiphaga sp.
CGATTCATTCGTCGTCGACCGCTCCAACACTTTGGCGCAGGCCGCGGCCCGCCAGGTTGCCGCCGCCCGCCGCGGCGAGCCGGTGATGTTCAACCCGCTCTACATCCATGCCGGCGTCGGCCTCGGCAAAACCCATCTGCTGCAGGCGGTGACCTGGGCCGGCAATTCCGGCGCCGAGCGCAAGGTGCTGTATTTGACCGCCGAGAAATTCATGTACGGCTTCGTCGCCGCGCTGAAGACGCAGACGGCGCTGGCCTTCAAGGAAGCGCTGCGCGGCATCGACGTGCTGGTAATCGACGACATGCAGTTCCTGCAGGGCAAGACCACGCAGGCCGAATTTTGCCACACGCTGAATGCGCTGATCGACGCCGGCCGCCAGGTGGTGATCGCCGCCGATCGTCCGCCGGCCGATCTCGAAAGCCTCGACGAACGGGTCCGCTCGCGCCTCGCCGGCGGCCTGGTCGTCGAAATGGGGTCGCTCGGCGAAGAACTGCGCCTCGGCATCCTGAAGTCGCGCGTCGCAGCGGCACGCGCGCACCACGCTACCTTCGAGGTGCCGCTGCCGGTGCTGGATTATCTTGCCCGCACCATCACCCATAATGGCCGCGACCTCGAGGGCGCGATCAACCGCCTGCTGGCGCATAGCAAGCTCAACGCCACCCCCGTGACGCTCGAAATGGCCGAGCGCGAAGTGCGCGACCTGATCCGGCCGATGGAGCCGAAGCGGATCAAGATCGAGGACATTCAGCGCGTCGTGGCCCGGCAGTACAATGTCAGCCGTTCCGATCTGCTGTCGTCGCGTCGCACCGCCAATGTGGTGCGCCCGCGCCAGGTCGCGATGTATCTGGCAAAGACCCTGACGCTGCGCTCGCTGCCGGAAATCGGCCGCCGCTTCGGCGGACGCGATCACACCACGGTTCTCCATGCCGTGCGCAAGATCGAGGCGCTGGTCGGCAAGGACGTGGCCTTGCAGGACGAGGTCGAGTCGCTGAAACGACAACTGCAGGAATAGGCCAGCAACTCGTCATTCTGGGGCGCGAGGGCACCGCCCGAGCGATCCCGGAATCCCGAGATGTGGCGCGCGGAACATTGCTGGATCTCGGGTTAGTGGGCGGCCGGCGCCGCCCGCTCCCCAGAATAACAGCTTGGGGCGATCGTCCAAAACGTGGGAGCATCATCTCGTCTCCCCTTGCACTCCGGTCGCAATCACGCCACCTTGCGGACCCTCGCACGCGCACGCAAAATCCTGCGCGGGCGGGCGTCTATCGCCGTGGCACCCGTTCGGGCTGCCCGGACCCCACCACACGATTTCGAACCGGATCGGGCGAGTTTGCTATGAAGGTTACCGTCGAACGCGCGCAATTGCTGAAGTCGCTGAGCCATGTGCACCGCGTGGTCGAGCGTCGCAACACGATCCCGATCCTCGGTAACGTGCTGATCCGCGCCGAAAACGCCCGGCTATCGCTGAAAGCCACCGACCTCGATCTCGAAGTCACCGAGACGCTGGCCGCCGAAGTCGGCACCGCCGGTTCCACCACCGTTCCCGCGCATATGTTCTATGACATCGTCAGAAAGCTGCCGGACGGTTCGCAGATCGTGCTGGAAGCCGACAGTGATCGCTCCGTGCTGGCGATCAAGGCCGGGCGCTCACGCTTCACCCTGCAGACCCTGCCGGAGAACGATTTCCCCGATCTCGCCGCTGGCGAGATGACGCATTCCTTCGTGCTGCCGGCCTCCGACGTGAAACGACTGATCGATCGCACCCAGTTTGCGATCTCCACCGAGGAGACCCGTTATTATCTGAATGGCATCTATCTGCACGCCGCTGGGACCGCCGCGGCCACCACCTTGCGGGCCGTCGCGACCGACGGCCACCGGCTGGCGCAGGTCGACCTGCCGCTGCCATCTGGCGCCGACGGCATGCCCGGCGTGATCGTGCCGCGGAAGACGGTTGGCGAAGTGCAGCGCCTGATCGAGGACGCCGATGCCGAGTTCGGGATCGAGCTGTCGCAGGGCAAGATCCGCTTCACGCTCGGCCATGTCGTGCTGACGTCCAAGCTGATCGACGGCACCTTCCCGGATTATGGCCGCGTCATCCCGCAGAACAACGACAAGGAACTGATCGTCAACAAGAAGGATTTCGAAGCTGCGGTTGATCGCGTCTCGACCATCTCCAGCGAGCGCGGGCGCGCCGTCAAGCTGGCGTTGTCGCCGGGCAAACTGATTCTCTCGGTGACCAATCCGGATTCCGGCAGCGCGACCGAGGAGCTTGAAGTCGAATACGCCTCCGACGCGCTCGATATCGGCTTCAACTCGCGCTATCTGCTCGACATCGCCGCCCAGATCGAGGGCGATGTCGCGATCCTGCGCCTCGCCGATCCCGGTTCGCCGACGCTGGTGCAGGACAAGGAATCCAAAGGCGCGCTCTACGTCCTGATGCCGATGCGGGTGTGAGCATTGGCGCTGCGTATTCTTCCTTCTCCCCTTGTGGGGGAAGGTGCCTTCGCGCAGCGAAAGCGGATGAGGGGTAGCGTCAGGCTCGGAGTTCGTGGCACCCCCCACCCGTCTCGAACGCCCTTCGCGCGTCCCATCCACCCTCTCCCACAGGGGGAAAGGGAAGAAAGAGCGCAGCCGCCGCTGCGGACCCTGACGATATGACCGCCTCCCGCATTCATCGCCTGACGCTCACCCACTTCCGCAATTATCGCGCGACGTCGTTGCGTACGCGCGGCGACATGGTCGCGCTGGTCGGCCCCAACGGCGCTGGCAAGACCAATTGCCTCGAAGCCATCTCCTTCCTATCCCCCGGCCGCGGGCTGCGCCGCGCCACGCTTGATGACGTTGCCGACATCCAGGGCGACGGCTCCTGGGCGGTGTCGGCCGAGGTCGAGGGCGAGGTCGGCCTCGCTACGCTCGGTACCGGCATCGATCCGCCGGCAAACGAAGCGGCCTCCAGCAGCCGGCGCTGTCGCATCGACCGCGAGCCGGTGGGGTCGGCGGCGGCATTCGGCGATCATTTGCGGATGGTGTGGCTGACGCCGGCAATGGACCAGCTGTTCATGGGCGCGGCCTCCGAGCGCCGCCGCTTCTTCGATCGGCTGGTGCTGGCGATCGACAAGGACCATTCCAGCCGCGTCTCGGCGCTGGAGCGCAGCCTGCGCTCGCGCAACCGGCTGCTGGAAGAGCGCCGCGCCGACAGCCACTGGCTCGACGCCATCGAGCGCGAGACGGCGGAACTCGCGGTCGCGGTGGCGGCGATGCGCGGCGAAACCGTGACGCGGCTGGCGGCGATGTTGCGCGCGCGGGAAGAAACCTCACCATTTCCCTCGGCGCGCATCATGCTCGATGGCTGGATGGAGAACGCGCTGGTCCGCGAGCCCGCCACCGCGGTGGAAGACCGCTACCGCCAGATCCTTCGCGATGGCCGGCCGCGCGATGCCGCCGCCGGGCGCACGCTGGATGGCCCGCATCTCACCGATCTGCAGGTCATCTATGCGCCGAAGAACATGCCGGCGCGCGACGCCTCGACCGGCGAGCAGAAGGCGCTGCTGATCGGACTGATCCTGGCCCACGCGACGCTGGTGGCCGAGATGACCGGCATCACACCGCTGCTGTTGCTGGATGAGGTCGTCGCGCATCTCGATCCCGACCGACGCCGCGCCTTGTTCGGCGAACTGGGCAAACTCGGTGCCCAGGTCTGGATGACCGGCGCCGATCCCGCTGCCTTCGCCGAGATCGGCGGCTCCGGCGAGGTTTTTGACGTCGACAATGGCCGCGTCACGCGGCGGGAATGACAATCGTCGCCGCGCATCATCCGATACCGTCCAGGCGGCCGCAAACCGGCTTTTTCGGTGGCCCCAAAACCGCCTGCCGGCGGCTTGAAAAACCATCCAAAAAGTCTATTTATTCAATAGCTTGAAAGCTGCGACTTTGCGCTAGGCGCGGCCTCCCTTTCATGGCACAAATAGCCTGATTCAGCCCCACCTTTTCCGCGCTGATTCGACATACCTTCGAAGGCTCCCGCATGACCGAACCCGCCCGGCAACCGATCGCCGAAACCGAGCTTGTGGCGCCCATCGAATATGGAGCGGAATCGATCCGGGTGCTGAAGGGACTCGACGCCGTGCGCAAGCGGCCGGGCATGTATATTGGCGACACCGATGATGGCTCCGGCCTGCATCACATGGTCTACGAAGTGGTCGACAACGCGATCGACGAGGCGCTGGCCGGCCATGCCACCGCGGTGGAAGTCGTGCTCAATGCCGACGGTTCGGTGACGGTCCGCGACGACGGTCGCGGCATTCCCGTTGATATCCACAAGGGCGAAGGCATCTCCGCGGCCGAGGTCATCATGACCCAGTTGCATGCCGGCGGGAAATTCGACCAGAACTCCTACAAGGTCTCCGGCGGCCTGCACGGCGTCGGTGTCTCCGTCGTCAATGCGCTGTCGAGCAAGCTGGTGCTGCGCGTCTGGCGCAACGGCAAGGAACACTTCATCGAGTTCGCCCATGGCGACGCGGTGGCGCCGCTCAGCGAAGTTGGCGATTCCAATGGCAAGCGCGGCACCGAGGTGACGTTCTACGCTTCCGCCGAAACCTTCACGACGCTGGAATATGATTTCGCTACGCTGGAGCATCGCCTCCGCGAACTGGCCTTCCTGAATTCCGGCGTCAATATCCTTTTGTCCGACCTGCGCCATCCGGTCGAACGCCGCGAAGCGATGATGTATGTCGGCGGCGTGATCGAATTCGTCAAATATCTCGATCGCAACAAGAAGGCCGTGGTGCCGGCGCCGATCTTTGTCTCGGCCGATCTCAACGGTATCAATGTCGAGGCGGCGCTGTGGTGGAACGATAGCTATCATGAGAACGTGCTGTGCTTCACCAACAACATCCCGCAGCGCGATGGCGGTACCCATCTGGCCGGTTTCCGCGGCGCGCTGACCCGCCAGGTCAATGGCTATGCCGACGTCATCGCCAAGAAGGAAAAGATCGTCCTGACCGGCGATGATTGCCGCGAAGGCCTTACGGCGGTGCTGTCGGTGAAGGTGCCGGATCCAAAATTCTCGTCGCAGACCAAGGACAAGCTGGTGTCCTCGGAAGTGCGTCCGGTGGTCGAGAACGTGCTCAACGAGGCGCTCGCCGCCTGGTTCGAGGAGCATCCCGCCGAGGCCAAGGTGATCGTCGGCAAGGTGATCGAGGCCGGCGCCGCCCGCGAAGCCGCGCGAAAAGCGCGCGAACTGACCCGTCGCAAGGGCGCGCTGGATATCGCCTCATTGCCCGGCAAGCTCGCCGACTGCCAGGAACGCGATCCCGCCAAGTCCGAACTGTTCATCGTTGAGGGAGACTCCGCCGGCGGTTCCGCCAAGCAGGGCCGCAACCGTGAGTTTCA
>JACMOT010000360.1 GCA_014377915.1 Tardiphaga sp.
AACATGGTGTTCCACGCCACGCAGCCGAAGGTGCAGGCGGCGCTGGACTGGGAGCTGTCGACCCTCGGCGATCCGATGGCCGACTTTACCTATCTGTTGATGCAGTGGACGATGCCGGGTCTCGCCGGTCTGGATTTCGCCGAGCTCAACATCCCGACCATGGATGAGGCCGCCGAGATCTATTGCAAGGCGACCGGCCGCACCACCGTGCCCGACCTGAACTGGTACTATTCCTACAATCTGTTCCGGCTGGCCGGTATTCTGCAGGGCATCGCCGGCCGTATCCGCGATGGCACGGCGTCATCGGCCAAGGCGATGGAGTCGGTCAAGCGCACCGTGCCGCTGGCCAAGGCGTCGTGGGAATACGCCCAGAAAGCCGGCGCAAAATAGTTTGGTCTCCTCTCCCCTTGTGGGAGAGAATGGCCGCGCGACAGCGCGGACGGGTGAGGGGTCGTATTTAGCTCCGTGTCTACCCCTCATCCGACGCAGGCTTCGTCCGCGTCATCTTCTCCCACAAGGGGAGAAGGAAGCACCGGCCGTTAAAACCGATCCGGAAATCGCCTTGCTCCTCTCTCCCAACCTGCGCGGAAGCCTGCTGATGGCTGCGGCCATGGCCGCCTTCAGCGTGACCGATGCGATCTCCAAATTCCTCACCGTCCAGATGAATTTCGGCGAGTTGATCCTGCTGCGCGGGATGTTCGCCTGCGTGTTGATCGGAGCCCTTGCCGCCCATCGCCGCGCGATGCGACCGCTTCGCACCCTGTTCGTAATGCCGGTGGCTTTGCGGATGTGCGGGGAGGTGGGCGGCACGATGCTATTTCTGGCGGCGATCACGCATCTGCCGCTGGCCAATGTGTCGGCGATCATCCAGTCGCTGCCGCTGGCGATCACGCTGGGTGCCATGCTGATCCTCGGCGAGCCGGTGGGATGGCGGCGCTGGCTGGCGATCGCCGCCGGCTTTGTCGGCGTCCTGATCATCGTGCGGCCAGGCGCCGAGGGATTCGACCAGTTCGCCCTGCTGGCGCTGGTCTCGGTCGCGTTTTATGCCTTGCGCGATATCGCCACCAAGCAGATCCCCGCCGAGATCCCGGCGCTGTTCGTCACCTTTCTGACTACCCTTGTGGTGACGGTCGTGGGCGGCGTGCTGATGGTTCCGCTCGGCGGCTGGACGGCGCCTTCCGGCGCGGCGCTCGGGCTGCTGGCGCTCGCGGCAGTGCTGGTGCTGATCGGCTACCAGTGCATCATCCTGGCGCTGCGGGCAGGCGACATCTCGGCGGTGGCGCCGTTTCGCTACACGCAACTGCTGTGGGCGATGCTGCTCGGCTATCTCGTGTTCGGAGATACGCCCGACGGCGCCATGGTGGTCGGCGCCAGCATCATCGTGCTGTCCGGCATCTATGCCTTCCACCGCGAGCGCGTCCGCAACCGCCCGCTGGCGACCAGTGTTTCCAGCTTGCGCGACGGATTGTGACGCGTCGTAATTATTCTTGCGATCGCAATGTCCGTCGGTCAATAGGCGTCGCACGCAATCTTAGGTAGAATTTATGCGGCGGGTGGAACGCCGCGGTGCGGACAGGTGGCAGGTGGGGCATGGCGGGGACAGCGGCACTCGACGAGCAATCCCCGGCCTATCGTGGATGGCGGGTCGTGGCCGCCTTGTTTCTGGTTGAACTGGCGATGTTCGGCTTCGGCCTTTATGGCCAGGGCGTCTACCTCACCGAGTTGCGTCGCCTCAACGACTGGCCGACGGCGCTGATCGCGACCGGGACCACGCTCTGCCTGGTACTGGGATCGCTGCTGTCGATTTTTGTCAGCGACCTGCTGGGCTGGATCGGTCCGCGTCGCCTAATGCTGGCGGGCATCGCCGCGCTGGCGGCTGCTCTGCTGGTGCTGGCATCAGCGAGCACGGTCGTGCAGCTCTATGCGGGCTTCATGGTGCTGGCCCTGGCCTGGGTCGGTCTGGGGACTGTCACGGCCGCGGCCATCATCGGCGCGTGGTTTGACCGCAAGCGCGGACTGGCGATCAGCCTTACCTTCACCGGCGCGACCTGCAGCGGCATCGCGCTTGTGCCGGGGCTGGTCCTGCTGGTCGCTTCCATCGGGTTTCGGCATGCTTTGTGGGGGGCGGCAGCCGTCATGGTGATCGTGCTGGCGCCGATCGCCGCAATTGTCCTTCGCTATCCGCGGGTCCACGAGCGGCCGGTCGCGACCACCGCGCTGTCATCTGCGTCCTTGTCACGTCTGCAATTGCTGCGCGATGCCGGCTTCTGGTCAGTCACGGCGCCGTTCGCCGCCGCGCTGTTCGTCCAGGTCGCTTTCATCGTGCATCAACTCGCGATCCTGACGCCGCGGATCGGATTTCAGCAGGCGGGCGGTGCGGTTTCACTGACCACCGCGATGGCACTCGCGGGGCGGATCATTCTTGGTCTGTTCGTGGATCGCATCAACCCGCGTCGCGCGGCTGCGCTGTCGATTCTCGGCCAGGCCTTGGCCCTCGTCATCATTGGACAATCGAGCAACCGGGACGCGCTGTTTCTCGGCTGTGCAATATTCGGTTTCTCGATTGGAAATTTGATCACCTTGCCGGCGCTGATCGTGCATCGTGAATTCGCGCCGAATGCGTTCAGCGTCGTGCTTGGCCTCTCGATGGGCGTGAGCGGCGTCATCAATGCCTGCGGACCGGCCGCGATGGGGGTGTTGCGCGACCTGACCGGCGGCTATGCAACACCGATTTTTGTCGGTGTTGCAATCCATACCGCTTCGGCGTTCGCAGTGCTGTTCAGCCCTGCCGTCGCAGCGCGCCCTGCGTGACGGGCGCGTTACCCGCCGTCGTGCCCCTCACACCGGCCTGCCGGAATAGGGCATCGAGGCCGTCAGTCCGCCATCGACCGGAATCGCCTGGCCGTTGACATAGGAGGCGTCGTCGCTGGCGAGGAACAATCCCATCGCCGCCAGTTCATGCGGCTGGCCGGCCCGCTTCAGCGGGTTGAGCTGGCCGATCTTGCCATCGGTGCCGCGTTCGCGGGCATTGTCGAAGATCGGCTTGGTCATGCCGGTCTCGATCAGGCCGGGGCAGACCGCGTTGATGCGCACGCCGGTGCCGGACACCGAATAGGCGGAGGTCTGCACCAGGCTGATGACGCCGGCCTTGCTGGCCGCGTAAGGATGGCCGGAGGCGCCGGACTTCAGGCCCGCGACGGAGGCGGTGCAGACGATCGAGCCGTATTTCTGTGCGATCATCTGCGGCATCGAATGCTTGATCGCCAGAAATGGCCCGATCAGATTGATGCGCAGGATTTCCTGCCACTGTTCGACGGTCTGGTCGAGCAACGGTACCAGCCCGCCCGAGACGCCGGCATTGGCCCAGATCGCATCGAGCCGGCCATATTTTGAAATCGCCTTGTCGATGAAGCCCTTCACATCGCTCTCGGAACCGGCATCGGCCATCACGGCCTCGATGGTGCCGCCGGCCGCGCCGACCAGTTTCGCGGTTTCCTGCACGCTGTCGCTGCGGTCGACCACGATCAGCTTGGCGCCTTCCTTGGCGAACATCACGGCGGCGGCGCGACCGATGCCGCTGCCGGCGCCGGTGATAACGACGGATTTGCCCTCGAGCCGACCCATGGTTTTCTCCCTGTTGATTGTTATTTGAGCGGCTTGCCGCCAGATGGAATTCAACTTCGCGTATCGTCAGGCAATCAGGCTTGAGGCCCTGCACGCTCTGACGTACCAGTGATGAAACAGTATTAAAGGGTGAATGCGATGTCCAATTCCGAAAAACCATTCGTGGCGCAGCACACCGTTCCCAAGGGCGTCGTTGCGACACGATGGTGGTGGGTGCGCCACGCGCCGGTTCGCAATGATGGCGGCAATATCTACGGCCAGAAGGACATGGACTGCGACTGCACCGATCAGGTGGTATTCAATGCGGTGAGTAAAATCCTGCCGCGCCGGGCGGCGTGGTTTTCCAGCAATCTGAAACGCACGCACCAGACCGCGGATGCGATCTGGGCCGCGGGTTTTCCGAAACCCGAGTCGATGCGGCATGAGCCGGAACTCGCCGAGCAGCACCTCGGCGACTGGCAGGGCCTGAACCGCGCGGCGTTCTTCGCCAGCCGTCCGATCAATGTCGGCAGCTACTGGTTCGCGCCGATCGACGAGCCGTCGCCGAATGGCGAAAGTTTCATGGATCTCTACAGCCGCGTCCGGCGCGCCATCGAGCGCATCAATATCAGCCATGCCGGACAGGACATCATCGCGGTGGCGCATGGCGGCACCATCAAGGCGGCGATCGGTCTCGCGCTCAACGACCAGCCGGACCGCGGCCTCGCCTTCACCATCGATAATTGCTCGGTGACCCGGCTCGACCATCTCGCCAGCGACGGCCATGCCGGCTGGCGGATTCCGATGGTCAACCAGCAGCCGTGGATCGCCGACGCCTCGCATGCCGCGATGCATCAGCCGGCCGGGCCGGAAGTCGCGACGTCGACAACCAAGCTGGCATGACGCCGTAATCGTCATTGCGAGGAGCACAGCGACGCGGCAATCCAGAGCTACAAACTCTGCGGGTTCTGGATTGCTTCGTCGCAACGGCTCCTCGCAATGACAGGGATATACTAAAACAAAACCGCCGCGTTGAAGCGCCGGGCACAATGGGAGAGAACGCATGACCTTGTTTGACATGACCGGAAAAGTGGCCGTCATCACCGGCTCGACGCGCGGCATCGGCCGCGCGATTGCCGAACGCATGGCCGAGCACGGCGCCAAGGTCGTGGTGTCGTCGCGCAAGCAGGATGTCTGCGATCAGGTGACGAAGGAGATCAACGATCGCTTCGGCAAGGGCACCGCGCTGGCGGTGGCCGCCAATATCTCCAGCAAGGAAAATCTTCAGAATCTGGTCGACGAGAGCAAGCGCGCCTTCGGCCAGATCGACGTGCTGGTCTGCAACGCCGCCTCGAACCCGTATTACGGGCCGCTCGCCGGCATCTCCGACGACCAGTTCAACAAGATCCTGAGCAACAATATCGTCGCCAACAACTGGCTGACCAGCATGGTGGTGCCCGACATGATCGCGCGCAAGGATGGTTCGATCATCATCGTGTCGTCGATCGGCGGGCTGAAGGGATCCACCAGCATCGGCGCCTATTGCATTTCCAAGGCCGCCGACATGCAGTTGGCGCGCAACCTCGCCTGTGAATACGGCCCGCACAATGTGCGGGTGAACTGCATCGCGCCGGGCCTGATCAAGACCGATTTCGCCAAGGCGCTGTGGGACAATCCCGACACGCTGAAATCGGCGACCGCGCGCTCGCCGCTGCTGCGCATCGGCATTCCCGACGAGATCGCCGGCGCCGCGGTGTTCCTGGGATCCGCGGCCGGGAATTTCATGACCGGCCAGTCGCTGGTCATCGACGGCGGCGCCACGATCAGTTGAGGCAATACTGCCGTTCCGGGGCGCGAACGCCGCGTGTCCCGGACGCGCTGCGGCGTTCTTCACGCCGCTGCGCAGATCCGGGA
>JACMOT010000361.1 GCA_014377915.1 Tardiphaga sp.
CATTTTCAGCGTGATCGGTTACCTGCGCAAGCACGTCGGCCAACCGAAGAAGGCTGCTTGAGACGGCGCCGTCTTCGACGAACCGCGCCCCTTGGCGCGGCCGCCCGGATTTGGCACATAGGGCGCAGCTTGAAAGGCATCCCATGACAGACGAATCGGCAGCGGACACGGCAGAGGCAGGCCGCGACTTCATCCGCGACATCGTGGCCGCGGATCTGGCCTCCGGCGCGCATAAGAGCGTGGTGACGCGGTTTCCGCCGGAGCCGAACGGCTATTTGCATCTCGGCCATGCCAAGTCGATCTGCCTGAATTTCGGCATTGCCGAGGAATTCGGCGGGATCTGCAATTTGCGCTTCGACGACACCAACCCGACCCGGGAAGAGCAGGAATATATCGACGCCATCCAGCGTGACGTGCGCTGGCTCGGCTTCGACTGGGGCGGCAACCTGCATTATGCCTCGGACTATTTCGAGCAACTCTACGCCTGGGCGCAGCATCTGATCCGCGAAGGCCTGGCCTATGTCGACGACCAGTCGCAGGAGGAGATCCGGCTCACGCGCGGCACCCTGACCGAGCCCGGCCAGAACAGCCCGTTTCGCGATCGCCCGGCGGCGGAGAACCTCGACCTGTTCACGCGGATGCGCGCCGGCGAGTTCCCGAACGGCGCCCGCGTGCTGCGCGCGAAGATCGACATGGGCTCCGGCAACATCAATCTGCGCGATCCCGTAATCTACCGCATCCTGCACGCGCATCATCCGCGTACCGGCACGGCGTGGAGCATCTATCCGTCCTATGATTTCGCCCATGGCCAGTCGGACTCGATCGAGCATGTCACGCATTCGATCTGCACGCTGGAATTCGAGGATCACCGCCCGCTGTATGACTGGTGCCTGGACAACCTGCCGGTGCCGTCGCGACCGCGCCAGTATGAATTCGCACGTCTCAACATGACCTACACGCTGCTGTCGAAGCGAGTGCTCACCGAACTGGTGCGCGGTGGCCATGTCTCGGGCTGGGACGACCCGCGGATGCCGACTTTGGCCGGACTGCAGCGCCGCGGCGTGCCGGCCGCTGCCTTGCGCGAATTCATCAAGCGCATCGGCGTGGCCAAGGCCAACAGCACCGTCGGCATCGACATGTTCGACTTCGCGGTGCGCGAGACGCTGAACCGGACCGCGCAGCGCCGCATGGCGGTGCTGAAGCCGTTGAAGGTGGTGATCACGAACTATCCGGAAGGCCAGAGCGAACAGCTCGATGCCGTCAACCATCCCGAGGACGCGTCGCTCGGCGCGCGAAAAATTCCGTTCGGCCGCGAGCTCTACATCGAGCACGACGATTTCATGGAAGAGCCGCCGAAGAAATTCTTCCGGATGGCGCCGGGCCGCGAAGTGCGGTTGCGCTACGGCTATTTTATTACCTGCCGCGAGGTGGTCAAGAACGAAGCCGGCGACGTTACCGAGCTGCGCTGCACCTATGATCCGGAAACCCGCGGCGGCAACGCGCCGGACGGCCGCAAGGTCAAGGCGACGATCCACTGGGTCAGCGCGGCGGAAGCGGTGCCCGCCGAGGTCCGGGTTTACAATCTGCTGTTCACCGCGCCACAGCCGGATGCGGCGAATTTTGCGTCGCAGATCAATCCGGATTCGCTGGAGACGCTGACCGGCTGCATGCTGGAGCCGGCGCTGGCCGGCGATAATTCGGATGCCGCCGTGCAGTTCGAGCGCCAGGGCTATTTTTGCCGCGACAAGGATTCAGCGCCGGGCGAACTGGTGTTCAACCGCACCGTCGGCCTGCGCGACAGCTACGCCAAGGCGACCTGAATCCTACACTGTCATTCCGGGATGCACTCTGGTCGGCGTAGCGGGCCGGAGCGCAGACCCGGAATCCCGAGAGGGGATGAACAATTCGAGATTTCCCGTCACTCCAACTGCAGTGGCTGGGGTTCGCGCGCGGCTGCGCCGCTGCCGCCCCGGAATCACGACATCGAACATTCCCGATCCGTTCTGGTAGTCGCCACCTGATCTCCTCCGCTAGCATGGCTCGGCGAAAGCCGGGCGACGAGCAGCGCGATGGCCAACGGGGGCAGCACCAACAGACCGCGCGCGCAGGCCGGCATATGGCCGCCGCGGGCGTCGCCGGTTGCCGGCGTATCACGGCCATCTTCAGCCTTCTGGCCGAGCCTCCTCGCGACTTGGCAACAATGGATCCACGCGGAAGCTGGCCCCGGCCGGCTGCTGCCCTGGGTCCCCGTCGCCTTCGGCACCGGCATCGCGCTGTATTTTTCCGCCGGCCGCGAACCGGTGGCATGGGTGACGGCGGCGACGGCCGTCCTGTTATGCGGCGTGGCGTTTTTGTCGCGCCGGCGAAACTGGTTTCCGCTGCTTGTGATGATCGCGGCGATCGCGTCCGGCTTCGCGGTGATCTCGCTGAAGACCGCGCGGATCGCCCATGGTGTGCTGGCGCGGCCGCTCTATTCGGTCGCGCTGAGCGGCTTTGTCGAGACCCATGAAGAGCGTGAGCGCACCGACCGCTTCGTGCTGCGGGTCGCATCGATGGAGAGCCCGCGGTCGCAGCTGAAACTTGAGCGCGTGCGGCTGTCGGTGAAGAAGGGCACCGCGCCCGGGGTCGGCAGTTTTGTCCAGCTCAAGGCGCGGCTGCAACCGCCATTGTCGCCATTGCGGCCGGGTTCTTACGACTTCGGCCGCGATCTGTATTTTCAAGGCATCGGCGCCTCCGGCTTCGTGACCGGCGGCATCAAGGTGGCCGATCCGCCGACCGAACCGGGCTGGCGGCTGCGCTATGCCGCCACCATGCAGGGTCTGCGCGACGCGATCGACGGCCGTATCCGGACAGTGCTGAGCGGTGATGCCCGCGCCATCGCCACCGCGCTGCTGACCGGGCGGCGCGATGCGATCTCCGCGCCGGTCAACGATGCGATGTTCATCTCGGGCCTTGGCCATGTGCTGTCGATCTCCGGCTATCACATGGCGGTGGTCGCCGGCGTGGTGTTCTTCGCGGTGCGCGCGCTGCTGGCGCTGATCCCGATCCTCACCGTGACTTTTCCGATCAAGAAATGGGCGGCGGCCGCGGCGCTGGCGGCAGCGCTGTTTTATCTGCTGCTGTCGGGTGCCGAGGTGGCGACGCAACGGTCGTTCTTCATGACCGCGGTGGTGCTGATCGCGATCATGGTCGATCGCCGCGCCATCACTTTTCGCACACTCGCGGTAGCGGCGATGGTGGTGCTGGCGATGGCGCCGGAAGCGCTGGTTCATCCCAGCTTCCAGATGTCGTTCGCCGCGACGCTCGGCCTCGTTGCGCTGGTGCAGATCGGCATGCCCGTCCTGTTCGCCTCGCCGGACCATTCCGCCACCGCGCGCGTGGCGCTGTGGGGCGGTCGCGAGCTGGCGATGCTGGTACTGGCCTCGCTGGTCGCGGGGCTTGCGACCACGCCCTATGCGGCGTTCCATTTCCATCGCGTTACGCCCTACGGCGTACTCGCCAATCTGCTGGCGATGCCGGTGGTCTCGGCGCTGGTGATGCCGGCGGGCCTGCTCGGTCTGGCGGCGATGCCGTTCGGTCTCGACGGCGTGTTCTGGCGCCTGATGGAGTTTGGCATTCAGTGGATGATCGTGGTGACGCAGTGGGTCGCCGCGTTGCCCGGCGCGATCGGGCGGGTCACGGCATTCGGCAGCGGACCGCTGGTCGCGGCCTCCGCTGGACTCATCCTGCTGGGATTGCTGCGCACGCCGCTACGCTTTACCGGCGCCGGCATGCTGGCGTTGTCGATGGCATGGGCGATGCTGGTTGCGCCGCCGGACATTCTGATATCGGGCGATGGCCACAGCGTCGCGGTGCGCGGCCGGGATGGCCGCCTGCATCTGATGCGAAGCGCGAAAGATTCGTTTCTGCTGAAAGAGTGGCTGGCCGCCGATGCCGATCCACGATCTCCCGACGATGCCTCACTGGCGGAAGGCGTGTCGTGCGACAGCGCCGGCTGCATTACGGCGCTCGCCGACGGTCGCCTCGTCGCATTGACGCTGCGGTCCGACGCCTTCGCGGATGATTGCGTGCAGGCGGCACTGATCGTCACCGCCCGCCAACCGCCGAACGGCTGCGCGGCCCCGCTGATCAGCTTCGCGACCTTGCAAAGTCGTGGCGGAATGGTCTTGCGTGGATATCAAGGCAGGTTTGTCGCCGAGGAAGTGCGACCCAACGGCGTCGATCGGCCATGGTCGCCAGCGGGTCCGGAAGTCGCGGAGCCGCAAGCCGGCGGCGCCCTGCGAGCCGGCCGTCCGGTCGATGCGACGCCGGCCGAAACCGACGTCCAGGCCGAGGATCAGTGAGCGCGAGCGCTCAGTAGCGGCGGTACAGCCCGACCAGCTTGCCCTGAATGCGGACGCGATTCGGCGGCAGGATCCGGACTTCATAGGCGTCGTTGGCGGGCTCCAGCGCGATCGAGGCCCCGCGGCGGCGGGACCGCCTCAGCGTCGCTTCTTCCTCGTCGATCAGGGCCACCACGATGTCGCCGGTGTCGGCCACATCGTTTTTCTGGATCAGCGCCATGTCACCATCGAGAATGCCCGCGTCCTGCATCGAATCGCCACGCACTTCGAGCGCGTAATGCTCGCCGGAACCCAGCATGTCGGGCGGCACGCTGATCGTATGGCTGCGGGTCTGCAGCGCCTCGATCGGTGTACCGGCGGCGATGCGGCCCATCACCGGC
>JACMOT010000362.1 GCA_014377915.1 Tardiphaga sp.
AGCGCATGGCCAAGCTCGGTGTCCGCAATATCGATGGCTACAACCAGCGCCTGCTCGAAGCCAAGGGCAAGGGCGAGGAACTGACGCGTACCGTTCACACCGGCTTCGACAAGGAGACCGGCAAGGCGATCTACGAGGAAGAGAAGCTCGACCTCGAGCCGTTGCCCTACATCGTCATCATCGTCGATGAAATGGCCGACCTGATGATGGTCGCCGGCAAGGACATCGAGGGCGCGGTACAGCGTCTGGCGCAGATGGCGCGCGCCGCCGGCCTGCATGTGATCCTGGCGACGCAGCGCCCCTCGGTCGATGTCATCACCGGCACCATCAAGGCGAACTTCCCGACCCGTATCTCGTTTCAGGTGACGTCGAAGATCGACAGCCGCACCATCCTGGGCGAGATGGGCGCGGAACAGCTGCTGGGTCGCGGCGACATGCTTTATATGGCGGGTGGCGGGCGCATCAGCCGCGTCCACGGCCCGTTCGTGTCCGACGAGGAAGTCGAAAAGGTGGTCCGGCATCTCAAGAGCCAGGGCCAGCCGGAATATCTCGAAGCGGTGACCGCGGAAGAGCCGACCGAGGAAGAAGGTGGCGCGGTATTCGATGCCACCGGCATGGGTGCCGAAGGTGGCGGCGCCAGCGACCTGTTCTCGCAGGCCGTGGCGATCGTGAAGCGCGATCGCAAGGCCTCGACCAGCTACATCCAGCGCCGGTTGCAGATTGGCTACAACAAGGCGGCCTCGCTGATGGAGCGGATGGAGAACGAAGGCATCGTCGGGCAGCCGAACCACGCCGGCAAGCGCGAGATCCTGATCGAAGAAGAAGAAAGCGGCTTTTGAAGCGCCTGACCCCGTCGAACGACTATCTGGCCGGGGAGTCGCGAAATCGCCACAGCGCCGGGGTAGCGCGGACCTCTATCTCGCCGCCGGCGCGAAATGCCGCTGACCGCGGCGCAAAAGCGATACCTATTTTGGCGCAAAACGCGGTAAAATGGGCCTTGACCGCCGAACAGGACGACGCCTTGATGAGACGCGCGAACCATTTCGCCGATACCCGGCCTTCGACGCCCGGCCGTGCGCGTATCGGTGCCACGGGCCTTGCCGTGGTGTTTGCCGCGAGCCTGCTGGTTCCGACGGCCTTCGCGCAAGCCATCCCGTTACCGCGGCCGGCGCCGAAGGCGCGTAGCGGCAACATGCAGATGTCGGCGTCGGATACGCAGCTTCGACCGCAGGGCAACATCACCGCGCCCCCCTCTTCCGCGGCGCCGAATCCGGTGATCCCGGACCCGCGCCGCAATGTTCCCGCGAGCATCTTCGCGACATTCGATGCCAACCAGAAACTGCAGGCCAGCAAGGTCAGCGCCTATCTGTCCTCGCTGAGCACCCTCACCGGTAATTTCGTCCAGGTTGGCCCTGATGGCAGCCGGACCAAGGGCGATTTTTATATCCAGAAGCCCGGCAAGGTGCGTTTTGAATATGACGCACCAACCACGATTGCGATGATCGCCGATGGCTCCTCGCTGGCCGTGCGCGATAACAAGCTGGCCACCCAGGACATCTACCCGCTGTCGCAGACGCCGCTGCGTTATCTGCTGTCTGACCGGATCGATCTGATGCGCGACACCAATGTGGTCGCCGTTACCGCCGACGAACTCTACATCTCCGTCACCATCGAGGAGAAGAACGCGCTGGTCGGCACCAGCCGGCTGATGCTCATGATCGGCGCCAAGGACAACCAGCTGAAGCAGTGGACGGTCACCGATCCGCAAGGCTATGACACGACCGTGGCGATCTACAATCTGGATACGTCAAGAAAGCTCGATCCCGGAATGTTCAAGATCGACTTCACCAAATATCCCGGTGGCAGCGCGAACTAGCAACGCTCTTTCTTCCCTTCTCCCCTTGTGGGAGAAGGTGGCGCGGGCGAAGTCCGCCCCGGATAGAGGTTACCACGCACGCAGCTTGGGGCGCCCTTACCCGTCTCGACCGCCCGTGCGAAGCAAAGCTTCGCTAGAGCGGTCGATCCACCCTCTCCCATAAGGGAGGAGGGGAAGAAACGCTTCGCCCGGATCGCCAATGCACTTCAAACTCACGACCTGGAATATCAACTCGGTGCGGTTGCGGATCGATCTCGTGGCCAGATTTCTCGAAGAGACGCAGCCCGACGTACTGTGCCTGCAGGAGACCAAGACGCCGGACGACGCTTTCCCGCTGAAACGTCTCAAGCAGCTCGGCTACGAGCATATCGCGATCCACGGCCAGAAGGGCTATCACGGCGTCGCCATCATTTCGAAACTGCCATTCGATTCGAGTGATGTCCGGGTGTTCTGCGACAATGTCGACCCGCGCCACATCTCGGTGGCGTTCGGCGCAGCGGCCGGGATGGCGACGCCGCTGATCGTGCATAATTTCTACGTCCCCGCCGGCGGCGACGTCGCCGACCCGATCGCGAATCCGAAATTCGCGCACAAACTATTGTTTCTCGATGAAATGAAGGCCTGTGAACCGCTGCATCCGCGCGGCGATGCGCGCCATATCCTGGTCGGCGACCTCAACGTCGCGCCGCATGAAAATGACGTGTGGTCGCACAAGCAATTGATCAAGGTCGTTTCGCACACGCCGATCGAGTGCGAGAAGTTGCTCGCCGTGCAAAGCGAGGGCGGCTGGATCGACGTCGCACGCGAACGTATTCCGCTGTCGGAAAAGATCTACACATGGTGGAGCTATCGCGCCGCCGACTGGACACTGGCCAATCGCGGCCGCCGGCTGGATCACATCTGGGTGTCGACCGCGCTGAAGGAATCGATCCGCGACTTCATCGTGACCCGCGACGCGCGCGGCTGGGAACGCCCCTCGGACCACGTGCCCGTAACGACCGTGCTGGAACTGTAGTTCGCCGCAGCCTGGTCATCCCGGGTTAGTGCGCTGCCGACCCGGATGACGTCGAACTACAAACTCAGTTTTGAGCCGACCAGCGCCACATCGCTGGCGAGCTGGCTGACCCGGGCCGCCATGTCGTCGCGCAGGCGGCGGGCCGCCGCCGGATCACTGTCGAGGACGCGTTGAAACATGCCGCGCGTGATGCGAATGACCGTGGATAATTCCATCGCTGTCGCCGTCGATGGCCTGGGCATTGGCACCAGCAGCGCCAGTTCTCCGATCAGCGTGCCAGGGCCGGCGATCACCTCGTAATCGCTGCCGTCATCGCCGTTGATCCGAAACGCGCCGCGTTGAACGATGTAGCCGCAATCGGCGTCTTCGCCGAACCGGCACAGCACCGAACCGCGCGCGAATTCCTGCTGCTCCGACCCGATCGCCAGCACGCGCAACGCGGCGGTGCCCAACAGGCGCAATGTCGGGACGCGCTCGAGCAAGGCAACATCATCATCGATCGACATGCGGGACCAAGGGATCGTGACGCGGGAACAAAACCGCTCCGCCAGCGGCGAATCGGCCGTGGAACCGTATCACGGCACCAGCTTGTAGCCACCGGCTTCCGTTACCAGTATCTCGGGATTAGCGGCATCCTTCTCGACCTTCTGGCGCAGCCGGTAGATGTGGGTCTCCAGCGTATGGGTGGTGACCCCGGAATTGTAGCCCCAGACTTCCTGCAGCAGCGTTTCGCGCGATACCGACAGCTGCCCGGCCCGGTAGAGGAAACGCAGGATCGCGGTTTCCTTTTCGGTGAGCCGGACTTTCTTCGCATTGGCGCCGGTCAGCATCTTTGAGCCGGGGCGGAAACTGTAGGGGCCGACGGTGAAGACGGCGTCTTCGGAGGCCTCGTGCTGGCGCAGCTGCGCGCGGATGCGCGCCAGCAGAACCGCGAAACGGAAGGGTTTGGCGACATAGTCGTTGGCGCCGGATTCCAGACCCAAAATGGTATCGGAGTCGGTATCATGCCCGGTCAGCATGATGATCGGCGCCTTGAACCCGCTCTTGCGCAGGCTGCGCACCACTTCGCGGCCATCGGTGTCGGGCAGCCCGACATCCATCAAGACCAGATCCGGCGAATTCGCCTTCGCCGCCAGTGCGCCCTTGGCGCCGGTATCGACCGCGGAGGCTTCAAATTCTTCATGCAGGGACAATTGCTCGACCAGCGCCTCGCGCAGATCGGTGTCGTCATCCACGATCAGAATTTTGCGGGCATTGGGCATTGCGACAATCCTTTGGACGGCGATTGCGGGGGGAAGCAGGCCGTCGAGCTGAATGGTATTCGCCATAACGCGTGTTGGATTTGAGATCACGCGTAGTGTAACGCAAAAACAGCTGTGTTTTCGGCTATTGTAGTTTGCAGTGCGGAATAGATCATTTGCAGTGAACAGCGCAAGGCGGAGTCCGCGATAAGCATGGGAAGTCTCGGTATTTCAGACACTTATCAAACAAGCTTGCGTGATCGACCAGTGTCGGTGGTCCGGATACGTGCGTCGGCCGGGGATCGGCTGCGGGGATGGTTGATAGCCGACCAGCACCCCATACCGGTCGCGCTTGGTCGCGGCGGAATCAAGGCGGACAAGCGCGAAGGCGACGGCGGGACCCCGCGGGGCACGTTTCGCCCGCTGCGGCTGTGGTGGCGGGCGGACCGAAATCCCCGGCCCCGCACGCAGCTTCCGGTCCGCTCGATCACATCCTTGGACGGCTGGTGCGAAGACCCCGATGACCGCCATTACAACCAGCCAGTCCGGCTGGGTGGGGGAATAGACGCGGACCGGCTGCGCCGTGACGACCACCTCTACGATTTCATCATCGAGATCGACCACAATACCCGGCCACGGATCGCCGGTCGCGGCAGCGCCGTGTTCCTGCATCTGGCACGCCCCAATTTTGCCCCGACGGCCGGCTGCGTCGCGATGACCCAACCGGCGATGCTGCGATTGCTGGCGCGTATCGGACCGCGGACGAAGATCGTGATTGGGTAGAACGGCGCTCAGCGCCGTCCGAAAATCGCCGAGCCAACCCGCACATGGGTGGCGCCGAACTGGATGGCGATGGCGAAGTCCGCGCTCATGCCCATCGACAGTCCCGTCAACCCGTTCCGCGCGGCAATTTTGGCGGTCAGGGCAAAATACGGCGCCGGCGCATCATCGACCGGCGGAATGCACATCAAGCCGGAGATCGTCAGTCCATAGGTCTCGCGGCACCGGGCGATGAAATCATCGGCGTCGCCAGGCGCCACCCCCGCTTTTTGCGGTTCCTCGCCGGTGTTGAGCTGCACGAACAGCTCGGGCGACCGGTTCTGCGAAACCATTTCCTTGCTTAACGCTTCGCAAATGCTGGGGCGGTCGACCGAGTGGATGGCGTTAAACAATGCCACCGCTTCCCGGGCCTTGTTGGACTGCAATGGTCCGATCAGATGCAGCGCAATCCCGGGTTGAGCCGCGATCAGCGCCGGCCATTTGGATTTCGCCTCCTGAACCCGGTTTTCGCCGAATGCGCGCTGGCCGGCAAGGATAACGGGCTGGATGGCGTCTGCCTCGAAGGTCTTGGAGACGGCAATCAGCGTCACGGAATCGCGGTCCCGACGCGCCTCGTTGCAAGCACGGAACACATCATACTCGACCGCGGCCAGTCCATCCGTCGGTAAAGAAGGCGTTAATCCCGCGGGATTCTGCGCTGCATTATTTTCAACCAAGGCGCGAACTTTCGTCATGTCAGTCAAAGTTTATCGAATCCGGGAAAGGGTTTTTGAACCCTTTGGACTACGTATGTAGGCAGGGTTCAGGGGTTAAAGATGTCACGCATCCGCTTCAACCGCAACAAAGCCAGACTGATGGGATTGCTCGGCATCCGTGCAAGGCTTGTCCTTCTCGCCCTTATCCTGGTCGGGCCGTTGATGGCCGAACGCATCCGCTCGCTGGAATATTCGCGGTCACAACAGGTCGAGCTCGCCGCCCGCGATTTCGCCAGCGTTGCCGAACACAGCTCGAACGCCCAGCGCGAAGTGTTCGCGTCCGTGGAAGCGGTGCTGAAGTCGTCGGCCTACATCTATACATCCGCCGCCCATGTCGACCGCAGCTGCGCCATCATGCGCGCCAGCCTGCGCGGCGATATGCCCTGGATCCGGAGCCTGACGGTGGCTGCCAGGGACGGCACGGCGATGTGCTCGACATGGCCCGAAGCGGTCGAGAGCGGGCTGAATTTCGGCAACCGACCCTATTTCAGGAAGGCGCTTGAAAGCGGCGAATTCGTCGTCAGCGACTATCTGTTCAGCCGCATGACTAACCAGCCGACGGTAATGGCGGCCTATCTCGCCCCGGGTATCAACAATGCCGATGACGCGGTGATCCTGGCCGCGATCAATCTCGACTGGATTTCCAGGATCATGAGCAATCTGGGCAACCGGCCCGGCGTATCGGCCGTGCTGGTTGATCCCGCAGGAACCGTGCTCGCGGCGCCGCCCGGGCAGACCGCCATGATCGGGCGGTTGATCGACGACCCTGCGATACTGCGGGCCATCGCGGCGCATGCGGCTAATTCCGATCGCCTGGCCGGGTCACTGTCCTTCGCGGCCAGTGACGGCAGCCCGCGTATGATTTCCTACGCCGCCATTTCCGGCAACGGCGCGCAGCTGTTGGTGAGCATCGACGAGGCGCGCGTGGCTGCGTCAGCGGATCGCGATATCCGCACCGCTTATCTGCAGCTCGGCTTTCTCTGCCTGTTCGCGCTGCTTGGCGCGCTGGTGGTGGCGGAGCGCCTGATCATCAAGCCGATCGAGATGATGGCGACGATGGCGCAACATTTCGGTCGCGGCGACTGGTCGGCGCGGATGGCGCGCAACCGTCTGCCCGCCGAGTTCATTCCGCTGGCCAAGGCGTTTTACGGCATGGCGGCACGGTTGCGAGGTCGCGAGCGCGAGCTGCGCGCCAGCAATGAGCAGCTAACCGTGCTGGCCTCGATCGACATGCTGTCCGGCCTCGCCAACCGCCGGGGCTTCCAGAGCCGGCTCGATTTCGAGTGGCTGAAGGCCCAGCAATCCGGCGAGGGCCTGACGCTGCTGATGATCGATGTCGACCACTTCAAGATGTTCAACGACACCTACGGCCATCCGGCGGGCGACGTCTGTCTGGCACGGGTTGGAGAGGCGCTGGCAGATCTCGCCACCCGGAATGCCGGTTTCGCCGGCCGCTACGGCGGCGAGGAGTTTTGCCTGTTGTTGCCGAACGCCGAGGCCGCGCGGGCGATGCAGGTCGGCGAGCTGGTTCGGGATGCCATCTGGAGTCTCGCAATACCGCACGCCACCAGCGCCTACCAGCAGGTGACGGCCAGTATCGGCGTGGCTGTGGTGACGCCGGCCGAACTCGAACAGTCGAGGGACTTGATCGAGGCCGCCGATGCCGCGCTGTATGCCGCCAAACGGCGCGGCCGCAACATGGTGATCGAGCACGGCTTTGTGCGAGCGTTCGGGACCTCGATGGTGTCGTTGACGGGGTGAAATCGCGATGCCGCGGCGGCGGTGGCCAACCGCAGCCCGGAAATGACCCCGACCAGACCCGGGAGTCCGTAGTCGCACCCGGCAGGCTCGGACACGGCAAGCGCGTCCGGGAATGACGCTCCGGACCCGCAAACCATTGACCCCGTGCACTCTTTCGTGGCCTAGTCGCGCGCCTTAAGCCCCGGAACAGACTGCCAAATCGCATGATCAACGAACGCTACAACGCCCGCGAGACCGAACCGCGCTGGCAGCGCCAGTGGGATGAGCTGGCGATTTTCGCCACCAAGAATTCCGATCCCCGGCCGAAATATTACGTGCTCGAGATGTTCCCGTATCCGTCGGGCCGCATCCATATGGGCCATGTCCGCAACTATACCATGGGCGATGTGGTGGCGCGCTTCCAGCGCGCGCAGGGCAAGAACGTGCTGCACCCGATGGGCTGGGACGCCTTTGGCATGCCCGCGGAAAACGCCGCGATGGCCAACAAGGTGCATCCCAAGACCTGGACCTACGAAAACATCGCTTCGATGAAGAAGCAGCTGAAATCGATGGGCCTGTCGCTGGACTGGGCGCGTGAATTCGCGACCTGCGACCCCGCTTATTACAAGCATCAGCAGCGCATGTTCCTCGACTTCCTGGCGGCAGGCCTTGTCGAGCGCAAGCAGTCGAAGGTGAACTGGGATCCGGTCGACATGACCGTGCTCGCCAATGAGCAGGTGATCGATGGCCGCGGCTGGCGTTCCGGCGCCGAGGTCGAGCAGCGCGAGTTGACGCAGTGGTTCTTCAAGATCAGCAAATATTCCGACGAACTGTTGTCGGCGCTGGATACGCTGGACCGCTGGCCCGACAAGGTCCGCACCATGCAGCGCAACTGGATCGGCAAGTCGGAAGGGTTGCGTTTCGATTTCGGTCTGGTCGGCGCGCCCACTGGATTCGACACGCTGCCGGTGTTCACCACCCGGCCCGACACCATGTACGGCCCGACCTTCGCGGCGATCTCGCCCGATCACCCGCTGGCTAAAGCGTTGGCGGAGAGCAATCCCGAGGTCGCGGCGTTCAACGAAAAATGCCGCCACATGGGCACCTCGCAGGCCGAGATCGATACCGCGGAAAAACTCGGCTTCGACACCGGCATCAAGGTCACGCATCCGGCGGACGCCTCCTGGACACTGCCGCTGTACATCGCCAATTTCGTGCTGATGGATTACGGCACCGGCGCCATCATCGGCTGCCCGGCGCATGACCAGCGCGATCTCGACTTCGCCCGCAAATATGATTTGCCCGTGCTCGACGTGTTCGTGCCGGTCGGCAGCGACGAGCGCGTTCAGGACATCGCCTTCGTGCCTGGCAAGACTGACACCGTGCAATATGTCCGCTGGGTCGGCGAGCCCGGCGTGATGACCTGCGAAGAAGCCATGAAGCAGTCGCTCGAGATTTTCGTGCGCGACGGCTGGGGCAAGCGCGAGATCAACTTCCGCCTGCGCGACTGGGGCATTTCGCGGCAGCGCTACTGGGGCTGCCCGATCCCGATCATCCATTGCGAGGTCTGCGGTAC
>JACMOT010000040.1 GCA_014377915.1 Tardiphaga sp.
CGGAAAACCATCCGGTTTTCGCCAGCGTTTCGGTTCGAGTTCTTCCGATTTCGCTCAGGCCCCACAATTGAACAGGGGTCGCCGGGTCTATCTCCACCTGCGGGTGGGTAAGATATCGGATGTGGATGACCATAATTCTGGATCATGAGGCAATCGGGCGTCGTCGGCAATTAGCCCGTCCACTCGTTTAGTGGCTACGGAGAAATGCACGGACTCTCACGGCTACGCAAATCGCCCGGCGACCAACCGGCATGGCTGGTCGCCGGGCCTTTCGCTTCGCCGTCACATCGGCGGCACGATGCCGTTGGCGCCCACGATGACGAAGCCGGCGGTGAGCACGCCATCGGTGCCGCGCGTGGTCGGGGCGAAAACCGTTGCGCCGGGCTTCAGGTCGGCCGTGGTCGCGGGCGCCAGCGTGACGACAATGGTGCCATCGGCGACCGAGATCTTCTTGTCTTTGCCATTGACCTGCACCGTGATTTCATGACCGTCGACCTCCTTGACCGCGTTCGACACGGTGGCGTTGGTCATCGAGCTCTTCGGCTTCAGGTCCCACGGGTAGCTGCCTTCGCCGGTGCCCTTCATCGCCGCCGGGAAGATCAGCACTTCGAGCGCGCCATCGCCGCCCTTGGATTTCGGCAGCGAGGCGATGCCGACGAAATCGCCCGGCTTGATGTCCTCGACGGAAGCCTTGGCGACTGCCATGACCTTGGCGGTCGGGGCCAGCGCGATCGACGCGGTGTCGCCTTCGCGAGTCTTGACGGTGATCTTGGAGGCGTCCGAGGTCTCGACGACGCCGCGCACGCGCACGGTCTCAGCGGCCGTGGCGGGAGCGGGGCCGGCGAACAGAACGGCGCCGAAGCCGAGCGCGATCGCGGTTGATTTCAAGTTCATGATTTATCCTTTTCGAGCGTGTGCGTGTTGAAGCTTGCGTCAGACGACGCTGAGCTTGACGTCGATATTGTTGCGGGTGGCGTTGGAATAGGGGCAGGCCTCATGCGCCTTGGCGACCAGCGCTTCGGCCTGCTCGGCGGCGAGGCCGGGCAGGGACACCGCCAGCGACACTTCCAGACCGAAGCCGCCTTCGGAGCGCGGGCCGATACCGACGGTCGCGGTCACGGTGGCATCTTCCGGTACCTTGGGGCCGCCCTGCGACGCCACGAACTTCATCGCACCGATGAAGCAGGCGGCGTAGCCGGCGGCGAACAATTGCTCCGGGTTGGTGCCGTTACCGCCGGCGCCGCCGAGTTCCTTCGGCGTCGAGAGCTGGACATCGACCTTGCCGTCGAGAGTCGCGGAATGGCCGTCGCGGCCGCCGGTGGCCTTGGCGCTGGTGCGGTAGAGGACGTTGACTGGCATCGTGAGCTTCCTTGCGGTGAGAGCGGCAATCCGGGATTGCCAGATTAGATCGTTGGCGATTATATCGCGCGCGATTTGAATAGCCTTCCCGCGCTCCAAGTCAAGCGCTGGCGATCAGATCGCGCGCGATCTATGATGCGTTGTCGGCTTTGTGATCGAGCCGCGTGGAGAATGCCCGTGCCGAGGACCTCGATGAAGGCTGCTGCCAAGGTTGCGACCGCTGCCCGGCCAGCGCCGCGGCCCGACGATTTCATTTGCTTCGCGGTGTACAGCGCGGCGCACGCGTTCACCCGCGTCTACAAGCCGCTGCTCGATCCGTTGAAGCTGACCTATCCGCAATATCTGGTGATGGTCGCGCTGTGGGCGACCGACAAGCAGACCGTCGGCGGCCTGTGCGACGCGCTGGTGCTGGAATCCAGCACGCTGACGCCGCTGCTGAAGCGGCTGGCGGCGGCGGGCTATGTCACGCGGCAGCGCGATCCCGACGACGAACGGCAGGTGCGGATCGGCCTGACCCGGGCCGGCACCGCGCTGCGGGCGAAAGCGCGCGATCTGCCGGCCTGCGTGGAGGCGGCGACCGGGCTGACGCGGGCCGAGGCGGAGGGGCTGCATGCCGGCATCCTGGCACTGCGCCGCGGCCTGCGGAAATCCGCCCGCCGCTGACCGGGCTAGTTCAGCGTCCAGCTGGCGCCACCGGCGAAGCCATAATCGTTCTGGTTGGGTACGCCGGAGACCGACGCATTCAGGCGCAACCGGGTGTCGAAGGCATAGCCGACGCCAATGGCGAGCCCGCTCTGTCCCTTGAAATGACCGACGCCGCCGGCCACAGAGAGCTTGCCCGGGCGGTCATCGTAGCGCAGCCCGCTTGAGGCGAGCGCCAGCGCGGTGCCGGCATTGGCCTGCACCAGATTGGCGTTGATCTGCCATTGCAGCGCATTGCTGACGTTGTTGAGCTGGCCGACATTGACCGCATCGGTCGGTGAGATGCCGGCCGCGACATTGCTGATGCGCCGTTCGGCGCCGGCGGCCCCCACCGACACCGTGTTGGCCTGGCTCGCTACCGAGCCCTGGCCGATCGCCACGGCATTGGTCGCAGACGCCTGTACCACCGCATTGGCGCCGAGCGCGGTGCCGTTCGCGGCCCGCACATTTGCGCTCTGGCCGACTGCGACCGAATTCACGGTGGTGGCGCTGGCCGTGTTGCCCAGCGCGGTCGATGACGAAACATTGGCGGTACAGCCGGGGCAGTTGGCATTGGCGAAGTCACCAAACGCCGAACCGCCATTCGAGGCCGACGCGGTGTTGCCGACCGCGACCGAGCCGGTGGCGATGGCGTTGCTGCCGATCGCGATCGCGTTGACACCGGTGGCGCGCGCACCGGTGCCTTGCGCAATCGCATTGGTAGCGGTGGCCTGCGCGCCATTGCCGATCGCGACAGCATTATTGCCGCTGGCAAAGGCTGCGTTGCCGGCGCCGGTCGCAGCATTGCCGCCGATCGCGATCGCGTTGGCGCCCTGCGCCTGGCTGTTGCTGCCGAGCGCGGTGGCATAGGTCGCGGTTGCGCCCAGCGTGCCGGCCAACGCGCCGGCGCCGAGCGCGGTGGTACCGTCGGCGCCGGCACCGGCCAGCGCGCCAAATGCGCTGGCGATCCGTCCCGACGCCGTGCTGCTGTCGCCGATCGCCGTGCTGCTGAGGCCGCTCGCCGTGCTGAAGGCACCGGTCGCGGTGGCGGCGTCGCCCGTCGCGTTGCTGAAAACGCCATAGGCCGCGCTGTTGGTGCCGCTTGCGGTGCTGGTATTGCCGGTGGCCGTACTGTTGTAGCCGCTCGCCGTGCTGTAGGCGCCGGTGGCGGTGGAGACGTCACCCGTCGCCTTGCTGAACGTACCGATGGCCGTGCTGTTGAAGCCACTTGCGGTGCTGATATTGCCGGTGGCGGTGCTGTTGATGCCGCTCGCGGTACTTGAGGCGCCAAGCGCGGTGCTGGAATCACCGCTCGCCAGGCTGCCGTTGCCATAGGCCGCGCTGGCCAGGCCGTTCGCCGTACTCTGGTTGCCGGTCGCCGTGCTGTTGTCGGCCAGCGCCCGCGCGCCGACGCCTTGCGCAATCGCATTGGTGCCGGCGGCGATGGACGCCATGCCGAGCGCGACAGCGTGGGTGCCACTGGCATTCGAGGAATCTCCGAGCGCGACGCTCGAGGCGCCGCTCGCCGTGCTGGAAGCCCCCAAAGCGACACTGGCATTGCCGCTCGCCGTGGTCAAAACGCCCACCGCGACGCTGGAATTGCCGCTGGCTGTGCTGGCGTCGCCATAGGCCGCACTGCTGGCGCCGGCGGCATTGCTGTTGTTGCCGGTCGCCGTGCCACTGGTGCCGGTCGCCTGGCTGCCGCTGCCCGTCGCCGTGCTGTTGAAGCCCGACGCGTTGCTGCCATTGCCAGTCGCGGTACTGTTGGTGCCGGTTGCCCTGGCCTGGTTGCCGGTCGCCGTGCTTTGGTCGCCGTCCGCCTGACTGTTAATGCCGGTCGCGGTGCTGTTGGCGCCGAGTGCGGAGCTGAAGTGGCCGGTCGCGGTGCTGTTGTCGCCGGCCGCGTTGCTGCTGGCGCCGCTGGCCGTGCTGTTGACGCCGCTGGCCTGGGCGCGGAAGCCGAGCGCGGTCGCATTGGTGTCGCGCGCCAGCGTTCCGAAGCCGAGCGCGGTGGTCCCGTCGACTTGCGCCTGGGCTCCGAAGCCCACGGCCGTGCTTTGCACGCCAGCCGCAATTGCGACATTGCCAAAGGCGACGGCCTCATCGGCTGTCGCTTGCGTTTCGATGCCGCAGGCGACCGCGGAGGCCGCGGTCGTGACGGAATTGCCGCCGCCAAGCCCGAGTGACTCATTCTGGTTGCAGACAAAGCCAGCCGCCATGGCTGGTCGCGACGGCAGCGTCGCGGCGCCGGTCGCCGCGACCACCGCCCGGCCGAATAGCCAGGCGCGATGCTCGCCGGTATGCACCATACGGATCGCGTCGGCGATCGGCCTGTTCGCGCGATTGCGGCGCATGGATTGCCTGTCAGTCCCCACCATCTGTCCCCCTGCCGATAGTAAACGCAAACCGCCGGGTTGCGCTGTGGCAGCTGTAGTTGTGCTGATTCAAGGGGCGGCTTGCTATCGCGCAGGGCGCAAAGCGGTTGCGTGCGACGCAAATCGCGGCGGCTTTGGCCTGGATCGCAGGCAAGGGTAGTATCACCACTGCCAGAGGCGCGTTGACTGACGATTTGAGGCCTGGGGATCGGCTAGCGCGCGGCGCGGCTGTCGCGCAACATTCCCGGCGTGGTATCAAAGGCGCTGCGAAAAGCGCGATAAAAGCCGGTGGCATCGGCAAAGCCGCAGTCAAAGGCGATGGTGCTGACGGGGACGTCGTCGAAAGCGGGATCGAGCAGCAGCGTATAGGCGCGGCGTAGCCGCGCGCCGGTGAGCAATTGCGAAAAGCTTTCGCCGGCCACGGCGAGTACGTGCTGCACGGTGCGGGTCGGCATGCCGAGCCGTTTCGCCACGACGGCGAGGTTAATCCTCGGGTCGCCGGCACCCTGGTTGATCAACTGGCGAATGGCGAACAGCCGGCCCTCAACCCGCGCGGCGTCGCCGTTCCGGGCGCGGACCTTGTCGCCCACCCCCAGCCAGTAGCCGGTGAGGTCGATCAGATGTTGCGACGCCGCGGCTGCCTGCGTCGGGTTCAGTTGCTCGCCGACATCGACCAGCATGCGGGCATAGCCGGTCAGCAGCCGATAGTCCGCGCCGCTACAGTCCAGCGGCCGGCAGGCGAGATCCGCTGGCGACAATCCCCATTGCGTGAAATGCCCAACAGGGATCTTGACGCTGAGGGCATGGCCGCCGACCGGCGCGAGTGCCTCGACGCTGGCCTCCATCACCGCCAGCAGCGCCTGTCCGGGCCGGGCCTCGGTCTCCCGGCCGAACTGCCGGCCGATCTGGGTTGTGTTGCCGATATTGAAGCTCAGATAGACGTGGCTGTCATCGCTGGGTTGAATATGTTGCTTGGTCCGGATGCCCTTGAACGATGAACTCAACATTTCGCCGACAACGACCGATCCATCCGACAGAAGGTTATGACGGCCGAACAGCGTTACGTCGCCGGCGTAGAAATCGACATCCATGTCGGAGATGATTTCGCGAAACCGGTCGGCCCAGGCATGTGCGCGTATTTCCGGGGCAATGGCGCGTTCGGTCTGTTGCGTTTCGAAGAACGACCTCTGAAAAACCGACATCGATGGACCCCGGAGCGGAGCAAAGACAACTATCCTCTTCCATCACTCTAATACCGGTCACGCCGCGTCGTCAAATCCCCGGTGGCGATCAGCCATCGTTCATTCGTCGTATCCTGAGGGGAATGATTGGGCTGCTGACCATTGGCCCACCGATCCGGCTGACGCTAGGGCGGGATGATTTCAAGTCCGTTCGCCACTTCCGCCCCGTCATTCCGACGTCAGGGAACCCCAATTGGCTTTCCCCTTAGCCCTTGCGACGAAGCAATCCAGCCTTCGCTTGTCGCTTTCTGCATTGCTTCGCCCCCGGGTAAGTCGGCACTGCCGACTTATCCCGGGCTCGCAACGACCGAGGAGAGGACGGCGATGCGACCTGAAGACATTCGGCGCTAGTTCGGTTTCCGCAGCGCCGCGGTCTGCTTTGCCAGCGCCTTGTCGAAATCCGCTTCCAGCGTGGCGGCGTAAGCGGGCAGTTCGCCGGGATTGACGAACGGATTCGGCGCGCCATCCTTCATCTGCGCGCGCTTGGCCTGCATGTTGTAGACTTCCGGATGCGGGCCGAGCAGCACGTCGATCCTCATCGCCTTGATGCTGGCGTAAGTCGATTTGTAGTCCTCGACGATGCCGGCATGGGTGGGGTTGCCGACCAGCCGGTTCAGCGCCACGGTGCCGCTGCAGAAGAACAGCACCTGGCGGTCCGTGGGGCCGTCCTTCACCGTCATCTCCCAGCTGGTGCAGCCCGGCGAATGGCCGGGCGTCGCATGCGCGGTCAGCGTGGTGTCACCGAGCGTGACCTTGTCGCCTTCGGTGACGGTACGATCCACCTTGACCGGGGGAAAGCCGATGTCGGTGTTCTGCTCGTCGCCGGGATAGGTTCCGGTTTCGAGCAGCGACTTGTCGCGCAGCCCGGCGACGAGTTGTGCGCCGGTGTCCTTTTTGATCTCGGCAAAGCCGCCGGTATGATCGAAATGCGCATGCGTATTGAGAATGTATTTAATGTCGGCTTCCTTGTAGCCGAGTTTGGCGATGTTGTCCTTGGGCATCGCGGTCGACCGCGGAACGGCGGTGTCCATCAGGATCAGGCCGTCAGAAGTCTTGATGACATAGACCGCGATGCCGTCGGTGCCGACATAATAGATGTTGCCGATCAGCTGGAATGGCGGGAACGGCGCGGTCCACTTCTTCATGGTCTGCGCCAGAAAATCCTTCACGGTCTGCGCCTGCGCGCTGCTGGACAATAGCGCCAGCGCGCATAGCGCGAGTTTGAGCGTCCTCATGATGGCCTCCCATATTGTTTTGGTTGCGTCTTCGCGCGACGCGATTGAAGCGCGATTTGAGGCGACGGCTCAAGCGGTATTTAAGCGTCATGCGCGCCGGCCGATTCCGTGTACCGTGCCCTCATGAAGCCCCTGATCTGTCCACACTGTCGTTCCCGAATCTTCTTCGAGCAAAGCGAGTGCGCGGAATGCGCGACCGCCATCAGCTTCGACCCCGCGCAGGCCGATGTGGTTAGGGCCGTGTCGGTGCTGTCATGCGCCAATCGCGAGCTGATCGGCTGCAACTGGTCGACCGATCCCGGCGATCCTTATTGTCGGTCCTGCCGGCTGACGCGGACGATCCCCAACCTCGGCTCGGACCGTAATCTGGCGCTGTGGCGGCGCGTCGAGCAGGCCAAGCGGCGGCTGACCTACGACCTGATGCGGCTGGCGCTACCGCTCGCGGTGCCCAGCGGCGCGCATATCGCAATCGATATCCTGTCGCAGGAGACCGCCGGCCATCCGATCATGACCGGGCATCTGGCCGGCCTGATCACCATGAACCTGTCGGAGGCCGACGATGCCGTGCGCGAGGCGCGACGCGCCGCGTTCCGCGAGCCGTACCGCACGCTGCTCGGACATTTCCGCCACGAGGTCGGGCATTTCTACTGGGAGGCGCTGGTCGATCAGTCGCAATTGATCAGCCCGTTCCGGCTGATTTTTGGCGACGAATCCGCGAACTACGCGGCGGCGCTGGCCAATTATCACCAGCGTCCCGATCGGGCCTGGAATCGCGATGGCTTCATCAGCGAATACGCCACCTCGCATCCCTGGGAGGACTGGGCCGAGACCTTCGCGCATTTCCTGCACATCGTGTCGACGCTGGACACCGCGTCGTCGCTGCCGCTGGCGCTCGACGACCGCGCCCGGCATACGCTCGACGACCCCTATCTGGAGCGCGACTTCGAGGCGTTGCTGGCACTGTGGGAACTGGTCGCCTACAGCATGAACGAACTCAACCGTTCGATGGGCATGAGCGACGCCTATCCGTTCGATCTGACGCCGGCGGTGCGCGGCAAGCTGCACTTCGTGCACTTGGCGATTTTGAAGGCGCGCAGCGAGGAAGGGATCGGCTCAGGCGAGGCCGAGTGAGAACGCCAGCGTGCCGATCGCGGCGTGCGACAGGATCATCGGCCAGATGTTGAGCATCCGCAGATAGGCGATGCCCCAGACGATTCCGACCGCGAAGGTATTCAGCATCAGCGCCGTGTCGCCATAGGCGATGTGGATCAGCGAGAACACCGCCGACGAATACAGCACATAGACCCAGCCGCGGGCCTGCAGCCGGTCGGTCATCAATTTCGGGATCGACCGGCAGATCACCTCCTGGCACGGGCTGGAGACCAGCACGTAGAACGGCGCGAAGCTGAGCCAGACCGGCGGCTCGGCGTCGAAGCTGAACAGCCTGGTCTGCAGCACCATGATCGCCGCAAGGCCCAGCGTCAGCACCACGCAACCGAGCCAGTGTTCGCGGAATGACGGCCGGCCGAGGCCGAGATCGGCGAGCGACAGGCCTGACAGCACGCACAGCGCGATACACAGGCCCGATACCGCCACCAACGCATAGGTCCGGTAGGCGAATGGCATCAGGCCGAAATGAATGGCCAGTCCAGGCGTCAGCAGCAGCACCGTAAAGGCGGCGAGCTGGACTAGAGAGCGCCATTGTCGTGAAAATGTCATAA
>JACMOT010000363.1 GCA_014377915.1 Tardiphaga sp.
ATATTGGCGGGCGTCAGCCGCAGCAGGACCGGGCGCGATTGCTCGGGAACGCTGAATTGCGGTCGCAGCGACGCCAGCGCACCGGGTTTTCGCGAACCGCTCTCGGGCATGATCCACAACAGCACGATCATCACCGCGGTCAGCAAGAACAGCACGTCATAGACCGTGTGCAACGGATCAGAGACGAAGGTCAGCAACAGTACCGACCCGATGGATCCGGCAGCAAGGCCAAGAAACGCCGTCATGCTGTTGAGCAAAGGCCCGCGCTCCCGGTCGGAGTCGAGGATCGCGGCGCCGAGCACCGTGGTCCCGATACCGACGCCGAAGCCCTGGACGGCGCGGGCCACGATAAGCTGCCCGAGCCCGGCGGCGCTGGCGAACAGCACCATGGCCACGGCATTGACCAGCAGCGCCGCCAGGATCATGGGCTTGCGGCCGACATAGTCGGACAAGCCGCCCAGCGTCAGCAGCGCCGCCAGCAGGCTGACGACGTAGATTGCGAACACCACCGTGATCCAGAACGGCGTCAGCTGCATGGTTTGCTGATAGAGCGGGTACAGCGGCGTCGGCGCGCTGCTGCTGGCTGACACCAGCAGGGCACCCAGGAAGCTGTACAGGGTCATCGCGCGCAGCGAGAGACGGCGCGGGGCGGCGGTGCCGGGCGCAGGGGATCCGCTTCGACTGACAGACGTGTCTTGCATCACATGTCCTTAAAGCTAATATGAAGCATTAGCCTGATACGCCGGAAACCAGATTAACGCAAATACTTTGCTTTAATTGATCGTGCTGTTTTCGCATATCTCGCTTGCGAGAGGATCATCGTGGCACTGAAAGAACGGATACGGGTCGGCGGGCGCAGCGCGCGGATTCAATCGGCCGTGCATGAGGCTGTCCACGAATTGGGGGCCCTGACCACCCGAAGCCAGATCACCGTGCCGCAGATCGCGGCGTTGGCCGGCGTCACGCCGTCGACGATCTATCGCAGGTGGGGCGACCTTCAGACGCTGCTGGCCGATGTCGCAGTGGCTCGGTTACGGCCGATCGCCGATCCCGAGGATACCGGCGCCATGGTCTCGGATCTGACCGCCTTCATCGATCAGTACGCCGAGGAGATGTCGTCACCGGTCGGCCGCGCGCTGATCCGCGACGTGTTCTCGTCGGGCCAGAGCTTTCCCAGCCAGTGCTGCGGCTTTACCGCGGACCATCTGACCACCATCGCGAAGCGGGCCAGAGCACGCGGCGAGACCCCGTTCGACATCGAAGAGGTGACCGACCATGTGGTGGCGCCGATCATCTACCACATCCTCTACGGCGATCGCGACGTGACGCCGGACTACTGCCACGCACTGCTGGCGCGGCTGCGGTCAACGCCGGCACGCTGAATAATTCTGCCCCGGAGCCGGGATGAGCGAAACAACATCCGGGAAGAGCGCCTCCGCACCTGAATGTCCCGGATGTCGCCAACCCGCCCGCGCTTTGCGCGAACGCGTTGGCTCATCCGGGCTACGGCTGGGATACCCGCGGAGCGACACTTTTTCGTAGGTTGGGTTGAGCTGTTGCGAAAACCAGCAACCTCCGCCGATGGGTTTCGCAACAGCTCACCCCATCCCGCAGGTCACCTGCGATGAACCTTGTCGTCGTTCTTTCATAACGTCTCACTAGACTGCGTGACGATACGGGAGATCACGCCATGCAGGACCAGCTATCCGAACTCGATCTGCTGCAGCAAGCCTACAAGGCCGCCGTCGAACAATGGATCGACGCCATCAGGCAGGAAGAGGCGCTCGCCTCGGTGAATCACACTTTGGCCGAGATCGACCAGTGGGAGTCGGCCAGTTTCCGGGAAGACGAACTTCGCAACAAGGTGAAGGCCGCTAAAACCCTCTATGAAGACGCGCTGCGCCAGAAGTACTTCAACTTCTAGGAGCCGTGAGCCTCTATCGAAGCGGCGAAACGCGCCCCTGATCTCAGCGCGCGCGCTCGGCCAATTGATAGGTCAGGTGCGCTTTCACGGTCGGCCATTCGCCGGGAAGGATGCTGTAGACCACGGTATCGCGCAGCGTGCCGTTCGGGGCGATCTGGTGGTTGCGCAAAATGCCGTCGAACTTGGCGCCAAGCCGCTCGATGGCCTTGCGTGATTGCTGGTTGAAAAAATGCGTGCGGAATTCCACCGCGATGCAGTCCAGCGTCTCGAAGGCGTGACCGAGCAGCAGCAGCTTGCACTGGGTATTGAGCGCGGTGCGCTGCGCGCGCCGGGCGTACCAGGTCGAGCCGATCTCGACCCGGCGGTTCGCCGCGTCGACATTCATGTAGGTGGTCATGCCGGCGATGCGGCCTTCGGCGTCGAACACCGTGAATGGCAGCATGGCGCCGGCGGCCCGCAGCGCCAGCCGGCGGTCGATCTCCGCCGGCATCTTGTCCGCCGTTGGAATGGCGGTGTACCAGATCGCGGAGAGGTCGCCGATGGCCTCGACCAGGCCATCGCGATGGGCGGGAGAGAGCGGTTCGAGCCGGGCATGAGGACCGTCAAGCGTTACAGATTCAAGCCACGGCATCGATCGTCCTTTATTTGTTCAGAAAGTTCAGCGGCAGTCCGCCGCGCGGCCAGTCCATCGCGATCAGCTCGCCCTTGCCGGACAGCGTGATGTACGCGGTCTTGAGCTCGGGGCCGCCGAAGGCGATGTTGGTGGTAACGCGGTCGCCGGTCGGCACTTGTTCGACCAATTTTCCGTCCGGTGCAATCACCGAAATGCAACCGCTGACCAAAGTGGCGACGCAGATATTGCCGGAGGCCTCGACGCCCATCGAATCGAACATCTGGTAGCCGCCGAGCCCCGCGATCGGCCGACCACGCTCGCCGCGATAGATCACATCGGCCGGCTTGACCTCGCCGGGCGCGGTCAGATCATAGGCCCACAGCCGCGCCGTCGGCGTTTCGGCGATATACATCGTCTTCTCGTCCGGCGACAGGCCGATGCCATTGGCCGGCAACACGCCGAACACCTGCTCGGTCAGTTCCGTGGCGCCGGGCTTCATGTAATAGGCCGCGCCGACGTCCATGTCGCGGGCACGGCGCTTGCCGAGATCGCTGAACCACAAGCCGCCCTGGCGGTCGAACACCAGATCGTTCGGCCCCTTCAGCGGATGCTCGCCGCATTTGTCGAACAGCGTCTCGACCTTGCCGGACTCCAGATCGACGCGCTGGATCGAGCCGCCGATATATTCATGCGGCGCGGGGGCGCCCGGCATGATGGTGCCGCGTGACGGCGCCCAGCCGAAACCGCCATTGTTGCAGATGTACATCTTGCCGTCGGGCCCGAGCGCGGCGCCGTTCGGACCACCGGGAATTTTTGCCACCACTTCCTTGCGGCCGTCGGGCCAGATCCGGGTCAGCTGCTGGGCGCGAATCTCGACGACAATGACCGATCCATCGGGCAGCGCCACCGGACCTTCGGGGAAGGCGAGATCGGTGGCGAGGACGCGGATGTTGGGGGTGGACATATCGGACATTCCCTCTGCTTTTTTTGTTGGTCGCACGCACGATCTTTCGCGCGGCCGAACTAAAGCAAACCTGTCCGGCGCTGCCAAGCCACGCAAATGCATGCCACTTGCGTGGAATTTCCATTCGGCTTTAGCTGTCCACAACAAGAACACAAAGCGAGGAAACCCGATGTCGACCGACGTCACGCCAGCGGATGAAGTGCTCTATGCCGTCGCCCGCGGCATCGCCACGGTGACGCTGAATCGTCCCGAACGGTTGAACACGATCTCGCGCGAGATGCTCGACCTGCTCGGCCAATCGCTGCTGCGCGCCGACGCCGATTCCGCGGTGCGCGTGGTCATCCTCACGGGACATGGACGGGCGTTCTGCGCCGGGCTCGACATCACCAGCGCGACCAGCGGCACCGGCATCGGCTCGGCCAGCGATGCCGACGGCGTGCGCACGACGCTGGACCTGAAGACCGCGCCGCCGATCATCCTGTTCAACATGGAGAAGCCGACGATCTGCGCGCTGAACGGTGCCGCCGCCGGCTACGGCATGGACATCGCGCTCGGCTGCGACATCCGTATCATGGCGGAGAGTTCGAAATTCGCCGCCGCTTTCGTCAAGCGCGGTGTGGTACCAGAATCCGGCGGCACGTGGTTTTTGCCGCGCATGATCGGCTGGGCCAAGGCCGCCGAGATCATCTTCACCGGCCGGACGCTGTCAGCGCGTGACAGCCTGGCGATGGGCCTCGCCAACGAGGTGGTGCCCGACACCGAATTGATGGCCCGCGCCAACGCGGTGGCCGCCGAGATCGCCGCCAATGCGCCGCTGGCGGTACAGGCCGCCAAGCGGATGATGCGCTCAGGGTTGTCGGAGAGTTTTGGCGACCACGTGCACCATGTCTTCCTGCAGCTTCTTCCGCTGTTTCGTACCGAGGATTTTCGCGAAGGCATGACGTCGTTCCTCGAGAAGCGGCCGGCGGTCTTCAAGGGACGATAGACCCAGCGGCGGATGGTGCGGCGCGATACGATCGCGCGTCACAACGAAGCTTTCCAATCCCCGGGCTTGGTGCATACTCGCCGCATCGAACCGCCCCACAACGCCCGCGCAGACGGGCCGGCGCGGAGATCGAACAACCGAGGGAGGACAATCACCATGCCAAAAAACTGCAAGGTCTGGCGAATGCTGGCGCTCGCCGGCACCGTCGTGTCATTTACCGCCACCGCGAGTGTGGCGCAGAAAAAATACGACGCCGGCGCGACCGATACCGAGATCAAGATCGGCAACATCATGCCGTATAGCGGTCCGGCGTCGGCCTACGCGGTGATCGGCAAGACCGAGGCGGCCTATTTCAGGATGATCAACGAGAAGGGCGGCATCAACGGCCGCAAGATCAATTTCATCTCCTATGATGACGGCTACAGCCCGCCGAAGACCGTCGAGCAGGCGCGCAAGCTGGTGGAGAATGATGAGGTTCTTTTCATCATGAATCCGCTCGGCACGCCCGGCAACACCGCCATCCAGAAATACATGAACACCAAGAAGGTGCCGCAGCTGTTCGTCTCGACCGGCGCGGCGAAATGGGCCGACCCGAAGAATTTTCCGTGGACGATGGGCTGGCAGCCAAGCTACCAGGCCGAAGCGCGGATCTATGCGCAATACATCATGAAGAACTATCCCGGCAAGAAGGTCGGCGTGCTCTATGCCAATGATGATTTCGGCAAGGATTATCTGATCGGCCTGCACGAAGGATTTGGCGACAAGTCCAAGGATTACCTTGTCAGCGAAGTATCCTACGAGACCAGTTCGCCGACGGTGGATTCCCAGATCGTGCAGATCAAGGCTGCCAATCCCGACATCTTCATCAACATCGCGACGCCGAAATTCGCCGCGCAGGCGATCAAGAAGGTCGGCGAGATGGGATGGAAGCCAGTCCATATCCTCACCAACGTGTCGGCGTCGGTCGGCGCGGTGATGAGGCCAGCGGGATATGGCAATTCCCAGGACGTGCTCAGCGCCGCCTACATCAAGGATCCCAAGGATCCGACCTGGAAGAACGATCCCGGCATGCTGGAATGGAGCGCCTTCATGGATAAATACTTTTCAGAAGGCGACAAGGAGGATAGCGGGACCGTATTCGGCTACGGCGTGTCGCAGGGCATCGTCCAGGTGCTGAAGCAATGCGGCGACGACCTCACGCGCGAGAACATCATGCGGCAGGCCGCCAATCTGAATATGGAAATCGGTATCTATTTGCCGGGCACCCGGATCCGGACCAGCCCGACCGATTTCAGCCCGCTCGAGCAACTGCAGATGATGCGCTTCAAGGGCGAGAGCTGGGAGCTGTTCGGACCGCTGATGTCCGGCGGGAAGGAATCATAATCGTCGCAACGCGCGCCATCTTCCCCTCTCCCGCAAGGGCAGAGGGGAAGTTCGCGTATTGCTGGCTCACCCTCCGTCTTGCTGGCACCCTGCCCGCAATCATGCTTACTGGTCCTCGACAGCCCTGACGGTTCGCAGCAGATGGACCGCAGGCGATCAACGTCAGAGGAAACGATGCCCAGTAAGATGTCCAAAGCGTCCATGCTCGCTTGTGCCGCCATGCTGGTCGGCATGCTCTGCCATCCCGCGCAGGCACAGAAAAAATACGATCCCGGCGCATCCGACAGCGAGATCAAGATCGGCAACATCATGCCGTATAGCGGCCCGGCGTCGTCCTATGCCTCGATCGGAAAATCCGAGGCCGCCTATTTCAGGATGATCAACGAGCAAGGCGGCATCAATGGCCGCAACATCAATTTCATCTCCTATGATGACGGCTACAGCCCGCCGAAGACCGTCGAGCAGGCGCGAAAACTGGTCGAGAGCGACGAGGTGCTGCTGATCTTCAATCCGCTGGGCACCGCGACCAATTCCGCGATCCAGAAATACATGAACAACAAGAAGGTGCCGCAGCTGTTCGTGTCGTCCGGCGCGTCGAAATGGGCCGACCCGAAGAACTTTCCGTGGACCATGGGCTGGTCGCCCAGCTACCAGAACGAGGGCCGGATCTGGGCGGCGTGGATCCTCAAGAACCATCCGGACGCCAAGATCGGCGTCATGTTCCAGAACGACGACATGGGCAAGGATTACCTCGCCGGCGTACGCGGCGGCCTTGGCGACAAGGCCAACACGATGATCGTGGTGCAAACCAGTTTCGAAACCAGTTCGCCGACGGTGGATTCCCAGATCGTGCAGATCAGGGCCGCCAATCCCGAGATTTTCCTGAATATCGGCTCGCCCAAATTCGCCGCCCAGGCGATCAAGAAGGCCGGTGAACTCGGCTGGAGACCGATCCAGTTGCTGGTCAACGTCTCGCAGTCGGTGGCGTCGGTGATCCGGCCGGCCGGCTTCGACAACGCGCAGGGCGTGATCAGCGCCGGCTACATGAAGGACCCCACCGACCCGCAATGGAAAGACGATCCGACCATCAAGGAATGGAGCGCGTTCATGGACAAATATTATCCGGACGGCGACAAGAGCGACATCTACACGCTCTATGGTTTCGGCGTCGCGCGCACCCTTGCGCATGTGCTGAAGCAGTCCGGCGACAATCTCACCCGCGAGAACGTCATGAAGCAGGCCACCTCGCTCGATTATGAGGTCGGCATCTTCCTGCCCGGCACGCGCGTCAAGACCAGCGCCACCGATTACAGCCCGCTGCAGCAATTGCAGATGATGCGCTTCAAGGGCGAGCGCTGGGAATTGTTCGGGCCAGTGCTGAACAGCGAATAAAACGCCGGCGCCGCGTTTCCCTCTCCCCCAGGCAGCGAAGCTGCGCAGGCGGGAGAGGGGAAGATAATTGCCCTACTTCGCGCCTTCCTTCGCCGGTGCCGGTACCGAACCGGGCAGCACCGGGGCGATCTTCTTTTGCGCCGCCTGCAAATCATCCACGGTCTTCAGTAGGCCGGCCAGCGACGTCTTCAGCGCCTCGATCTGCCGATTGGCGGCGTCGAGCTTTTGCTGGCTGCTCAGGCTGAGCTTGCCGATGGTCTGCTGCAGGAAATTGACATTACTCTGCAGGCAGCTGGTGCGCCGTTCCATGGTCTTTTCCACGGTGCAGATCTCGATGCCGGGAACGTCCTGGGCCCGGGCGGACGTCAGCAGACAGGGCGCCAGAACCAGCGACGCGACGAGAACGATCCGGCCAATCATCGAAATCCCTCATTCAAAAAGCTGATGTCGCGGTCAATTTGTCGCGAGGGGGCGCCGGCGTCCGACGATACCACACTGAAACCTCATTCGCGCGTTGAGGTTTGCGCGGGACACCCCACCTGATCAAGCGACAGCGCCGGCGCGGCTCCGGAACCGCGGGTCCATCCGTCACTGAAGGAGAATCACCAGATGGCAACACGCGAACGACGGCTAGACGACTAAGATGAGATTTTAAA
>JACMOT010000364.1 GCA_014377915.1 Tardiphaga sp.
CGCGCATCGGCTTGCCCGCGATCTCCACGCCTTCGTGGCTCCAGTCGAACTGGTACGCCTCGCCTTGCCTGAACAGCAGCGGGATAAATGCCGCCACGCCGGCGCCGGGATCCTTGCGCCGCGCCTCGGCCCAGCGCGTGGCGTAGCGCCGGACCGCATCGTACGATCCCTCAAAGCCGTCGCGCAGCAGCAGATCGTGGATCCGCGTAATCCGCAGCCGATCGCGACGCGGGCGCGCCTCGTTCTCGGCGAGCAGTGTATCGAGCCGCTCCTGGAACGGTGTCAATGACACTGTAAAATTCCCCACATGTGGCAAAGTAAAATTCCCCACTTTGCGAACGCGGGATGTCAGGTGAGCTGGTCTGCGGCACCTCCTTGCTTTGGCGGCCGGCCGCGCCGCCTGGGCTCGGCACTGGCGGTCGGCGCGAGCGTCGAAGTCGTTCTGACCTGCTCCGGCAGCAGGGCGGCATGCCGGCGAAGTCTGTAGCTGGATCCATCGATCTGGATGACGATGGCGTGGTGGAGAAGGCGATCCAGGAGTGCCGTCGCGACGACGGGGCTTCCAAAAATCTCGCCCCATTCTGCAAAACCGCGGTTGGAGGTTAGGATCATGGCGCCCTTTTCGTAGCGCGCGTTGACCAGCTGGAAGAACAGGTTTCCGCCGCCGGGTATGACTGGGAGGTATCCGATCTCGTCGATGATCAGCAGGGCCGGACGGCAGAAGTGTCGGATCTTGGCCGCCAGGTTCCCTTCGCGTTCAGCTTTGGCGAGAAGGCCGATCAGATCGGCAAGAGCGATGAACGAGACGCTCTTGCCCGCCTTGACGGCTTCGACGCCGAGCGCGGTCGCCAAGTGGCTTTTGCCTGTGCCTGGTGGCCCGAGAAGGTGGACCACCTCGCACCGGCCGACGAAGCTGAGCTCTGCGAGAGCCATGATCCTGGCCTTGTCCAGCGAGGGCTGGAACGCGAAGTCGTAGCCCGCAAGCGTCTTGATGGCACCAAGCCTGCCCATGACGAGCGCGGTCTTGATACGTCGGCTCTCCCGGAACGTCAGCTCTTCGAGCAGGAGTTGCTCGATTGCCTCGAGGGCGGTGAGCTCACCGTGATCGATGCGAGCGGCGCAGATATCGACCACTTCGATGGCGCGCTGCATCTTCAGGCCGACCATGGTGGTCTTAATCCGGTCAAGCAGCGATGCCCCCGGGTCTGGCAGTAGAGAGTTCATATCGACATTCCCGACGCCAGGCTTTTGCCAACCGCCTCGTAGATGGCGAGCGGTCGGCTCGTCACCAGTTCGCCCGAGAAGCCATGTGGTATCGGGATTTCGTCGGCGCGCCGATTAGGCACACGGTGTCCGCTGAGCAGGGAGCGCTGCCGCCGCCCCTCCAGATGCGGATGACGGGCGATGAGCTGGCCCGCCTCGAAGATCTGGATTTCGTCCGCCAGGCTGTGGACCTCGACGATCCGTCGACGTGTCGTATCGGGCACCGAGTATAAATTGCCGGCGATGCTCACCATGCCCTCGTGGCTGATGCGTCGTTCGAGTTTCAGCACCGCGCTAAAGGCGATCAGCGGCAACGCCTGCAGCGTAGGCCTCTCCTCGGCAAATGCCTCACTGACGACACGCTCGGTCGTCGCGTGGAGCCGGATGTTGGCGACAGTTGCCAGCCAATGCGCAAATTGCTGGTTGAGGTCAGCCATGTCGCGGAAAGTACCGCCAAGAAAGAAGTCCTCACGGATATACCGGAATGGTCGCTCTACCTTGCCCTTGGTCTCCGGACGATATGCGCGACAGGCTTTCGGCAAAAATCCGTAATGGTGCGCGAACTCGGCCAGGGTCGCATTGTAAACAATACGCCCGTCTTCGCCTTCGCCGATCACCGCCGTCTTCATGCGATCATAGAGGATTTCGCGCGGCACGCCGCCGATCGCCTCAAAGGCGGATCGGTGACAGGCAAGGACGATATCCATCGTCTGCCGCAGGGCGAAGCGCCCCCAGAGGTGCCGGGAAGAGCCGAGCACCATCGAGAACAGCCAGACGATCTGTACCCGGTCTGGCTCGCTGGTAAAGCGTACCTGGAACTGAGCAAAATCCACCTGCGCTTGCTGGCCGGGCGGCGTCTCGAAGCGAACCGCGAAGGGCTTCCCGCCGCCAGGCGGACGCAGCGACCGCACGACGTCTCGAACCGTGCTGTAGCCACCGGTATATCCGCGATCCTTGATCTCCCGCATCAACCGGCTCGCGGTCAGTCCCGGATACGTCGCCAATCGAGTGCGCAGATAATCGGAGAAATCGTCGACCAGCGAACTCCGTGGCTGGCGCGGCCCATAGCAAGGCGGCTCCAGCCCCCTCGCGATATATTTGCGGACAGTCTTGCGGTCGACCCCCGCCTGGCGCGCGATCGCAGAGACCTTCAGTCCCTGTCGGTGCAAATCCAAAATCATGATCAAATCTCCGAACTTCTTCATCGCGACCGCGCCCCTCAGGGGGTGCGGCATGCCTGATAAATTTTGAAATCGCCCCTTGTCCGGGGCTCGCCCCGGACAAGGGCCGATCAGAAGAAGTGGGGAATATTCAAATGTCACAACTGGGGAAGATTACTCCGCCATCGACAAACGGTCCGATCCGCGGCAGCGGCTGCACTGACCGACGGTAATCGAACGAACCTTCCGGCGCTCGGATCGCCTTGCGCGCCTCCTTGCGCGACAATCGAAGATCCCGCGCGATCGCCTTTATCGGCTTGCCGCCGGCGTACTCACGCCGAACCCGAACCACCGTCTCCACCACCAACATCCCGATCTCGCCGCCTGAGAATACCCAGGCCGCTGTCTAAACCATCGAAATGAGGGGTCCCTTTTGGACGCCGATCACCCCGC
>JACMOT010000365.1 GCA_014377915.1 Tardiphaga sp.
AAGTGCGTCCGGTGGTCGAGAACGTGCTCAACGGGGCGCTCGCCGCCTGGTTCGAGGGGCATCCCGCGGAGGCCAAGGTGATGGTCGGCAAGGGGGTCGAGGCCGGCGCCGCCCGCGAAGCCGCGCGAAAAGCGCGCGAACTGACCCGTCGCAAGGGGGCGCTGGATATCGCCTCATTGCCCGGCAAGCTCGCCGACTGCCAGGAACGCGATCCCGCCAAGTCCGAACTGTTCATCGTTGAGGGAGACTCCGCCGGCGGTTCCGCCAAGCAGGGCCGCAACCGTGAGTTTCAGGCGGTGTTGCCGTTGCGCGGAAAGATTCTGAACGTCGAGCGCGCGCGCTTCGACAAGATGCTCGGCTCCGAACAGATCGGCACGCTGATCACCGCGCTCGGCACCGGCATCGGCCGTGACGATTTCGACATCGCCAAGCTACGCTACCACAAGATCATCCTGATGACCGACGCCGACGTCGACGGCGCGCATATCCGCACGCTGCTTTTGACGTTCTTCTTCCGGCAGATGCCGACGCTGATCGAGGGCGGCTACCTCTACATCGCGCAGCCGCCGCTCTACAAGGTGACGCGCGGCAAGTCCGAGCAGTACCTCAAGGACGAGCGCGCGCTCGAGGACTATCTGATCACCACTGGACTCGATGATTGCGTCTTCAAGCTGGCCTCCGGCGAAGACCGCGGCGGTCGCGATCTGCTGACGCTGGTGGAAGACGCCCGCAACATTCGCGGCACACTGCACAATTTGCATACCCGCTATAACCGCAAGGTGGTGGAGCAGGCGGCGATCGCGGGCGTACTCAACCCGCGGGTCACCAGCGATCTAGCTACCGCGAACGAGGCCGCCGCCTATATCGCGCGCCGGCTCGATGCGCTGGCCGACGAGGTCGAACGCGGCTGGATCGGCGCGTTCCGCGAGGGCGAGGGTTTTTTCTTCGAGCGCACCATCCGCGGCGTCAAGGACGTCGCCATCATCGACGACGCGCTGCTCGGTTCCGCCGACGCGCGCAAGCTCGACGAATATGCCGCCGGCCTGCAGGACGCCTATCCCAAGCCCGGCGTGCTGCGCCGCAAGGATCTCGAATTCCCGATCCACGGCCCGGTGACGTTGTTCGAGGCGGTGACCGACGCCGGCCGCAAGGGCGTGGCGCTGCAGCGCTACAAAGGTCTTGGCGAAATGAATCCGGGACAGCTCTGGGAAACCACGCTCGACACCAATGAACGATCGCTGCTTCAGGTGAAGATCAAGGAGGTCGACGAGGCCGACGATATCTTCACCAAGCTGATGGGTGACGTCGTCGAACCGCGCCGTGAATTCATCCAGGAAAACTCGCTCAGCGCGAATGTGGATGTCTGATTTCTGCGGATCGATTGTTTAGAACTGGATCAGGCTCGGTGCAATCGTGTCCTGGACGCAGCTCAATGGGCCTCCGTCCAGAGGCGCGGAATGCGCCGCGGAGCCTGGGCCACCACACACCACAGCATCCAATACGGTCCCGGCTCTGCGGAGTGGCATAGAATGCCGCACCGCGTCGAGGATAAGCATTCAAAGCATTTTCACCGATGCGCTGGTCGCTGCCAGCTATTCCCGCGTATCGCAACGATATGATTTCGAGACGATCTGCCAGCCATCGCTGAGCTTCATTGCGACCAGATAATCGGTGAAATAGCGCGGCGGCAGCTGGCAGCGGACTTTCACGAAGGCGGTGGATTCGTCCGAGCGGTCGACGGTGACGACGAAATCCTCGCGGGCCTTGCCATCGGCCTTGGCAGAGGTTCGCTTGCGGACCAGCGCCATCCAGTCCGGTACGGTCAACACCTGCAACGCGCCGTGGCTAACCCAGCGCAGATCGGCGGTGGGATGGAAGATCGCGCCGAGCTTGTCAGCGTCGCCCTCGTAGAGACCGTCGAAATAGTGCTGGATCACGGTATCGAGGCTGGAACGGTCGTAGGACAAATCATCTCTCCCCAAGCGATTAGCCTTTCCTTATGTCATGAAAGGCCCAGCGCGGCATCACTTCGTGTCGCTCAGCATCTTCCGGAAACGCTCGATCTCCTGCGGCACGAAGCGCGCCAGATAGGCCGGCGCCATCTCGGCGTCCTCGGCGGGCGTCGAGCCCAGATCGTCGAGCCGCTTCTGATATTCCCGGCTGGCGACAGCGGCGCGCATCGCGCCGTTGAGCTTTTCGATCACCGGCTGCGGCGTCGCTTTCGGCGCGAACAGCGCGTACCAGCCCGAGATCTCGAATTGCGGCAGGCCGGCCTCGGCGGCGGCCGGCAGGTCGGGCAGATGCGGCAGCCGGGTCTTCGAAGCCAGCGCGATGCCGCGCACCAGCCCGCTCTGGATCGCCGGGGTCACCGAGGCGGAGGAATCGCACAGCCCGTCAATCTGGCTGCCGATCAGATCGTTCAACGCCGGTCCCCCGCCGCGATAGCCGACCAGCGCCACGTCGATGCCGGCGGCCTGGATGAAGGCCTTGCAGAACAGATAATTCTGCGAGCCGACGCCCGAATGGCCGATATTGAGCCGGCCAGGGTTCTGTTTCGCGTGGGCGATGAACTCGGCCAGCGTCTGCGCCGGAAAATTGCGGCGGATAGCCACCACCGCGGAGCTCTTGTTGAAAATCCCGATCGGGGCGAAGTCGGACGGCGCGAATTTGACGTCCGGTGTGAACAGATAGACCGCGGTATTGGTGCCGCTGTTGCCCTGCACGATGGTGTAGCCGTCGGGCGCCGCCTGCGCGACCCGCGCCAGCGCCAAGGCGCCCCCGGCGCCGCCGATGTTCTCAATCAGGATCGGCTGGCCGAGCCGCTGGCTCATCTGTTCGGCGATCAGCCGCGCGTTGACGTCGGAGCTGCCGCCGGCGGCGAAGGGCACGATCAGGGTGATCGGTCGGGACGGATAGTCCTGCGCGGTGGCTGGCGCCAGCAGCGACAGCGATACGGCTACCGCACACGCAAAACCAAGCCTGAAACAAGCCATGCCTTCCCCTCCTTGGTCGTTTTGCTATCCTAGGGAGAGTCAGGCGCGGGATGCAAGGCCGGCGAAGGCTGCCGAAGTTTGCGTCAGGCCGGCACGATCACCTTGCCGATCGGCCACAGCGCTATTCCGGCGAGTTTCAGATGCGCCCAGGCAAACGGGATGCCGATGATGCTCACCGCCAGCGCAACGGCCGTCAACAGGTGCCCGAGCGCCAGCCACCAGCCCGCTAAAACCAGCCAGATCAGATTGCCGATCAATCCGAGCACGCCAGTGCCCAGATCGCTTTGTCCGGTGACGCTGTCGCGCGATACCGCCTTCTGGCCGAACGGCAGCAGCGTATAGGCGGCGATATTGAAGGCTGCGCGCGCCCATGGCAGGCCGATGATGGTGATGGCCATCAGCACGGCGGCCAGCAGCCACCCGGCAGCCATCCACAGACCGCCAAACAAGATCCACAATATATTCAGGAGCAACGGGACGATGGGCATGATTGGGTTCCGGACAGCAGATACCGAAAACTTTACGGGGTTCCGTGGCCCAAGGCGAGAGCTCTGAACGTGGCCGCGCTGGCTGTGTCTTAACTGCCGCGGCGGCCGCCGGCGCGGGTTGTCAACGGGCGGGTTTCTTCCGCTGCGCGCGCCGAGGGGGCGCCGATCACGTCCGTGGCACGGGCGTGCGGCTGCAATTCCTCGAGGAAAATCGGTTTCGAGAAATAGTAACCTTGCGCGTAGCGAATCTTGGTCGCGGCCTGCAGATAGGCCAGTTCCTCGAAGGTCTCGACGCCCTCGGCGATCACGGTCATGCCGAGCGCCTCGCTTAGCGATTCGATGGCGCGCAAAATACCCTGGCTGCGCGGCCGCTTGTGGATGTCGGTGATGAAGGAGCGGTCGATCTTGATCTCGTCGGCGGTGATGTCGGCCAGCGCCGACAGCGACGAATAGCCGATGCCGAAATCATCGATCGAGATACCGATGCCGAGCTCGCGGAACATAGGCAGGATGTCATCCTGGAAATGCGTCTTGGCGACAAAGGCGTCTTCGGTCACCTCGACGATGAAGCGGGTCGGCGAGCCGGTCGCCGCCAGCGACTTGGCGAACACTTCCATGAATTCGCGGTTGCCGGCCTGCTTGGCGGCCACGTTGATGCTGATGCTGGCGCCCGGACCAAAAGTCTCGTTGATGCGGTCCAGCGACTTCATGATCTCCGCCAATACCAGATGGGTCAGTTCGTCGATCAGGCCGAGTTCGATGGCGAGGTTGATGAAGGTGTCCGGCGACTGGATCACGCCATTGTCGTCGCGCAGCCGAACCAGCGCCTCGATACCCATGATCTCGTGGGTCCGGATGTCGACCTTGGGCTGGAACGCGCAGAAAACCCGCTTGTCGAGAATCGCCAGCCGCAGCGACTGCTCGGTCGCCATCCGCGCCAGCGTCTCGCTCTCCATGGTGGCGTTGAAGAACGCCGCGGCGCCCTTGGTCTCGTTCTTGACGCGGTACATCGCAATGTCGGCGTTCTGGCGCAGCGCCTCGTAGCTACCGCCATGCTCCGGATACAGGCTGACACCGATCGAGGCCGACGCGAACACTTCCGAGCTGTCAATGTAGAACGGCGCACGCAGCCGCTGCACTAGCATCTTGAGATATTCGGCGACCTCTTCCTCGCTCTGGATCGGATGCAGCAGCAGCAGGAATTCGTCGCCCGAGATGCGCGACAGCATGTCGGTCTTGCGCAGATCCAGGCCGAGCCGCTTGGCGAACTGGATCAGCAGCGAGTCGCCGATGGCGTGGCCGTAATAGTCGTTGATGTGCTTGAAATTATCGACATCGAGAAAGGCCAGCGCGAAGCGGTCGTCGGGATTGGCGCGGGCGATGATGTCGCCGGCCAGCTTCTGAATCACACGCCGGGTCGGCAGGCCAGTCAACTCGTCATAATAGGCACGCCGGAACAGATCCTCCTCGATCGCCTTCTGCCGGCTGAGATCGCTGGCGCTCGACAGCAGCAGGTTCTGTTCGCCGATCCGCACCGGACGATGCGTTGTCAGAAATACCCGCTGGTCCTGGCCGGCGCTGACGCGCTCTTCGAACACGGCGCTGCGGCCGGACTGCAGCAGGTCGATCGCGGTCTCGCGCCGGTGATCGAGCGCCTGGGTCAGGAAGTCCGACGTCGACGCCGAAATGCGGAATTCCTCTGCCCGGGCATTGAATTGCGCCGTTGCGGCTTCATTAACCAGCAGGAAGTCGCCGCGCTCGTCCTGAACCGTGATCGAGGCTGGCAGCATCCGCACGATCTCGCGCAGGATCTTCAGCTCCGTGGCATCGTCGGTGCCAAGGAATCCCTCATTCAACCGGGGGACGGCCGGTGCGGCCGCCTTGGCGGGATCACGTTCCGGTTCGGGGATCGACAGATTTGGGACGGAAGCATTCTGCATGGTGACGCACCCTCGCAAAAGGCCTTGTAGTTTTGGTTAAGTCGCTCGCTAAAACTGCGGTAGTCCTGCCCCGGGCGGCGCTTTTTGCGTCACCCACGGCAGACGTCATTAACAGAAGGTCAATCCGTCGCACGGACCGCCGGTCGCTACCAGGCCATTGCGCTGGCGTCCATGCGATCGATGGCTAGGGCACCGTCATAGCGGGCGGAGAAAAATGCTCCGCTTCGGTTGATCTTTGAAAGGAACCGGACGTGCGCGAGGTTCCGACAGGGCGCGTGTCGCTATTTCTTGGCGCCCCTCGACACGTCCGCGCCCGACCACCATCATCTCGAAAGCCAGACGATAAGGATTTCCGGGTCCGGAGTTCGAAACCGAGCGGCGCCGATTTTCGCAACTTTCCGCCGTGCCGCGCGGTTGATCACCCGCACGTCGATGTCGCGGATGAAGTTCTGACGACCCAGACCTGATTGAGAGTGGAATATGACCGATTCATCCAAAGCCAACGTTCTCTGGTTCCTGCCGACCCATGGCGACGGGCGCTATCTCGGCACCAGCCAGGGTGCACGCCCGGTTGACTTCAACTATCTGCGACAGATCGCCCAGGCGGCGGACCAGCTCGGCTATTTCGGCGTATTATTGCCCACCGGGCGAAGCTGCGAGGATTCCTGGGTGGTTGCCTCCGCGGTAGCGCCGTGGACCGAGCGTCTACGCTATCTAGTGGCGGTGCGGCCGGGCCTGCAGTCGCCGAGCGTCGCAGCGCGCATGACGGCGACGCTGGACCGCGTCACCAATGGCCGGCTCCTTATTAACGTCGTCACTGGTGGCGATCCGGTCGAAAATCGTGGCGACGGCATCTTCCTCGATCATGACGAACGCTATGCGGTCACTCGCGAATTCCTCAACGTCTACAGCGATCTGCTCGCCGGCAACACGGTCAACGTGCAGGGCAAGCATATCCAGATCGAGGACGGCCGGCTGATCTTCCCGCCGGTGCAGTCGCCACGTCCGCCGTTGTATTTTGGCGGCTCCTCGGATGCCGGCATCGACGTCGCCGTGGACACGGTCGATAAATATCTGACCTGGGGCGAGCCGCCGGCCGCTGTCGCCGAGAAGGTGGCACGGGTCAAGGCCGCCGCCGCGAAGCGCGGCCGCAAATTGTCATTCGGCATCCGACTCCATGTCGTGGTGCGCGAAACCAACGAGGCGGCCTGGAAGGCCGCCGACGAACTCATTCAATACGTTACCGACGAGACCATCGCCGCCGCTCAGAAGACTCTGGCGCGGCAGGATTCGGTCGGCCAGCAGCGTATGGCGCAATTGCATGGCGGTCGTCGCGACAAGCTCGAGATCAGCCCCAATCTGTGGGCCGGTGTCGGCCTGGTGCGCGGCGGGGCCGGCACCGCGCTGGTCGGCGATGCGGCCACCGTGGCGGCCCGGATCAAGGAATATCAGGACGTCGGCGTCGATACATTCATCATGTCCGGCTATCCGCACCTCGAGGAAGCCTATCGCTTCGCCGAACTGGTGTTTCCGCTGCTGTCGCTGCAAAGCCACGACAATGTCACCCCGCTGCGCGCCAATACCGGGCCGATCGGCGAGACCATCGCGAACGAGCACCGTCCGCTCGCCAAGCAGGCCTGATCACCATGAGCAGCGTTGAAATTCTCCCGCGCGTTCGCGCTTTCCGGTTGCCTCGTATCGATGGTCTGACCCAGTGGATCGTGCCACTGGTGATCCTGCTGGTCTGGCAGCTGGCCTGCGTCAGCGGCTTCGTGCCGGCGCGGGTGATGCCGGCCCCGACTGATGTCGCGCTGGCCGGATGGAAGCTGCTGCGCTCCGGCGAGCTGGTGCAGAATATCTGGGTCAGCTTCTGGCGGGCCAGTGTCGGCTTTGCCATCGGCGGCAGCATCGGCTTCGCCTTTGGTCTCGCCAATGGCCTGTCGGAGCTGAGCAGCAAGCTCACCGACACCACGCTGCAGATGGTGCGCAACGTGCCGCATCTGGCGCTGATTCCGCTGGTGATCCTGTGGTTCGGGATCGATGAATCGGCAAAACTGTTCCTGGTCGCGCTCGGCGTATTCTTTCCGATCTATCTCAACACCCTGCACGGCATCCGCACGGTCGATCCTCAGCTGATCGAGATGGGCCGCATCTACGGCATGAGCAATGGCGAGCTGTTCCGCCGGGTGATCTTCCCGGGCGCGTTGCCGTCGATTTTCGTCGGCGTGCGCTTTGCGCTCGGCATCATGTGGCTGACGTTGATCGTGGCGGAGACCATCGCGGCGTCGTCCGGCCTCGGCTACATGGCGATGCAGGCCCGCGAATTCATGCAGATCGATATCGTCGTGCTCAGCATCCTGATCTACGCGCTGCTGGGCAAGGTCGCCGACAGCGCCTCGCGCGTGCTGGAACGGCTGACGCTGTCCTGGCACCCGGCTTTCCAGAAACATTGAGCGAGTCCAACGTGCAAATGAACCAGTCGCTTCGCCTCCGCCACGCCGGTGCCGAACTTGTCGAAGTCCCTTCGGATTTCGAGCAGGCGCTGACCGCTCGACGCGCCGCCGGGCAACCGTCCCGCGGTCTGTCGCTGACCATTCGCGGTCTGCGAAAATCCTTCGGCAGCAACGAAGTGTTGCGCGGCATCGACCTGCACATTCCCGCCGGCCAGTTCGTCGCCATTGTCGGGCAGAGCGGCTGCGGCAAGAGCACGCTGCTGCGGCTGATCGCCGGCCTCGATCAGCCGACCGCCGGCACTATCAGTTTTGGCGAGCAAACCCGTCCCGAGGACATCCGGGTCATGTTCCAGGAGCCGCGTTTGCTGCCCTGGGCCCGCGTGCTCTCCAACGTCGAAGTCGGCCTAGGTGCCGATCGCGTCTCGGTCGATGCCAAGGCGCGCGCCGAAAAGGCGCTCGCCGAAGTCGGTCTCGCCGACAAGCGCGAACAATGGCCGGCGGTTCTGTCCGGCGGCCAGAAGCAGCGGGTGGCGCTGGCCCGTGCCCTGGTCAGCCACCCCCGGGTGCTGGCGCTCGACGAGCCGCTCGGCGCGCTCGACGCCCTGACCCGGATTTCGATGCAGCGTCTGCTCGGCCGCGTCTGGCACGACCAGGCTTTCACCCCGATCCTCGTCACCCATGACGTGGCGGAAGCCGTGGCTCTCGCCGATCGCGTGCTGGTCATTGAAGAAGGCCGCATCGCGCACGATATCCATGTCGATATCGCGCGGCCGAGGCAGCGCGGGTCCGCCGATCTTGCCGCGCTGGAGGGCTCGATCCTGCGCAATCTTCTCTCCGCCGGGGATGACGCAACTGACTTGTGAGGCCGAAATGAATTCGATCGTGCGTAACCTCCAGGTTGATCGCGACGTCGCCCCCGCTGAATTCCGTGGCGCCATGCGCTCATTGGCCGGCGGCGTCAGCGTCATCACCGTCGGCCGTGGCAAGGACATCACCGGCATGACGGTGACCTCGGTATCGTCGCTGTCGGTCGAGCCGCCGACCCTGATCGTCAGCGTCAACCGGCAGTCCTCGTCCTGGCCGCTGCTGCAGCGCTACGGCGCCTTTGGCGTCAACATCCTGACCGCCGATCAACTCGACATCGCCGAACGGTTTTCCGGCAAGGACGGGTTGAAGGGCGCGGCGCGGTTTGCCGGCGCGCAATGGGTGACCCGCGCCACAGGCGTCCCCCTGCTGGTCGGCGGGCTGGCGGCGATCGATTGCGAGGTCGAGGAAGTGATCGAGCGGCATTCCCATGCCATCGTCATCGGCCGCGTCCGCGACGTCATCACCGCGGTGCCGCGCACAGCGCTGACCTATTGGGACGGCCAATATGTCGCGATCGACCAGAACGAGGATGCGCTGAAGCTGGCGGAAGTCAGCCTCCCCAGCCCGCGCGGGCTTCGGGAAATTTGATGGTGCTTGTCATTCCGCGGGCGCGTTCGCCTGGCGCGCCCGCGCCCGGAATGGCCGGCTACTTCGTCAATAGCGCGTAGGCCCCGTTCCACTCTGCCGGCGGCGGATTGAGCTGATAGGCTCGTAGCCGCTTCTCATACAGGTCGTATAATAGCCGCAGCAGATGACCGACGTCAGAGCTGCGGCCGCGTTCGATCGCGAACAGGGCACCCTCCCAGTCGCGGCTACGATAGCAGGCCAGCATTTCGATGGTCAGATTGCGGAGCAGCTGAAAGCTTTCCGACGTCGCCATCTCCTGGCGCCCGGCGATCGCATAAATTACTTCCGGCTCGGTCTTGCCCTTCACCATGATGAAGTCGAGTTCGAGGATCGCAAATCTGCTCTTCGCCGCCAGCGCGGTCTTGGAGCCGACGATGATCGGAAATCCGTATTCCTTCGACTGCCCTTCCAGCCGGGACGCCAGGTTGACGCTGTCGCCGAGCACCGAATAGTCGAACCGCAGGTCGGATCCCATATTGCCGACCACGCAAGTGCCAGTGTTGAGGCCGACGCCGACCTGGATCGGGAGGTAGACGTGGCCGCCCTGAGCCGCCTCGGTCTCGCGGACCTTGTTCAGCGCCTCGATGCGTTCCAGCATGTCGAGCGCGGCGTCGCAGGCATTGACCTGGTGGTGGGGATCGTCGAGCGGCGCGTTCCAGAACGCCATGATGGCGTCGCCCATATATTTGTCGATGGTGCCGTCGCGGTCGAGGATCGCATTGGTCAGCGGCGTCAGGAAGCGGTTCATCAACGTGGTCAGGCCATGTGGGTCGTGCCGGTAGGATTCCGCGATCGAGGTGAAACCGCGCACGTCGGAGAACATGATGGTCATCTCGCGTTCCTCGCCGCCCAGCACCAGTTTTTCCGGCGACTGCGCCAGTTGCTCGACCAGCGCCGGCGACAGATACTGGCTGAAGGCGGAGCGGATGCGGCGGCGCTGTCGCTGCTCGCGCACGAAATTGCTGAAGATCAGGCTGAGATAGATCAGCGTGGTCGACAGCAACGGATAGGTGAAGTCGATCAGCAGCCGGTGCCGCGTGTAAAAATACCAGGACGTGCCGGTCAGCAAGGCTGCGAACAGCGCGCCGACCGCGACCAGCGTGATCGGCCCGAACATCGGCGCCAGCCAGATCACGGCGATGCCGAGCAGCAGCGCAGCGCACAGCTCGGCGCCGATCGCATAATTCGGCTGCGACAGCACCGTACGCGTCAGCACGCTCTCCAGCACCTGCGCATGCACCTCGACACCCGGCATCACCGGATCGAGCGGCGTCGTCTTGGTATCGAGCAGACCAACCGACGAGGTCCCGATCAGGACCAGCCGGCCGGCGATCTTTTCAGGCGATACCGTGCCATCCAGGACGTCCGCGGCCGATACGTAGATTCCAGGATCGCTTTTCGCGAAATGCACCCATAGCTGGCCGTTACGGTCGGTCGGGATCTCGAAGCCCCTTACGCCCACGCTCCTGATGCCGGCGCGGTCGGACTTGATCAGGATGGTGTCGGAGCCGCTCGCCACCCGCAGCATCTCGAAGCTCAGCGACGGCACGATATTGTCCTGCGCCTGCATCATCATCGGCACGCGGCGGACGATGCCGTCGCGCTCGTTGCGGATGCTGAACAAGCCGCGGCCGGCGGCGGCACGTTCCAGTTCTGGCACGTTGCGCAGTAGCCCGGGAAAATTCACGAGATAAGGCTGCGGGTCGCCGCCGAGCATCGCCAGTCCGGTCGAGGGCTGCGACCGGTCGGGCGCGGCCGTGACGCTCGACATTCCGGATTGGCCGAGCACCACGCGGGAGCGCCGGATCGCCTCCGCCAGCACCTGGTCATTGCTGGGCAGGGCGCGCAGCTTGTCGCGGGTGTCATCGTCCAGCCCGGCAATGGCATCGGCGGCATTGGCCGGACTGGTGCGGTCGGATTCCGGAAACGCGATGTCGAAACCGATTACCACGGCTCTCAGCCGGGTCAGTTGAGTGACCAGATCGGCGATGCGGGTCCGCGGCCATGGAAATTGGCCGATTTTCCGGAGACTGGCCTCGTCGATATCGACGATTACCACCGGCCGCGCGGTCTTCACGCGCGGCTCGATCGCCTGATAGGTGTCGAAGGTGCGCACCCGCAGCTCCTCCAGCGCCGGCAGTTCGGCCATCCGCAGCAGCGCCAGACCCAGCAGCAAGCCGATGCACAGCACGCGGGCAAGCCCGAACCGCCGCGCCAGCCGCTTTACTCGCTTGATCAGGATCATATCCGCATCGGGTCTGGTCGGCCGGTCACTTCTCGCGGAATGCGCGCATCAACTGGTCGTTCAGTGGCTTGGCGAGGTAGGCCAGCATGGTGCGGTCGCCGGTCTGTACGAACGCTTCCACCGGCATGCCGGGAATCAGGCGAACGTCGCCGAGCCTGGCAATCTCCGACGGCGGCATCGAGATCCGGATCGTATAGTAGCTCTGTCCGGTGCGCTGGTCCGTGGTGGTGTCCGGAGATACCCGGCTGACGACGCCGTTCAATTCCGGCGTGGTGCGCTGGTTGAAGGCCGACAGCCGCAGCAGCGTCTTCTGGCCGATCGCGAGCTTGTCGATATCCTGTGGATTGACGCGGGCTTCCACCGACAGGCTGTCGGTCTGCGGCACGATCAGCATGATGGCGTCACCGGCCGTGATGACGCCGCCGATGGTGTGTACCGTGGATTGCAGCACCATGCCGTCCTGCGGCGCGCGGATGTCGATGCGGCGCAGCTGGTCCTCGGCGGTGACCTTGCGCTCGACGAATTCGCCGATCTTGTCATTGGTCTCGCGCAGGTCCTTGGAGACTTCGCTGACCAGATCCTTGTCGATCTGGATGATCTGCAATTCGGTCTCGGTGATCTTGCCCTTGGCCTGAGCGCGGGCGGCGATGAACTGCGCGCGCTCGCCGGCCAGCCGCGCGGCATCGCGCTCCAGCACCGTCAGCCGCGAGATCTGCACCAGTTGCTGGTCGTACAGGCCGCGGACGCCGACCAACTCTTTCTCCACCAGCGCGATCTCGCGGGTCTTGGCTGCTTCCTGCGCGGTCAGGCCGCCAATTTCCTCGTTGAGCTGGGCAATGCGCTCGCGCAGCTGCGCCTTCTGGCCAATGCGGCCGGAGGAACGCACGCTGAACAGCTTGCTTTCGCTGCTGATCACGTTTTTCACGTCGTCATCGGCGACATGCCGCAGCAGTACCGCGGGGAAGCTGATCTGGTCGGTGCCGCGCTGCTCGGCCTCCAGCCTCGCGGCCCGGGCCCACAGCCCGTTGAGATTCTTGGTGACGATGGCCAGACCCGCTTTGGTCACGGTGTCGTCGAGCCGCACCACGACGTCGCCGGCCTTGACCACATCGCCGTCGCGGGCGCGCAACTCGCCGACCACGCCGCCGGTCGGGTGCTGTACCTTCTTGACGTTGGAATCGACCACCACCGATCCCGGCGCGATCAGCGCGCCGGAGATCTGCGCGGTGGAGGCCCAGCCGCCGAGACCGCCGGCGAGGATCGCGACGACGGCAAGCCCGATGATCAAATGGGTGCGGATCGAACGGCGCGCGGCGGTGGGCGACGCGATCATCATGGCTTTGAAACTCCGCCGTCGGACACGATTTTGATTGGCGCCGCGGCGGGGCGTTGCAGCACCTGTGCCAGCACGGTCTCCTTCGGGCCGAATGCCTGCATGCGGCCGTCCTTCAGCACCAGCAGCATGTCGACGCCCTCGATGCCGATCGGGCGGTGCGCCACCACGATGACGATGGCACCGCGGGCACGCGCCACGCGCACCGCGCGGGTCAGCGCCTCGTCGCCCTCGGTGTCGAGGTTGGAATTGGGCTCGTCGAGCACGATCAGGAACGGGTCGCCATACAGCGCGCGGGCCAGCGCGATGCGCTGTGCCTGGCCGGCGGAGAGCACACCGCCATGCTCACCGATCTCGGTATCGTAGCCGTCGCGCATGGTGACGATCTACTCGTGCACCCCGGCCTGCGGCGCGGCGGCGATGACGCCGTCGGATTTAGCCTCTGGATCGAAGCGGCAGATATTTTGCGCGATCGAACCGGCAAACAGCTCTACGTCCTGCGGCAGATAGCCGATATGGCGGCCGAGACCGTCGGACGACCATTGCTCCAGGCGGGCCGCATCGAGCGGGACATGGCCGCGCACCGGCCGCCACACGCCGACCAACGCGCGCAGCAGCGACGACTTGCCGGAGCCGGACGGGC
>JACMOT010000366.1 GCA_014377915.1 Tardiphaga sp.
CAATTCGGCGATCATGAATGTGGAGCCGGTGTTCGCCCTGGTGCTCGCCTGGCTGATCCTCGGCCAGACCATCGCCACCATCCAGGTCATCGGCGCACTGATCGTCGTCGGCGCCGTGATGGCGCTCGGCATGCGCAAACGCACATCGCTTCTTCCACCCATCCCACCGCCAAAACAAGCATGACCAAGATTTTTCTTCCGCGCCTGACCCTTGCTGTCGCCCTGGGCATTGCAAGCTGCGCCTCGTTCGCGGCGCCAGACCAGCGCATTGCCTCGCTGGCGGCACAGCAGAAGCAGCCGCTGCTCGACTCATTGGCGCAGTTTGTAGGCGTCGAGTCCGGCAGCCGCGATCGCGAAGGTCTGGACAAGCTGGCGACGCTGATCGCCGACAAGTTTCTCGCGCTGGGCGCGACGGTCGAACTGATCGAGCCGGGCAGCCCTGCATCCCCCGAGGTTTACCGGATGGAAGATACGCCGGAGAAGATCGGCAAGATGGTCAAGGCGACGTTCAAGGGCACGGGCACGAAGAACGTGATGCTGATCGCGCACATGGACACCGTGTACCTGAAAGGCATGCTTGAGAAGCAGCCGTTTCGAATCGAGGGCGACAAGGCTTTTGGCCTGGGCATCGCCGACGACAAGCACGGAATCGCGGTGATCCTGCATGCGATCGCCATGCTGCAACAGCTTGGGTTTCGCGAGTACGGCACTCTCACGGTGTTGATCAACGCTGACGAGGAAATCAGTTCGCCCGGCTCGCGCAGCATGATCACCCGGTTGGCGGGCCAACACGATGCCGTCCTGTCCCACGAAGGCGCTTCTGTCAGCGACGACAAGCTGTCGCTGGCGACGGCCGGCATCGCTTCGGTGTCGCTCAAGGTCCAGGGCAAGGCCTCGCACGCCGGTTCGTCGCCGGAGCGAGGGGTCAATGCGCTTTACGAAATGGCGCACCAGGTTCTGCAGATGCGCGACCTGTCCGATCCCGCCACGGGGATGAAGATGAACTGGACACTCGCGCAGGCCGGCACCAATCGCAACGTGATTCCGGCAACGGCGAGCGCCGGCGCCGATGTCCGCGTCACCCGCGTCGCCGATTACGACCGGATCGAAAAACTGATGATGGATCGCGTCAAAAACCAGCTTGTGCCTGAGGCAAAGGTGGAGCTGCGCTTTGAGCGCCGCCGGCCGCCGCTGGAAACCGGCCCCGCGTCCTGGGCTTTGGCGCGGCACGCCCAGACGGTGTACGCCGAACTGGGGCGGCCGCTCGGCGCCGACGAGAAAGTCAGCGGCGGGGGAACGGACGCGGCTTTCGCGGGCCTCTCCAGGACCACCGCGGTCGTCGAACGCTTCGGCTTGCAGGGCTTCGGTGCGCATTCGAACGACGAGGAATATGTGCTGCTCGACTCGATCGAGCCCCGGCTGTACCTGGTGACGCGGATGGTGATGGACATCTCGCGCGGCAAGGTCGGCCACTGATGTCTGGCGTTGCCGGGGCGGCTCGCGATCCAGGCCGCTGCGCGCAAACAGGTCCGGGCGGTCCAACGCCTTGATCCCGGGTCGGGACCCGGGGTGACAAACCGTTGCCTATTCCGCCACCAC
>JACMOT010000367.1 GCA_014377915.1 Tardiphaga sp.
AATTAGGGGAGGTCCCTCTTCCCTCCCTCTCCCCGGCGCAGTGTGGCGGGGAAAGGGGGGAGAGGTTGGCCGCGCGCCAGCGCGGACGGATGAGGGGTAAGTCGCGCTCCTCACCCCTCATCCGTCGCTGACTTCGTCCGCGCCACCTTTTCCCACAACGGGAGAAGGAAGAAAGGGCGTCCGGCAAGAGGGAAAACTAGAACGCCGTATAGCCGCCATCGATCAGGAACGTATCCGCGGTGTGGTAGGACGACGCCTTGCTCATCAGATAGACCGCGATGCCGCCGAAATCCGACGGCTCGCCGAAGCGGCGCACCGGAATCCGCGGCATCACATTGGCAACGAATTTTTCGTTGGCCATGATGCCGGCGGTCATGTCGCTCTTGATCCAGCCGGGCAGGATCGCATTCGCGGTCACGCCCTGCCGCGCCAGTTCCACCGCGAGGGCGCGCACCAGCGCGTTGATCGCGGCCTTGGTCGCGGCATAATGTTCGTTGCGCGCGGTGCCGAAGATCGAGGCCAGGCTCGACGTCGCCACCAGCCGGCCGAATTTATCGCCAGCTTCGGCGCGCTCGGTCATGTGCCGCGCCGCCACCTGGAACACATGAAACACACCGTCGAGATTGGTGGCGAACATGTTGCGCCATTGTTCCTCGGTGCGGTCGATGAAGGCGTGGCGCCCGCCGCCGCCGATCCCGGCATTGGCAAAGCAGCCATCGACCCGGCCGAATGTCTGCAGCGTGGCGTCCATCGCGGCCTTCACCGAAATGGTATCGGTGACGTCGCAGAGCTGCGTATCCACCTTGCCGGCGCAGGACGCCATGGTCGCCGCGGCGTCGGCGTTCTTGCCGGCGTTGCGGCCCCAGATCGAGACGTTGCAGCCGGCGGTCGCCAGCGCCTGCGCGATGCCGAGGCCGATGCCGCCATTGCCGCCGGTGATGATGGCGACGCGGCCGCTCAGATCGAAGATGCTCATGGGGCGTTTCCTGGGTGCGGCGCACGTTGGTCGTGCGTTCAGATGAGGTCAGACGTTCGACGGCAAGCATGGACAAGCGCGCGCGAAAAATCAAATATGGTGCTCGACATTCTATGCTTCCACACCGCGGAATAAACACGCGGAAACCCCCGTGAGGAAACCATGCAGTTCAAGCACGTCACGCTCGATATCGACGGCGCCGTCGCCATCCTGAAGCTCGATCATCAGGAGGTGATGAATGCCGTGTCGGTGGACATGCTCGGCGGTCTCGGCGAGGCGCTCGACGAGATCGAGGAGCGCCGCGCCGAGGTGCGCTGCCTGGTCATCACCGGCGCCGGCCGCGCCTTCTGTACCGGCGCCAATCTGCAGGGCCGCAACAATAACGTGACCAAGCGCGGCGGTGCCGGTGCGACGCTGGAGACGGCCTTCCATCCGTTCCTGCGCCGGCTGCGTGGCCTGCATTGCCCGATCGTGACGGCGGTGAACGGCCCGGCGGCCGGCGCCGGCATGAGCTTCGCGCTGATGGGCGATTTGATCCTGTGCGCGCGGTCGTCCTATTTCCTGCAGGCCTTCCGTCGCATCGGCCTGGTGCCGGATTGCGGTTCGACCTGGATCTTGCCGCGGCTGATCGGCAAGGCCCGCGCGGTGGAATTGTCGCTGCTCGGCGAACGGTTGCCGGCGGAAAAGGCGCTGGAATGGGGACTGGTCAACCGCGTGTTCGACGATGCGGTCTTGATGGAAGAGACCCTGAAGATGGCGCATGATCTCGCCAACGGTCCGACGCTGGCGCTGTCGCTGATCCGCAAGCTGTATTGGGACAGCACCGAGAATTCCTTCGAGGACCAGATCAATCTCGAGGTGCAGTCGCAGCGCATCGCCGGCGGCAGCACGGACTTCAAGGAAGGCGTCTCGGCGTTTCTGGAAAAGCGCCCGGCGAAATTTACCGGCCAATAGGTCGCCCGGATGGTGGCGATCACAACGCAGGATCTGCTCGCGGCCAGCATCGCGTCGTGGTGCGACGGTGCGACCGGGGTGTCCGGGGTGGCGCGGCTGTCCGGCGGCGCCAGCCAGGAGACCTGGTCGTTCGATATCGCGCATCCCGATGGCGTCATCGGCGCCATCCTGCGCCGGGCGCCGCAGGGCTATGGCGCGGCGTCGGGGCGGGCCTGCGGGCTGGTCACCGAGGCCGCGCTGATCCGTCGCGCGCATCAGGCCGGCGTGCCGGTGCCGGTAGTGCTGCATGTGTTGACCGAGGCCGATGGCCTCGGCATCGGTTTCATCATGAAGCGGATCGAGGGCGAAACCATCCCGCGCAAGATCCTGCGCGATGCGCCCTTTGCGGCGATACGACCTCAACTGGCGCGCCAGCTTGGTGGCATCCTCGCCGGCATCCATGGCCTGCCACTCGGGCAATTGCCGGAACTTCGCCGCATGACGGCGACGACGGAAATCGATGAGCTGGCGCGCGATATCGCCGCCTTCAACTGGCCACGTCCGGTGTTCCAGCTCGCGCTGCGCTGGCTGCGCGATCACGATCCCGGCGCCGGCGAACGCCTCACGCTGGTGCATGGCGATTTCCGTCATGGCAACCTGATGATCGGCCCCGACGGCATGCGGGCGGTGCTCGACTGGGAGCTCGCCCATCTCGGCGATCCCATGGAGGATCTCGGCTGGATCTGTGTGAATTCGTGGCGGTTCGGCGAGATCGACCATCCGGTGGGCGGTTTCGGCAGCCGCGAGGAGCTGTTCGCCGGCTATGAAGCGGCGGGCGGCGGCACGGTTGATCCGGCCCGCGTCAAATTCTGGGAAGTGATGGGCACGTTGCGCTGGGGCGTGATGTGCTGCGGCATGATGCAGCGCTTTCGTGACGGTCCGGATCATTCCATGGAACGCGCGATGATCGGACGACGCTCGTCGGAGACCGAGATCGATTTGCTACGGCTACTATCCCCGCGAGGTCGAGATGCAGGATGAACCGAAACCGGCCGAGCTGACCACGGCGGTCGCCGATTTCCTGCGCAGCGAGATCGCGCCGGTCATCACCGGCCATGCCGCCTTCAAGCTGCGGGTGGCGATCAACGCGCTCGACCTGGTGACGCGACAGCTCTCGTTGCAGGACGGCAGCGATGCCAGCGAACTGCACGGACTGACCCTACTGCTCGGCGTCCAGGGTACGCTGGCGGGATTGAACCAGGATCTCGCCGACCGCATCGCGCAGGGCGATGTCGATCTCGACACGCCCGGCGTCAAGGAGCATCTGTGGCGGACGACGCTCGCCAAGCTGGCCGTCGATCAGCCGAACTACGCGGCGTATAAGCGGGAAATCGATACCAAGCGATAACCCCTCCGCCGTCATTGCGAGGTCGGGGAAAGCCTGCGGCTTTCCCCTTAGCGAAGCGACGCGGCAATCCAGAAAGCCACAAGGCAAGACTGGATTGCTTCGTCGCAAGGGCTCCTCGCGATGACGGGTGGAGGTTGGAGCTCTACTTACCCTTCCACAGCGGTGCGCGCTTTTCCGAAAACGCCTTCGGTCCCTCGATGTAATCCTCCGACGCCACCATCGCCTTCACCGCGGGATATTCGCGCTGCTCGGCCATCGCATGCGGCAATGATACTTCCATGCCCTTCTGGATCGCCTGCTTGGAGGCGCGGATCGACATCGGCGAGTTGCTGCAGATCGTCTCGGCCCAGCGCAGCGCCGCGTTCAGCGCCTCGCCCCGCGGTACGACCTCGTTGACGAAACCGAGTTCATGGCCTTCCTGCGCCTTCACATGCCGCGCCGTCAGAATCATGCCCATCGCGCGCTTCATGCCGATCTGTCGCGGCAGCCGGTGCAGGCCGCCGGCCAGCGCGGCGAGGCCGACGCGCGGTTCCGGCAGCGCGAATACCGCGTTCTCCGCCGCGATGATCAGGTCGCAGGCCAGCGCGACTTCGAAGCCGCCGCCCATCGCCACGCCATTGACCGCGGCGATGATCGGCTTGTCGCAGTCGAACCGCGAGGTGAGGCCGGCGAAGCCGGACGTGTTCCAGCCGCGCTTGCCGCCGGCCGCCTGCCATTTCAGATCATTGCCGGCGCAGAATGCCTTGTCGCCGGCGCCGGTAACGATGGCGACCCATTGTTCGGGATCGGCGGCGAAGTCGTTGAATACCTCGTGCAGCTCATTATGCGCGTCGGTGTGCAGCGCATTGTAAACTTCCGGGCGCGACAGCGTGACGATGGTGATCGGGCCCTTGCGCGTCACCGTGGAGAATTGCAGCGCCATTGGCGGCTCCCATTTTTCGTTATGCAGAATTTGCGCGTTTGGCCGCGCTTGACTTGATTTGACGGTGCCACCTTAATCGCCCGCATAACAAGATCAAAAATATGGGAGAGCGCCTTGGACTTTTCACTGCCGGCCGATCTGGTCGCCTATCTCGCCGAGCTCGATCGCTTTATCGAAACCGATATCAAGCCGATCGAGCAGGCGGACGACAACATCCGTTTCTTCGATCACCGCCGCGAATATGCGCGTACCGATTTCGAGAATGGCGGATTGCCGCGGCATGAATGGGAAGCGCTGCTGCGCCGGGTCAAGAATCTGGCCGACGGCGCCGGCCATTTGCGCTTCGCGATTCCGAAAGCCTATGGCGGCCAGGGCGGCAGCAATCTGTGGATGGCCGTGATCCGCGAGCACTTTGCGGCAAAAGGTCTCGGCCTGCACAATGACCTGCAGAACGAACATTCGATCGTCGGCAATCTGCCGCTGGTGACGATGCTCGACCGCTATGGCCGCGACGACCAGAAGGCGATGATCGAAGGCTCGATCACCGGCAAGTATCGCATCACCTTCGGGTTGACCGAACCCGAGCACGGCTCCGACGCGACGCATATGGAAACCCGCGCGGTCGAGACGACCCGCGATGGCGTCAAGGGCTGGGTCATCAATGGCGAGAAGATGTGGACCACCGGCATGCATGTCGCGACCCATTGCGCGCTGTTCGCGCGCACCTCGGGCAATGATGGCGACGCGCGTGGCATCACCTGTTTTCTGGTGCCGGCGAAAGCACCGGGCGTGAAGATCGAGGAGTATCTGTGGACCTTCAACATGCCGACCGATCATCCGCGCGTCAGCTTCACCGATGTGTTCGTGCCGGATGACGCGCTATTCGGCGAGATCGGCCGCGGATTGTCGCTGGCGCAATGTTTCGTGCATGAGAATCGCATCCGGCAGGCGGCGAGCTCGCTCGGCGCCGCGGTGTATTGCATCGAGGAGAGCGTGAAATACGCCCGCGAGCGAAAGCCGTTTGGCAAAGCGCTGGCCGAGAACCAGGCGATCCAGTGGCCGCTGGTCGAACTGGCGACGCAGGCGGAGATGCTGCGGCTGCTGATCCGCAAGACGGCGTGGGAAATGGACAGCCTGACCCAGGCCGAGGTCGAGCACACATTGTCGGATCGCGTCTCGATGTGTAATTTCTGGGCCAACCGGCTGTGCTGCGAGTCCGCCGACCGCGCCATGCAGGTGCATGGCGGCATGGGCTATTCGCGGCACAAGCCGTTCGAGCACATCTACCGCCATCACCGCCGTTACCGCATCACCGAGGGCAGCGAGGAAATCCAGAAGCGCAAGGTCGCCGGATTCCTGTTCGGCTACATGGGCGCGGGAAAGCATTGACGTCGTTCAAGGCGCGGACGTTCCCCGGACGCGGCGCACGGCGTCCCGCTTGGGACGCTGTGCGCCGCAGAGCCGGGGTTCCGGTTGCCGGCACAGAAGCAACCGGGATCCCGGCTCTGCGGAGCGGCATGAGAATGCCGCACCGCGTCCGGGACACGCGGCGCTAATCCTGACGGATCGCACCCGAATCGAAACATCCCGGAATATCTCCCGGCGTCGCGCACAATTGCCCGGCGCCGGCTTCTACCAGCTCCGCGCGGCTGCCATAGCCGTACAGCACGCCGATCGTGCCGATGCCATTATTGGCGGCGCCGACGATGTCGTGCTGGCGGTCGCCGACCATGATCGCGCGCGAGGATTCCGTGGAGGTCTCGTCGAGCGCGTAGCGCAGCAGCTCGGTCTTGTGAACGCGGGTGCCGTCGAGCTCGGAGCCGAACACGCGTCCAAAATGCCGTCGCAGCCCGAAATGGTCGATGATGCGGTCGGCATAGACATGCGGCTTGCTGGTGGCGACGAACAGCCGGCGGCCGGGCGCGGCCACTTCCGTCAGCGTCTCTTCAACGCCGGCATAGAGCGCGTTCTCGAACAGCCCGATATCGCCGAACCGTTCGCGGTAGAACGCGATCGCGCGGTCCGCGTCGCTGTCGCCGCAGCCGAGCAGCGCCTTGAAATTGGCGTGCAGCGGCGGGCCGATGCACCAGGTCAACTCGTCCTGCGTCGGAATCGGAACATCGAATTTCGCCAGCGCATACTGGATCGAACGGGTGATGCCGATCTTGGGGTCGGTCAGCGTGCCGTCGAGGTCGAAGAACACGGTGTCGACCGCGGGTGATTTCGGGGGCAACAGGCTCATCAGTTCGCATACCTGGCGGTCAGGTCGCGCGAAATCTTGGAGCCTTCCTCGATATAGCGGCGGATGGCGATGCCGGCGGCGGGGGTACAGGTTCGATAGGTCTGCTGGAAGCCATTATAGCCGCGGTTGAAACCGGCGATCATGCGCGTCCGGCGGTCGCCGGACGGCGTTTCGGCATCGACCAGCGCCTGCATCTCGTTGCGCCATTTGGCGCCTTCATTGCTGCCGCAGATGCCACGCAGATAATGCAGCGTACCGAGAATCTCGGACATCCGCTGCAACTCGCCATCAAACGGCGCAGCCGCGTCCTGCGCCCGGGCGGAGCCGAGGCCGAGGGTCAGCGCGAGCATCAAAGCGGCGAAAAATGGCTTGGGCATGATGGGTCCAGCAACCCGGTTGATATGCCGTTTCAGGGCATCGGACGCAAGGCCGCGGCGTCAGGCTTCGACCAGTACGCGCGCGGCGTCGATGATTTCCTGCAACCCCGGCGTCAGCGTGCGCGGGCCGAGTGCGTCGGGCGGCAGCCATGCGAAATCAGCGCATTCATCGTTCAAGATCGGCTCCCCGGCCGCCCAGCGCGCCGCGAACGACATCACTACGAAATGCCGGCCGCCGGAGCTGGCCGGCAGCACCTCACGCCAGCCGGCGAGGCCGAGAATGGCGATCCGCAGCCCGGTTTCCTCCATCACCTCGCGCGCCAGTGCCGCGTGCAGCGGCTCGCCGAACTCGACCCGGCCGCCGGGCACCGACCAGGAGCCTTGCGCCGGCGCATAGGCCCGCTGCACCAGTAGCACCTTGCCGTCGCGGAAGATCGAGGCGCTGACCGCGAGTTGCGGACGTATCGGCGTGACCAGGGGGACGTCGGTCATGCCGACTCGTTCGCCATGATGGCGTCGACGCTGGTTTCCTGATCCTTGCCATTGATCAGGCCGCCGGCAACCACCAGCAGCGGTTTGATCCAGTCTGATGCCTGCTCCGCCAGCGTGGCGCGGGTCGAATCCTGGTGCACCTTGCGCATCGCATCGCCCACCGCCGTCAGGATCAACGTCATTGTATCGACCGCGCGGTCCAATTCGGCGCGCAACTGCGGAGCCGCGGAATTGTAGGAGGCGATCGCCAGATCCCGTGCCTTGAAATTCGATTTGATGAAGTGCTCGGCATAGCTCAGCGGTTCCCATTCCAGGAACAGTTCATAACAGTCCGGCATGTCCGGGATCAACTCTAGCAGCATGATGGCTTCGTTGAAGTGGTTCAGATAATCTGTGGCCAGTCCGGTGCGCGGATTGATATTCGCAGTCATCAGCTCGGCCGCGGACGCAACGGGGTGAGCCCCCGCGAATGTCGGGTGGTGCGCGTGGTCCGCTGGTCTGAGGGCCGTCATCGTCATTGGTGGTACTTTGGGACGTATCGGGTTAAAGGCGGCTGAACAGATTTGGTGCTGGATAGCGAATGTGCGGAAGGTTCGTCATCACGTCGGCGCCCGAGGCGCTACGAAAGGTATTCGGCTATATTGAGCAGCCGAATTTCCCTGCTCGTTACAATGTTGCGCCGACACAACCGGTTCCCGTTGTAATTGTAGAAAATGGAAAAAGGCATTTTCGGTTGATGCGCTGGGGGCTGCTGCCGTCCTGGGTCAAGGATCCGCGCCAGTTCACGCTGATCATCAATGCGCGCGCCGAGACGGTGCGGGAAAAACCGGCTTTCAAGAATGCGATCCGACGCCGGCGCTGTCTGATTCCCGCGGACGGCTATTACGAATGGCAAAATTCGGGTGAACGGAAACAGCCGTATTTTATCCATCCTTGCGATCGCGGACCGATCGGCTTCGCCGGCCTGGCGGAAACCTGGATGGGCCCGAATGGCGAGGAACTCGACACCGTGGCCATCATCACCGCGGCCGCCAGCACCGGCATGTCGGTGCTGCACCATCGCGTCCCCGTCACCATCGCACCGGAAGATGTTGCGCGCTGGCTGGATTGCAGCGCCGACGACGCGTCGGATGTGATGACGCTGCTCGCCGCGCCACGGGATGGCGCTTTCGCCTGGCATCCGGTGTCGGCCGCGGTCAACAAGGTCGCCAATGACGACGCACAACTGATCCTGCCGATCACGGAAGATGAAATGGCGGCGGCGGAGGCGGCGAAGCCTGCGAAGAAGACGACGGCGCGGAAGATTGTGGCGTCGGGCGATGGCGGGCAGGGGTCGTTGTTCTGAGAGCTATGTGCCGTCATTGCGGGATGCCGCAGACGGCGGAGCCGGCTGCTGCATCCCGGAATCCGGAGATGTGCAGCGCGCCATCGGCTCGAGGTTCCGGGTTCGCCCGCGGCTTTCGTCGCTCGCGCCCCGGAACGACAATATCTTCACGGCGTCGGTTCGCGACCATCCAGCCACTTCGCATAGGTGATGCGCTTCTGCTCGCCGAAGCCGAGCGATTCATAAAACGCCTGCACCTGCGTATTGTCGGCGCGCACCATCAGTTGCAGCTTCTCGACGCCGCGTGCGCGCAGCCAGCCTTCCGCCGCCTGCATGATGGCGCGGCCATATCCCTTGTGGCGGTGATCCGGATCGGTGGCGACGTAATACACCCAGCCGCGATGGCCGTCATGGCCGACCATCACCGAAGCCACCACGGCAGCGCCGTCGCGGCCGATCAGGATCTCGGCATTGTCGCTCCGGCGCGCAAAGCCGATGTCGGCGGCGGGATCATTCCAGGGCCGCGTCGAGCCGGCGCGCTGCCACAGCGCGACCACCGCCGCGACGTCGGCATCCTCGATCGGTGCGATCTTCAACATCCGACTCACTTCAGCGGCAGCAGCACTTTGCCCGGGTTGAGAATGTTCGGCGGGTCGAGCATCGCCTTGAAGCCGCGCATCAGCTCGATCGCCACCGGGTCCTTGACCGAGGGAAGATCCGCCGCCTTGAGCTGGCCGATGCCATGCTCGGCCGAGATCGAGCCGCCCATCCGCAGCACCACCTCGAACACTACCGCGTTGACCTCGTGCCAGCGCGCCAGGAAATCGTCCTTGCTGCCATCCCTGGGCTGGGTGACGTTGTAATGGATGTTGCCGTCGCCGAGATGGCCGAACGGCACCGGGCGCGCGCCGGGCATCAGCCTCAGCACCGCGGCATTGGCCTCGGCGATGAAGGCCGGCACCGCGGCGACCGGCACCGAGGCGTCGTGCTTGATCGAGCCGCCTTCCGGCTTCTGCGCCGGGGAGATTTCCTCGCCCAGCTTCCAGGACGCCGTGCGCTGGCTGATATTGGCGGCGATCACCGCGTCGTCGACGAAGCCATCCTCGAAGCCGCGCTCGAGGATCTTCTCCAGCGCGCCCTGGCTCTCCTCGCGCGACGACGACAATTCCATCAGCACATACCACGGGTGCTTGCTGGCGAGCGGATCGCGGATGCCCTGGCCGTGGCGCACGGAAAAGTCCACCGCGATGTCGGCGATCAGCTCGAAGGAGGTCAACTGGCCGGCGGCTTCCTCGCGCGAGATCTGCAGCAGTTTCAGGGCTGCTTCCGGCGATCGCAGCCCGACAAAGGCGGTCTCGATGCCGCGCGGTTTCGGAAACAGTTTCAGCGTCGCGGCGGTGATGATGCCGAGCGTGCCCTCGGCGCCGATGAACAGATTGCGCAGATCATAGCCGGTATTGTCCTTCTTCAGCTTCGACAGGCCGTTGAGGATGCGGCCGTCGGCCAGCACCACTTCGAGGCCCAGCGCCATTTCGCGCGCCACGCCATAGGCCAGCGCGGTGGTGCCGCCGGCATTGCTGGAGAGGTTGCCGCCGATGGTGCAGCTGCCTTCCGAGCCGAGCGACAGCGGAAACAGCCGGTCGACCTCGGCGGCGCGGGCCTGCGCATTCTGCAGGATCAGGCCGGCTTCCACCGTCATGGTGTTGGATTCGGTGTCGATGTCGCGAACCTTGTCGGGCCGCCGCATCGACAGCACCACTTCGCCGCCATAGGGCGTCTGGCCGCCGACCAGCCCGGTATTGCCGCCCTGCGGCACCAGCGCGGTGCGGGTCTCGGTGGCCAGCCGGCAGATCGCCGCGACCTCGGCGGTCGAGCCCGGCCGCAGCACCAAAGGCGAGGTGCCGAAGAACAAATTGCGGTCCTCGGTGACATATGGGTGCACGTCGGCCTGGTCGGTCACGGCATATTTGTCGCCGACGATGGCGCGGAAGCGGGCGATGGTGTCGGGCGACAACGTGGCCGGCATTGGCTGGGCGATGTTCATGCGGTTTCCCGTGCTTCTCTTGGTCTTGCCGTGGAATGGATGCTGGAATCAGTTCCGGATGAGATGGTCATGCGGCCGCGCGGCGCAAGCGGTCGTTGATGGCTTCGCCGAGGCCGTGGGGCGGCACCGGCATCACCGCGATGGCGGTCGCGCCGGCGGCGTCGAGCGCGCGAAGATAGCCGAAAAGATGGCTCGCGGCTTCGGCCAGATCGCCGGATTCGGACAGATTCAGCACCGCCGCGGCACCGGCCTGGCCGGGCAGGGCGGTCGGCCCGAACGCCAGCAATGCCTCGCCGGGGCGCAGCCCGGTTGCCTGCAGCCGCACCGGCGTGCGCGGCGCGTAATGCGATTCCAGCATGCCGGGCGCCAGCGGCTGCCGGGTGGCGCTGGAAGGCTCCTCCACGGGCAGCAGCAGTGGCCGTCCGAGCAGCCGCTCAATCGCCTCGCGCGGCAGCCCGCCCGGCCGCAGCAGAATCGGCTGCCCGAAACAGCCGATAATGGTGGATTCGACGCCGACCGCGACCGCCCCGCCATCGACAATCATATCGATGCGGCCGTCGAGATCGGCCTCGACATGGGCCGCGCAGGTCGGGGAGACGTGGCCGGACAGATTGGCCGACGGCGCCACCACGGCGCCGCCGAAGCCCCGCAGCAGCGCCAGCGCCACCGGATGCGCGGGAACCCGCAGCGCCACGGTGCCGAGCCCC
>JACMOT010000368.1 GCA_014377915.1 Tardiphaga sp.
CCCTTAGGCAGCACTTCCCTCCCCCCCGCGAGCTGGGCGTCCAGTTCGCCCCGTTTGGCGGGCAGCAGGCCCTGATCGGCGGCGTAGATCACCTCATACAGCGCATGGGCGTCGCTGAGCCTCGTCACCGTGACGTAATCGGCGCCAGCGGCATAAATGTCCGGGACGTCGCTCAGCAGGTCGGCACAGGCAATGATCCGAGCGGTCGGATTGATGGAGCGGACATGGCGGACCAGCCGCTCATTGGTGGCCCCCTTCAGCAGCGAATCCGGCACGCTGAGGATGATGATCTCGGCATGGCCGACGCCGGCATGCACCAGCGTGTCGACATGGCTGATGTCGCCATAGATCACATGCTGGCCGCGCTCGACCAACGTGCGGAACACCTGGGGGTTGAAGTCGACCACGCTGATCTGCTCGAGCAGCGACTCGTTCTGGCGCTGGATTTCGCTGAGCAGCGCCGACGCCGCGCGGTAAAAGCCGAGAATGACGATGCGGCGGGCGCCGTGGTCACCCGCTTGTCCGGCCTCGCCGCCCGCCCCCTGGCCATGGTCGAGATCGCGCAGCCCGATCCGCTTCAGCGGACCTATCAGCCACCGGGTGATCTGGTCGCTGCGCAGCATCGCAAAGGTCGAGAGTACCGCCAGGATCACGAAGGCAAACGAGGTGGCGCTGGAGGTCCGGGTGGTGATGTGGCCAGCCGCGATGCCGGTCTGCAGCACCACTAGCGAGAACTCGCTGATCTGGGCCAGGTTCAGCGCCGGCAGCAGGCTGGCGCGCAGCCCCTGCTTCATCAGATACAGCGGTATGAAGGTGGTGAGGATACGGCTGGCCACGGTGAACAGGGCGATGATCAGCGCCAGCCCGATCACCGACAAATTGGGAACCGGAATCGTCATGCCGACGGCGACGAAAAACAGCGTGATGAAGAAATCGCGCAACGTTGTCACCTTCGCGGTGACATCGAGCGCATAGGGGAAGGTGGACAGCGATACGCCGGCGACCAGCGAGCCCATCTCGCGCGACAGATGCAGCCGCTCGGCGATCTCGCCGATCAGAAAGCACCACGCCAGCGCGCCCAGCAGCACCAATTCCGGCCGCCGCGCGATCTGGTGAAACAGATGCGGCAGAATGTAGCGGCTCAGCATCAGCGCGGTCGCCACCAGCGCGCCGACCCGGGCGATCGACAGCAGGATGACGGTGAGCTGCAGGTCGGCAAGGCTGGGCTGCACCGCCAAAAACAGGATCGCAAAAATATCCTGCAGCACCAGGATGCCGAGCGTGATGCGGCCGGGCAGCGTGTCGAGCTCGCGCTTCTCGTACAACACCTTGACGATCACCACCGTGGAGGACAGCGCGCAGGCGATGCACAGATACAGCGCGTCGAACTTGCCATTGGCCAGCGGCAGGCCGATCGCCATGAAGAACAGCGCGCCCAGCACACAGCCACCGATCAGCTGCCCGCCGGCGGCGAACAGAATGACGCGGCCGGCGCGCACGATCTTCTTGAGGTCGATCTCGAGCCCGATCATGAACAGCATGAAGATCAGGCCAAGCTCGGAGATCGTGCTGATCGATTCCTCGGACTTGACCCAGCCGGCGCCGTACGGCCCGATAAAGAAGCCGGCGACGAGATAGGCAAGGATCAGCGGTTGCTTGAAGAAATGCGCCAGCAGCCCGATGCCCCACGCAAACAGAATACACAGCGTGATATCGCGAATGAGATCGTGCATGCTTTGCCAGTGTCCGGTTCGGGCGGCACTGTAAGGGCGCGGCCAGCCCGGACAAAGCGGAAATTACTGGCGTGGCGCGGACGGCGCCTGCTGGAAGCCGCCAGCTCACCGTCATTGCGAGGAGCCCTTGCGAAGCGGCAATCCACCAGACTCTAGGCACGGAAGAACAGGATTGCTTCGTCGCAACGGCTCCTCGCAATGACGGGGTAAAGAGATCCCTTGCCACTACCGCTATGGCAGATTCACGATCTCCACCCAGTTCGGGTTCTTGCCGGTCGGGTACTGCCCCAGCGCGGTCAGCTTGCCGCTCGCTCTGTCGATCGCGTAGCTGGTCAGGCTGTTGGAGAGCTGCCCAACCGCCAGCAGATAGCGGCCGGACGGGTCGATCGCAAAACCGCGCGGCTGCTTTTCGGTCGGGTAAGAGTCGATCGGCGCTAGCGCGCCGGTCGTGGCATCGACGGCGAACGCCGCCAGCGTACTCGACGTCCGCTCCGAGGCGTAGAGGAACTTGCCATCCGGCGTGAGGTGGATGTCCGCCGCCCACGGCTTGCCATCAAAGCCTTTCGGCAAGGCGGAGGCGATTTGGGTTTCCTTCTTCAGCGTGCCGGTAGCTGCATTCCACGGGAACACGTAGATCGCGGCATCGAGCTCGTTCAGCAGATAGACAAACCGGCGATCCGGCGAAAACAGTAGATGGCGCGGACCGCCTTTGGCCTTGACGCTGACGGTCGGCGGATCGTTCGGCGACAGCGTGCCCTTCGCGGCATCGAATTTCTGCTGATAGATGACGTCGCCGCCGAGGCTGGTGTGCAGCACGTAGCGATTGGTGGGATCGAAGATGATGCAATGCGCGTTGGGCTCGGTGGCGATGACCTGCAGCGCCGACGCGAGCACGCCATTCGGCCCGATCGGATGTATCGCGACCTTGTTGCCGCCATACGACGCCCCCAGCAGGAAACGGCCGGTGCGATCGATCGACAGATAGGCCATCGAATCCGTCAGCGGGCCCGCGCCAATGAACGTCAGCCTTCTGGACTTCGCGTCGATGCCGAAGGCAACCGCCGAATAGGGCTCATTTCGCAGCCCGGCATAGAGCCGGTCCTTTTCCGGGCTGATCACGAGCGGCAGCGATCCGCCGGGCTTGGCCGGTCCCGGCACCGCCACGGTCTCCGACGCAATCATCGCGCCGTCCGGTTTCAGTTCGAGGACAGTGATATCCTGGCTGTCGGCATTGCCGACATAGACGAAGCTGGCGGCATGGGCCGACGACATGAGCACTCCCATTGCTACAATGATGCCGGCCTGGACCGCAGCCGCGCCAAATCGGCCGGCACGAATGATCAGCGAAAGACGCATCGCGGAACGCGAGGAAGCGGGCATCAACATCTCCCTAGGCTTTGCTTTTAGGGAGATGATGGTCGGTCAATTCGGGTTGCGCAAGCGGCACGAGCCCCCCAACCAGCCTGACGGCCGGCCACCCTCCCCACCGCGAAGACGCAGGGGGAGGGGAAAAGCCTAGTCCCAGTCGGGCGCGAAGGCCGCCGGATTGACCAGACGCTGGTCTTTCGGCAGCGCGGCGATCGCGGACCGGTCCTCATCGTCGAGCGGCACTTTCAATGCGTCGAGATTGGCCTGCTGACTCTCGGCACGCGACGCCTTCGGAATCGCCGCGACGCCATCCTGGTCGAGCAGCCATTTCAGCGCCACCTGCGCCGCGCTGGCGTGGTGCTTGGCGCCG
>JACMOT010000369.1 GCA_014377915.1 Tardiphaga sp.
CCCGCCGTTAGCGCCCGGGTCTCGATCGGCTGCAGACCGGCGGGCTTTTCCCGAAGTCCGGACACGTCCATGTCGACAAAATAGGTGAGTACCAGGGTGCGCGGGATCGGCGTTGCCGACAGTACCAGCACGTCGACGGCGTCGCCCTTGTTGGTGAGCGCCAGCCGCTCGCGCACCCCAAAGCGATGCTGCTCGTCGACCACCGCGAGCGCCAGCGCCTTGAATTCCACGTCGTCCTGGATCAGCGCGTGGGTGCCGACCAGCATGTCGATCTCGCCAGCCGCCAGTCGCGCCAGAATGTCTTTTCGCTCGCGGCCTTTTTCGCGGCCGGTCAGGATCGCCACGCGCAGCCCGGCGCGCTCGGCCAGCGGCGTGATGGTCTTGATGTGCTGGCGCGCGAGAATCTCGGTGGGAGCCATCAGGGCCGTCTGCCGGCCGACCTCGGCGACTGCCGCGGCGGCAAGCAACGCCACCACGGTCTTGCCGGAGCCGACGTCGCCCTGCAGCAGCCGCAGCATGCGTACCGGCTGGGTCAGATCGCCAGCAATCGCTTTGACCGCCTCCTGCTGCGAGTTGGTGAGCGAATAGGGCAGTGCGTCGATGATCAACCGGCGCAATTGGCCATCGCCGGCGTTGCGATCGCCGGCGGGCCGGCGCAATTGCGCGCGCACCAGTGCCAAAGCCAGCTGCCCGGCGAGCAATTCATCGAACGCCAGCCGCGACCAGAACGGACCTTCGGGCAAGATATCGGTGAGTTCGACCGGCACATGGACGCGGTTCAGCGCTTCCGCGATCGGCGGAAACGAGCAGCGCCGCATCACTTCCGGGCTGATCCATTCCGGCAGGGCCGGCAGCCGTGTCAGCGCCAGGCCGACGGCGCGGCGCAGCGCGCCGATCGCCAGGCCCTGGGTCAAGGGATAGACCGGATCGATGCCGCTGAGTTTGGCAAATCCTTCCTCGTCGATGACGCGGTCGGGATGCACGATCTGCAGGATGCCGTCGAACAGCTGGCCGGTGCCGGAGATAAAGCGCTTCTCGCCGACCGGTAGCAGCTTTTCCACCTGGCCGGGATAGGCCTTGAAATAGGCCAGCACGGCCGCCCCGGTGTCGTCGCTGACATAGACCAGATGCGGCGCGCGCGAGCGTCCGCCCGGTGCCGGACGATGGCGGTCGACGGTGACTTCCAGCGTTACCATGGTGCCCGGAGCCGCATCGCGGATCTTGGGCCGCTCGCGTCGGTCGATGACGCTGACGGGCAGATGCAGCAACAGATCGGCGATCCGCGGGGTTTCACTGCGGCCGAGCAGGAACCGCAGCAGCTTGTCCAGCTTCGGCCCGATGCCAGGGATCGAGGTGACCGGGGCAAATAGCGGGTTGAGCAGTTCAGGGCGCATAACGACTCGGAAGCTCGCAAAACACGGGACGGGCGGTAGCGCCGAGACTTGAATGCATTTTGGGGCGAAAGCAATGCGCGAACAGGTGCTGACATCCACAGGCGCGAACGCTATATCAGCCTGCCCGGCATGTCCGGGCTTTCGGCGTTTTGACGGGACGGGCACATGACGGGAACGACACGATCGAGCAACGGGCTGGACGAGCGCCGCAAGCGGCTGCTGTTTCGTTGCTGGCACCGCGGTACCCGGGAAATGGACCTGATTCTCGGTCGGTTTGCCGACGCCGAGATCGCCGGTCTGGCCGAACTCGAAGTGACCCAGCTCGAGGAGCTGATCGCGCTGGAAGATCCCGATCTGTATCCGGCCTTTGTCGGCGACAGCGAGCTGGCGCCGCAGTTTCACACGCCGCTGTTCGAGCGCATCAAGCTGTTTCGCAATCTGGACAAGCCGGCATGAAGGCGCCGACGGTTTCGCCCGCGGCGCAGCTTGCGCCCGGCCGCGCGCTGACCTTTGCCAATGTGGCCGACGGCGCCGAGGGCCTGATCATCTCCGATCTGGCCCGCGCCGTGGCTGCGAGGCCGAAACCGCCGGCGGTGAGCCTCGCGGTGGTGTGCCGCGACGGCGGCCGAATGCAGAATCTGGCCCGTGCGCTGGAATTCTTCGCGCCGGATCTCGCGGTGATGCAGTTTCCGGCCTGGGACTGCCAGCCCTATGACCGGGTCTCGCCGCATGGCGGCGTGCTGGCACAGCGGCTGACCACGCTGGCGCGATTGTCGCGCCTGAAGGGCAGCGAGAAGCCGCTGATCCTGCTGACCACGGTGAATGCCATGGTGCAGCGGGTGCCGGCGCGCGACATCGTCGCGGCGCAGGCACTGTCGGTGGCGCCGGGCAATGTGGTGCCGATGGACTCCATCGTCGCCTGGCTCGAACACAACGGCTATAATCGGTCCGGCACCGTGCGCGAGCCCGGCGAATATGCGGTGCGCGGCGGTATCCTCGATCTGTTTCCTGCCGGCCTTGATCAACCAGTGCGTTTCGACTTCTTCGGCGACAGCCTGGAATCGATCCGCAGTTTTGATCCCGAGACCCAGCGCACCCATTTCGACATGCGCGCGCTCGATCTGGTGCCGATCTCCGAATTCCAGCTCGTCACCGAAACCATCAAGCGGTTCAGGATGGGCTATGTGGCGACCTTCGGGGCGCCCGAGCGCGACGATCAGCTCTACGAGGCGGTCAGCGAAGGCCGCCGTCATCCTGGCATGGAGCACTGGCTGCCGCTGTTCCAGGAGCGGATGGACACGCTGTTCGACTATGTCGACGGCGCGCCGATCGTGATGGAGCCGGAAGGCGAGGCCGCCGCCACCGAGCGCTTCAAGCAGATCTCGGACTATTACGAGGCCCGCCGCGAAGCGATGGGCATTCCCGGCGGCGGCGCCATTTACAAGCCGCTGCCGCCGGACCGGCTCTACATGACGCTGGAGGAATGGCAGGATCGCCTCACCGACGTCGCTCTGGCGCGGCTGACACCATTTGCTGTGCCACAGCAGGGCGCCGGCGTGATCGATGCCGATGCGCGCGCCGGACGCAATTTTCTGACCGAGCGATCGGATTCCACCATCAACGTATTCGCCGCGGTCGTGGCGCATATCGAGGCGCTGCAGGTGGCGCGCAAGAAGGTCGTGGTGGCGCTGTGGAGCGAAGGCTCGCGCGACCGCATGGGCAGCATGCTCAAGGACCACAAGCTGCTCAATACGACCTCGGTCAATTCCTGGCGCACCGTGCTGGCGACGCCGCGCAACCAGACCATGCTCGCGGTAGTCGGCATGGAGGCTGGCTTCGAAACCGACCAGATCGCTGTCATCAGCGAGCAGGACATTTTGGGCGATCGTCTCGTCCGTCCGCGCAAGGCGACGCGAAAGCTCGATAATTTCATCTCCGAAGTGACGAGTCTGGCGGCCGGCGACATCGTCGTGCATGTCGAGCACGGCATTGGCCGTTTCGTCGGGTTGCAGACGCTGCAGGTCGGCGGCGCGCCGCATGATTGTCTCGAGCTGCGCTACGCGAATGAAACAAAGCTGTTCCTGCCGGTCGAGAACATCGAGCTGCTGTCGCGCTTTGGCTCCGACACCGCCAATGTCGAACTCGACAAGCTCGGCGGCTCCGGCTGGCAGGCGCGCAAGGCCAAGCTGAAGAACCGGATTCGCGAGATCGCCGGCGAGCTGATCAAGATCGCCGCCGAGCGGCAGTTGCGCGAGGCGCCGAAGACCTTCGTGCAGCCGCATCTGTATGACGAATTCTGTGCCCGCTTCCCCTATGAGGAGACCGCGGACCAGCAGTCGGCGATCAACGCCGCGCTGGGCGATCTCGAGAGCGGCCGGCCGATGGACCGGCTGATCTGCGGCGACGTCGGATTCGGCAAGACCGAGGTGGCGCTGCGCGCCACCTTTGCCGTGGCCCTCGAAGGCAAGCAGGTTGCCGTCGTGGTGCCGACCACGCTACTGGCGCGTCAGCACGCCAAGAATTTTACCGAGCGCTTCAAGGGCTTCCCGGTCAACGTCGCGCAGGCCTCACGCCTCGTGACGCCGAAGGACATGACCCTGACCAAGAAGGGCCTCGCCGATGGTACCATCGACATTGTCGTTGGCACCCATGCGTTGCTCGGCAAGTCGATCAAGTTCAAGGACCTTGGCCTGGTCGTTGTCGACGAGGAACAGCATTTTGGCGTCACCCACAAGGAACGCCTGAAGCAGTTGCGCGCCGACGTCCATGTGCTGACGCTGTCGGCGACGCCGATTCCGCGCACGCTGCAGCTGGCTCTGTCCGGCGTTCGCGATCTTTCGATCATCGCGTCGCCACCGGTCGATCGTCTCGCGGTGCGCACCTTCGTGGCGCCGCATGATCCGCTGATGATCCGCGAGGCGCTGCTGCGCGAACGCTATCGCGGCGGCCAGGCATTCTACGTCGTGCCGCGGATCGACGACCTCGCCGAGGTCAAGGACTTCCTCGACAAGCACGTCCCGGAGATGAAGGTCGCGGTGGCGCATGGCCAGATGGCGCCGACCGTGATCGAGGACATCATGTCGGCGTTCTACGACGGCAAATACGATATCCTGCTGTCGACCACCATCGTGGAATCCGGGCTCGACATTCCGACCGCCAACACGCTGATCATCCACCGCGCCGACATGTTCGGCCTGGCGCAATTGTATCAGCTGCGCGGCCGTGTCGGCCGCTCCAAGCTGCGCGCCTATGCGCTGTTCACGCTGCCGGCGCAGGCCAAGATCACCGCGCAGGCCGAGCGACGGCTCAAAGTGCTGCAGTCGCTGGAAAATCTCGGCGCCGGCTTCCAGCTTGCCTCGCACGATCTCGACATCCGCGGTGCCGGCAATCTGCTCGGCGAAGAGCAGTCCGGCCATATCAAGGAAGTCGGCTTCGAACTGTACCAGTCGATGCTGGAGGAGGCGATCCTCAACCTCAAGGCCGGCGTCTCCGAGCCGGTTGCCGACCGCTGGTCGCCGAGCATCACCGTCGGCATGCCGGTGCTGATCCCCGAGGAATTCGTCGCCGATCTCGCGGTGCGGCTGTCGCTGTATCGAAGGCTCGCCGACCTCGAGACCGACGACGAGATCGGAAACTTCGCCGCCGAGCTGCGCGACCGCTTCGGCGTGCTGCCGGACGAGGTGCGCTATCTGTTCAAGATCGCGGCGATCAAGGCCTATTGCCGCCGCGCCAATGTCGAGAAGGTTGATGCCGGCCCGAAGGGCATGGTCATCACTTTCCGCGACAACAAGTTCGCGCAGCCGGACCGGCTGGTGTACTTCATCCGCTCCTATGGCCAGGCCGCGAAGGTGCGGCCGGACATGAAGGTGGTGTTCCTGCAGGAATGGGACACTCCGGAGGAGCGGCTGGAAGGCGCCACCGAAATCATGCGCGCGCTGGCCAATCTCGCGGAAAAGAAGAAGGCGGCGTAGGAGCGCTGGCGGTTTATCTCCTCATTGCGAGGAGCACTTGCGACGAAGCAATCCAGTTCTTGCCGAGCTTGTGGCTTCTGGATTGCCGCGTCGCTTCGCTCCTCGCAATGACGACCGATAGATCATCGGCCTGGTAAACAATAAACAGCCGCCGGCATGGCTGCCGACGGCCGTTCGTCATTTAAGCCCGAAACTTACTTCGGATATTTGAATTCCGGCGTCGCCTTTAGCGCTTCCTTGGTGGTGTTCATGCTGACCAGCCACTTGCTGCTCTTAGCGTCGCAATCGACCTTGACCGAACGATCGTTCCGATGACGGAGCGTCCGGGTCTACGATGCGGCGCGTTGTGCCACATTGTCCTGCAACCGCGCCATCAGCGACCGTGCGGAGTCATTGGGTAGCAAGGTCGCGACCGTGACATGCGGATCGTTGCGCGCGTCGCGCCTGGGGCCGTGCATGGTGTGCTTCATCACGCTCGACAGCCGCCGCGCGATCAGATGGGCGTTGCGCAAATCGGTCTCGGCAAAGATCACGATGAGGGAGCCATCTTCGTGCAGCGTGGCAAAATCCATCCGGCGCATCAGCCGGCCGAGAATGCGTGCCGCGTCGCGTTGCGCGCGTACGGGCACATCGTGGAAGGAAAACCGGGCGGCTGACAGTCCGCCGCCGCGCGATTGCGTCTGGTACACGGCGTTGGCGAGGTCGCGCTCGAAGGCCGCGATCGTCAGCAGGCCGGTATTGGCATCGAGCAAGCCGTCGGAGTCGATGGCCTTCAAGGCGCGCTGCAAGCGGGTTTCAAAAGCGTGCTGGCGGATCAGCGGCAATGCTAGCGCAGCGACGTCGGCGGCGTGACTGCCGCTCGCTTCGAGATTGGCCAGCTCATGATCCGCCGCAATGCCGGGGACGGTAACGACGACCGGAAGATTGCGGAACCGGGCATCCTCGGCCAGTACCGTGAGGAAGGCATCGACCACGCGCGTGCTGAATCCTTCGCCGATCACAATGCCATCGAGATCCCTTGCATTCAGATGTTTGGCGGCGGCCTCGATGCTGAGCGCGCCGACCACGCCGACGCGTTCGCCCAATGCTACCGACAACGCGGGATAGCCGGCACCGCGACCGATCAACATAACGGTGGCGTCCTGGATCGGGTCCGACGCCTGCAGCGCGGTGCGAATGATATTGTCGGCGGTGAGCCGGCGCAGCACGGTGGCGTGCAGCGTGCGGACCCGCAACGCGTTGCGCAGCCGGACGCAGAGCCGGTCAAAATTACCGGCGGTTTGTATGAAGGGGAGGGCGTGTCCGGGCAGCGACGTCACCGGATCGATCGCGATCAGCGGCACATAGGGCTGCTTGGCGCCGAGCCGTTTGGCGAGCGCCTCGAAAATCGGCATGTCGTCGGCGGTGGCCGACACCAGCACAGCCGCTGGCTGCAACCGCGCCACCGCGTCAAGCGCTTCGGCCCAGGTCGCATCGATCACCGGAAAGATATTGCTGGTGACCAAGGCGGCGGAGAACGGGGCAGGATGGTTCGCCGAGACGACGACGATGGTAGCCAGATCAGACATGTTGAACCCGGTGCGCGATATGCGATAGCGCAGGTTAGCCCGGCGTCCTTAATGGCGGGTCAATGGCTGGTGGGCAATTCCATCAATCGGCCGCGGCCCGATCGCGAAACGCTTCCACCATCAACGGATTGAGCCCCAATTCGGTGAGTGCGTCGCGGGCCCGCGCATTGTCGCTGGCGCGGCCGGCGAGACGATAGCCACTGAGCCGGTCCGGCAACGCGGTCAGCATCGCGTTCTGGCCGAGGCGCTTGGCCCATTCCGTGAGGTCTTGCGCCAGGAAGCGATAGCCGCCGACCGCCATGACGCCGCTTGGCGGGGCGGTGATCAGGATCGCGCCGGTGGCACGGTCGAGGCGCGCGGCGAAGCCGGTATCAACATGATCGACCGGCTTGCTGGCAACCAGCGAACGGCTGGGTTCGGCGGAGGCCGCATAGGCCAGCACCGGTACCATCGGACCACGCAGGCCGAGCGTGCCTTTCGGCGTGATCAGGATCTCGCCGGCGATCGATGAATTGGCGACCGCGCGCGGCGCACCGTGCGAACCCGGCATGATCGCTACCGGCAGGCCGTCCGCGCCGCGACGGGCGCCGAACAGGCCGGCCTCGCCGAACAGGTAAATATCCGTGAGCGTGGTCTGCGGACTGCTCCAGGCGGCGCTTGTGGCGACCTGTTCGGGTGCGCGCCACAGGCCCAGCACATGGCGCAGGGTCGGCGTACGGTCGAGTAGGCCGCTGGCCGCCAGGCGCTCCGCCAGCGGCGCGGGGACCACGAGGACGTCGCAGGCCTGCGCATTGATATCGCGCTCGAGCACTTCGTTGTCGAACGGATGATGCAGCGACAGCACGCCGCCACTCAACAGCCACGTCACCAGCGACGACGCCATGCTGGCGAAGGAGGAGGGCGTCAGCGCCGAAAGGATGATCGCGCCCTGCGGCAGGCCGGCCTCCAGAAACACCGCGAGGCCACCCGAGATCAAATTGAGATGGGTGCGCGGCACGGCGCGAAATCCGTCGGCGGTGACGTCGAAGGAAATGATGGCCGCGCGGCGCGCGTCCTGCAGCACCGCGATCGCCGGCTCGAACTCGCACGCCATCACGTCGTCGAGGGCGGCCATGCCTTCCGGCAGGTCGTTGCCGAAGCCGCCGACATAGCGGATCGAAAACGCGTCCGCCGCCGCATTCATGATCAGGTCGGCATGGCTGACGCCGTCGATCTTGCTGGAGGTCACGAGACCGCGGGCACCGGTGCGGTTCAACGCCATGGTCAGTTCGGCCTGGCGAAACAGCTGCGGCAGCAGCGCGACGATCAGGCCGGCGCGATGCGCCGCCAGCACCGTCAGGACGAATTCCACGGTGTTCGGCAATTGGACCGCGATCACCGAATTGGCCGGAAGGCCGGAGCCGATGAAATGCGCGGTCAGTGCCGAGATCGCCCGGTCGGCTTCGGCGAAGGTGAGCTGCTTCGGCGGCGTCGCGGTGATGCGCATCTTGTCGGCCGGATCGACCAGCGCCAGCGCTTCCGGCTGGCGACCCAGAACGCGGCGAAACAGACCATCGAGCGTCGGCGAAGGGTGCGGGGCTGCTGCGGTCACTGCGTCATTTCCGATCCGGTTTCGACCACCAGCTTTCCGGCAAATAGCCGGTCAACGCGGTGGTTGCAGGACGTTCTATCCGATTCCATCGGGCAAGCCATTGTTCCCTGACATGGTAGAGCGGAATGGCGTAGAAGCCGGCGATCAGGGCGCGGTCGAGTGCGCGTACCGCATCGACGAACGGAGCATGGTCCCGCGCTTCCAGTAACCGGGCGATCATCGCATCGATGGCCGGATCCTTGGCGCCCATGTAGTTGCGGGTGCCGGGAAGGTCGGCGGCCTCCGCGCCCCAGTAAAACGACTGTTCATTGCCGGGCGACAGCGACTGGTCCCAGCGGTTCTGGATCATGTCGAAATCGTAGGTGAGCTTGCGCTGGTCGAACTGCACGGCGTCGATGGCGCGGATTCCGGCATGGATGCCGGCGCGCTTGAGGTCGCGGGCGAAGGCCAGCGCGATGCGCTCCTGGTCGCGACTGGTGACCAGGATCTCGAAGGCGAACGGCGTCCGGTCCGAGCGTTGCCGCAGCACGTTGTCGTCAAGCTCGTAGCCTGCCTGCGCCATCAGCGTCAGCGCGGTGCGCAGCGTCGCGCGGTCGCGGCCGGAGCCATCGCTGACCGGCAGGCGATAGCTGCCATCCATTACGTCGGCGGGAATTGGCGCGCTGTAGGGTTGCAGCAGCGCGCGCTCGCGGTCGTCCGCTGGGCGGGCGTCGGCGGATAGGTCGGAGCCGGCGAAGAAGCCGGCGCCGCGGGCATAGAGGCCGAAGAAATAGCTGCGGTTGATCCACTCGAAATCAAACAAGAGAGTGAGTGCCTGGCGCACCCGGACGTCGGCGAAGATCGGGCGGCGGGTGTTGAAGACGAGGAATTCCGATGGTTTCGGCAGCCCCGTCCGGATCACGTCGCGGATGACGTCGCCGGATCGCGCCGCCGGAAAATCATAGCCGTCGTGCCAGCGCAGCGGTTCGTTCTCGAGCCGGAAATCATACAGGCCGCGCTTGAACGCCTCGAAATGCGCATTGGCCTCACGATAGTAGTCGAGCCGGATCTCGTCGAAATTCCATAGCCCGCGATTGACCGGCAGATCGCGCCCCCAATAATCCGGGTTGCGGGTCAGGGTGACCGCCGCGCCGGCTTTCACGGCCGTGACCCGGTAAGGTCCCGAACCCAGCGGCGGCGCCATCGAGGTTTCCTCAAAACTGTCGGGTTGGACCGCATGCTTGGGCAGCACCGGCATCAGGCCGAGAATCAGTGGCAGTTCGCGGTCGGGCGCGCCGCCGAAATCGAACCGCACGGTGCGTTGGTCCAGGGCTTCGGCGCGGGCTACCTTGGCGTAATACTGCCGGTGATTGGGGCGGCCCTTGTCGCGCAACAATTGCCAAGAGAACAGCACGTCCACGGCGGAAACCGGATGGCCATCGGCAAATCGGGCGGCGGGATTGATCCGGAAGGTGACATAGCTTCGGGCGTCGTCGGTCTCGACACTCTCGGCAAGCAGGCCGTACAGCGTGAACGCCTCATCCTGGCCGCGGGTCATCAGGCTTTCAACGACAAAACCACGGATCTGCGGCACCGCGAGGCCGCGGACGATGAAGGGGTTGAGGCTGTCGAACGTGCCCAGCACGCCCTGCACGAGGCGCCCGCCTTGCGGCGCGTCGGGGTTGACGTAGGGCATCTGCCGGAAGCCCGCGGGCAGGGCAGGCGCGCCGTGCATCGCGATGCCGTAAGCGGGCTCCGCCCGTGCCTGTTCCGGCAGCATCAGGGTCGCTACCAATGCCGCCGCCGCCAGGACGCCGAAGCTGCGCAAAAAGCGCATCGCATTTGATCGATTTGATTCGGGATAGCTCACCTCGGCAACTTAGCATGTCTGCTATCAAGGGCGGGACGTCTTGCACAAAAAGGGTTGTCGCCATTGATCTTTTCGCCCGCCGCTGTATTGAAGGCGTGCAATTGACGAGGACGGCGCGGACTGTCACGTAACAGCCGTAATTGGCAACGAGACACCCCGCTAACGGGTCAGCGTGCGCGCCGCCCCGGGGCCTTCGGCCCGGGGTTTTGGGCGCCACCGTTCAGAAAGGGTTTTCCGCAATGAATTTCCGTCTTTTGGCTGCGTCGGTATGGCCGCGCGGTCGGGTTCTCGCCCTGCTGGCGGCAACCGCGCTGACGGCCTCCGCGATGGCGCCGGATGCGCGCGCCCAGGCGCCCGCGCCGGGCGCGCCGCCCGCCGCCGCCCCGAAGGCCGCGGCGCCGAAGGCGGCTCCGAAAGCGGCTCCCAAGGCTGCCCCGGCTGCTCCCGCCGCCCAGGCCCCCGCAGGTGCGCCGGCCGCTGGCGCCCAGCCTCCGGAGCAGCAGGTTCAGCTGATCTACGCGCCCTGGACCAAGTTCTGCCTCAAGGGCCAGGACGCCAACGCCAAGCAGGTCTGCTTCACCGGCAAGGACGGTCGCATCGAGTCCGGCCAGCCGGTCATTGCCGCCGTCATCATCGAGCCGGAAGGCGAGCCGAAGAAGATCCTTCGCGTCACGCTGCCGCTCGGCATGCAGCTGGTGCACGGCACCCGCGTTATCGTCGATGCCAACGCCCCGGCGCAGAGCCCCTATGTGATCTGCTTCGCCAATGGCTGCATGTCGGACTACGAAGTCACCCCGGAACTGCTGGCCAATCTGAAGAAGGGCCAGAACCTGATCGTGCAGGCGATCAATTCCAACGGCGCGCCGCTGACCCTGCCGCTGCCGCTGGCGGAATTCGCCAAGGCCTATGACGGCCCGCCGACCGATCCGAAGGTGTTCGAGGAAAACCAGAAGAAGCTGCAGGAAGAACTGCAGAAGCGCGCCGCGGAAGCCCGCGCCAAGCTGGAAGCGACCCAGCCCGCCGGCGCGACCCCGGCCAATCCGGCCGCGAAATAGTTCTGATACTTCCGAATGCAAAAGGCGCCCGGCAACGGGCGCCTTTTTGTATCTGCCACGTGCCATTCAAACCGGCGAAAGCCGCCTGGCGGTCGCGAACCCGACATACGGACGTGATGCAGATATCGATATTCCGGGTTCGTGGCGCGTCGCCTTCGGCGACCGCCCATGCCCCGGAATCACAGTGGTCAGTTCAGTGAATTGTTGCGCGGGCGATAGGTGCCGGCCTTGTCTTTGACAAAGATCTCGGCGACCTGGGAATGCCGGATCGGCTCGCCGGATTCATCCGGCAGCAGGTTCTGCTCGGAGACATAAGCGACATATTCGGATTCCGAATTTTCCGCCAGCAGATGGTAGAACGGCTGATCCTTGTGCGGGCGCATGTCCTCGGGGATCGACAGCCACCATTCCTCGGTGTTGTTGAATTCCGGGTCGATATCGAACACCACGCCACGGAATGAGAAGATCCGGTGCCGGACGATCTGGCCGAGCTGAAATTTGGCGGTCCGCGCTTTAATCATGACTGGTCGAATAGACCAGGATTGTGGCCGATGCTAGAGGCAAAGGCCGAAATACGCCGTCCGAGCCGGATTCCCGCTTATACCGGCCCGCATCAACAAGAAGAAAATCTGCTGCCATGATGGATGTCCTCAACCTGGCGCTGCCGTATTTCGGGCTGATCTTCATCGGTTTCGCCTGCGGCAAGGTCAAGAATCTGCCCGAGGCAGGCCTGAGCTGGATGAACTTCTTCCTGCTCTATGTGTCACTGCCGGCGCTGTTCTTGCGGATCATGGCAAAGACGCCGTTCGAGCAACTGAACAATCTGCCGTTCGTGATCGCCACCACCACGGCGACCGCGACCGCCTTCTTCCTGTCGGCGCTGGTCGGGCGGCTGATCAGCGGCCTGACCATCCGTCAGGCCAGCATGGCCGGCCTGTCGGGCGGCTACGGCAATATCGGCTATATGGGGCCCGGACTGGCGCTGGCGGTGCTGGGAACCCAGGCGGCGGTGCCCACCGCGCTGGTGTTCTGCTTCGACAGCATCTTCCTGTTCTCGATTGTGCCGCTGGCGATGGCGCTGACCTCCGGCGACAAGCGGCCGCTGCTGCCGACCATCGGCATCGTCATCAGGCACATCGTGCTGCATCCGCTGATCGTGGCGGCCTATCTCGGCGCGATCGCCGCCGCCTTCCACGTCCAGATGCCGGTGGCGATCGACGGCATGCTGCGGTTCCTGCAGAATGCCGCGGCGCCGGTCGCGCTGTTCACGCTCGGCGTCACGGTGGCGCTGCGGCCGCTGGGTCGGGTACCTTGGGAAGTGCCTGGCGTCATTGCGATCAAGCTGATCGTGCACCCGCTGATCGTGCTCGCGCTGATGCTGCTGGTCGGGCCGTTTCCGCCGGAATGGGCCGCCACCGCGGTGCTGCTGGCGTCATTGCCGCCGGCGCTCAACGTCTTCATCATCGCCCGGCAATACGACACCTGGATCGAGCCGGCCTCGATGGCCGTGCTGCTCGGCACCTTCCTCTCGGTGATCACTTTGACCTCGGTGATGTACCTGCTGAAGACCGGTCAGATCGCGTTTCCGTAATACGTCACCTTGTCCCGGACGCAGTGCAGGACGCCGCCTCTGGCGGAGTCGTGCGCTGCAGAGCCGGCACCACCCCGGGTGACGGAGCCTGTAACGGTCCCGGCTCTGCGGAGCAGCGTTTCACGCTGCGCCGCGTCCGGGACACGGAACGGGGTTAGGTTATGAAGCCGAACGCCGCCACGACGGCGCCAGACCCTCGCGCATCGCGAGGCGGCGTAGCGGGCCGACCGAGCCGATCAACTGCATGCCGATGCCGCGGGCCAGTTGCATCGGAATGAGGTCGCTGAGCAGCGAGCGGTTGGCCATGTCGATGGCGAAGGTGCGCGAGGAGATGTCGCCGCGGCGGGCCTTCTCGAAACGCGACATGACCTTTGCCGAGCCCACATCATCGCCGGACAGCACGGCGTGGCCGACGATGCCGGCGATGTCGGCGGCGTCGCGCAGCCCCATGTCCAGGCCCTGCGCGCCGATCGGCGGCAGCACATGGGCGGCTTCGCCGACCAGCACGATGCGGTTCTTCGCCACCTGCTTCGGCTGCTCGATGGCCAGCGGGAACAGATGCCGGCCAGGCTCGACCGTGACGCGGCCGAGGATCGAGTGCAGCTGTTTTTCCACCGCGGCCGACAGCTGCTCGTCGCTGAGCGCCATCAATTGCTCGGCCTGCTTCGGCGCGGAAACCCAGACGATGCTGCAGCGGTTGCCGGGCAGCGGCACCACCACGCAGGGACCCTGCGCGGTGTGAAATTCGGTCGACATGTTGTGGTGCGGACGACTGGTGCCGATGTTGAAGGTCAGTGCGGCCTGATCGAGACTACGGCGTCTGACCTCGATGCCGGCGGCCTCGCGGCCGAGCGACTGCCGGCCGTCGGCGCCGACGATCAGCCGGGCCGACAGCGCGGTGCCCTCTCGCGTCTGCACCGACGCATGGTCGTCATCGGGCAGGATCGTTTCGGCCTCGTCGTCGATCCGAACCAGATTGGAGATCTCGTCCGCGCGCGCTTCCAGCGCGATCATCAATTCGCGATTCTGGATGTTGTGGCCAAACGCTTCGAGCCCGATCTCGCTGGCGTTGAATTTGACTTCCGGGGCCCGGATCAGCCGGCCGGTGTCGTCGACCAGCCGCATGGTGACCAGCGCCGCCGAACGGTCGGCGCAGCGGCGCCAGACGTCGAGGCGTTCGAGGAATGCGACGGACCCGCCGAGCAGCGCCGTGGTTCGATTATCCGCGTAAGGTTGGCGAATAGCCACCAAAGCAATGCGGGCACCGGTCTCGGCCAGCGCGATCGCCGCGGCAAGGCCGGCGGGACCGCCGCCGATCACGGCGACGTCATAGGGAACAGCAGCGAGGGATATTTCGGTCATGACGGTAGCTTCCTCCTTTATGCGGGGCTTTTCAAGCCGCCGCCCGGGTCCGCGGCGGTCGCCGGAACCGGCCAAAGCCGATGGGCAGGCCGGTCAATTGCTGATAGCAATATTCGGCAAATGAAGGCCTTTCGCCCATCGTCGTCCCGAACCGCCAAGGCGGCTGCCTTCTCCGTGCATGTCTTCACGGCGCTTGGCGCCGGCGTGGCGCTGATCGCCATGATGGAAGCGGTTCGCGGGCAGTGGGTGGCGATGTTCACCTGGCTCGGCGTCGCGCTGCTGATCGACGGCGTCGACGGCCCGCTTGCCCGAAAACTCGACGTGGTCCGTGTGCTGCCAGACTGGTCCGGTGACGCGCTCGACTTTGTCGTCGACTTCATCACTTACGTGTTCGTGCCGGCCTATGCGATCATGGCCAGCGGGCTGCTGCTGCCGTGGACCGCCACGGTTCTCGGCGCTGCCATCGTCGTCAGCAGCGCGCTGTATTTCGCCGACCGGCGGATGAAGACGTCGGACAATCATTTTCGCGGCTTTCCCGCGCTGTGGAATGTCGCGGCGTTTTATCTGTTCCTGTTGCAGCCGCCGCCCGCCGCGGCGAGCCTCGCCGTTCTCGCGCTGATCATCCTGACCTTCGTGCCGCTGCACGTCATTCACCCGGTAAGGGTGAAACGATGGCGCCGGCTCAACCTGGCGCTGATCGCGCTATGGGGCGTGCTGGCCCTGGTCGCGCTGGCACAGGGGTTTGTGGTGGCCTGGCCGGTCACCTCCGTGCTGAGCGCGATCGGGCTGTACATCGTCGGCGCTGATGCTGTGATCAGGCTGTTCACGCGGTGATCCATCCGGTGTGCAAGCCGACGCGGTCGCGACACGCGTGCCGGAGTGTCGCGCCCGGTTGACAAGCCGGGCTGCTCCGCTATCGCTGGTTCCCTAAGAAACGTCAGGGAGACCCATGATGACGAAGGCCGTGCGCGTCCACAAAGTCGGGGGGCCCGAAGCCCTGATCTATGAAGCGGTCGACGTCGTCGCCCCCGGACCGGGCGAGGTTCGCATCCGGCAGCACGCCATCGGCGTCAACTTCATCGATGTGTACTTCCGCACCGGCCTCTACAAGGCGCCGCAACTGCCGTTCATCGCCGGCAACGAAGCCTCCGGCGAGGTGATCGAAGTTGGTCCCGGCGTCACCGACTTTCATCCCGGCGATCGCGTCGCCTATTATTCGGCGCTCGGCAGCTACGCCACCGAACGCGTCTTCGCCGCCGAGCGGCTGGTGAAGCTGCCCGACCGCATCACCTATGAGCAGGGCGCCGTGCTGATGCTGAAGGGCCTCACGGTGTGGTACTTGCTGCACAAGACTTTCAAGGTCGAGCCCGGCCATCGCGTCTTGATCCATGCCGCGGCCGGCGGCATCGGCCTTTTGGCGTGCCAGTGGGCCAAGGCGATGGGCGCGCATGTGATCGGCACCGTCGGCTCCAAGGAAAAGGGCGAGCTGGCGCTGGCCAATGGCTGCGACCACGTCATCTATTACAACGAGGAAGATTTTGTCGCGCGGGTCAAGCAGATCAGCCGCAACGAACTCTGCGACGTGGTCTATGACGGCGTCGGCAAGACAACTTATCCCGGTTCGCTGTCCTGCCTGAAGCCGCGCGGCATGTGGGTAAGCTTTGGCAATGCGTCGGGTCCGGTGCCGCCGTTCTCGATCGCCGAACTCAACAACCATGGCTCGCTGTTCGCGACCCGTCCGAAGCTGAACGACTACGTCGCCAAGCGCTCGGAATTGCTGGAAGGCGCCGACACGCTGTTCTCGGCGGTGATCGACGGCAAGCTGCATGTCGCGATCAATCACGCCTACGCGCTGAAGGATGCCGGCAAGGCGCATGCCGATCTGGAAGCGCGCAAGACGACGGGGTCCTTGATTCTGAAGCCGTAAGAGCGGCGCGGCTCCTTGTTATCCCTCCCACCGCGCCTTCGCGATGGTGAGGGTGGCCGCGCGGAGCGCAATCGGGTGCGCGCGGTTTCCTGCTGCAAATGTCAAACAGCCAGGCTTCGGCCTTCTCGCGACGCGGAGCGCCCGAGTTGTGCGGTAGTCCTCGCTTCCAGACATGAGGGGAGGCAGCGCGCCGACAGGCGCGTTGGGTAGGTGGTTGGGACGCGATCCGCCTCACGACGAACCGCGGCGCCTGTCAGCGCGCCACCGCGGTGATTTTAGGCGGGAGGACCGTTCTTCCGGGCCAGCACGTGACCTCCGAAGAGGACACTCCGGCGGGATTTCGCCCGCCTTTCGCTGTCCCGTCCAGCCATTCAAGGCAGAGCCCCGTCATGGGCCCGGACGGTGACCGCCAGCCTCCCGGGGCGTGCTTGCGAGGCACGCGCGCGGGACACCGCATCCTGCTCCGCTACCAAGACGCCTCATGACAGCGCCCCCCGCGAACAAGACGACACAGCTTATAATCCTAGTTAGGACTTATGTCAATAAATGTTCTAAGATGCGACAGTGCTGAAACCAGTCGCATGGCCTCGACGCGCTGGCCGGCACCTACGAGTCCGTAGGGCGGATCAGCGAAGCGTAATCCGCCTCTCGCGACAAAACGGCGCCATACACTTCGCCATTGCGCCCTACCCGCTTCAACGCTTTCCCTTCTCCGGCTGAAAACTGATTTTCAGCGTATGCCCCGTTGCCTTGGCAAACCGCACCAGCGTCCACGTTGAGGGTTGCCCCCGCCCGCTCTCCAGGCGCGCCATGGTGCTTTGCGTCGTGTTCATGCGGCGCGCCAGTTCGGTCTGGCTCAGGCCAGAGCGCCGGCGCGCCTTGGCGATCGCGGCCATCACGGTGAACTCCTCCTCGAGCGCTTGGTAATCCTTGAGATAGTCCGGGTCCTTGCTCCAGGTCTTGTGCAAATCCTTGATCTTGGTCATCGCTAATCCTGATTTGACATCCTTGGCGCGGCTACGGACGATATCCAGTTCGAGTGCCGGGGTCTTTTGCGTTTTCTTGACGAAGGCGCGGAGCACAACTACACGCCTGCGCTGTCACGTCGATGGCGCGCGAGATGCAGTCACGGCCGGTCATGCGCAATTCCCACAGCCGGTCTTCGAGGTGCTTGACGCTGTCCCGTGGCAAAGCCTCGAACCCAGTTTGTTCAATGAGTTCGGTCAAACGCACAAACCGCGCCCGCATGTCCGCCGACAATGCGCCGATTTCCGTATCGACAGTCGGATTGAGCGTTTTCACCCCGCGCCCTGGCAACAGCCCTGGTTTCAACCTGTTGCATTCAGCATTCATTCAACGCATGCCTTCCAGAATAGGGTACGATTCCTGAACGAACGGAGCCGCCATGACGTGGATGCTGAAATTCCTTGCTGTCTTGCTGGCCTTCATCGTGGCTTCCGAGAGCCCGTCGCGGGCGGCACCCGCCGAACGGCGCCTCGCGCTGGTGATCGGCAACGCCAGCTACCAGGCCGGCCCGCTGCCGACGCCGGCCAATGATGCCGGCCTGATCGCGCAGACCCTGCAGGCCGCCGGCTTCGACGTCACCGGCGCGCGCGATCTGGACCAGGACACGCTGCGCCGCACCTTCCGGGAATTCCTCGACAAGGCCGCCTCGGCCGGCCCCGATGCCGTCGCCTTCATCTATCTCGGCGGCTACGGACTGCAGCTCGAAGGCGAGAACTACTTCGCGCCGATCGACGCCAGGATCACCCGTGACGTCAATGTCTCGGCGGAAGCGGTCCGCCTTTCCGACTATACGGCACCGCTGGCAGCGCTGAAGCTGAAGGCCAGCATGGTGGTGCTCGATCTGGCCCGCGCCAATCCCTTTGCCAAGACGGGCAATCCGCTGTCCGGCGGACTGGCACTGGTTGATCCCGAACCAGGCATGCTGGTGGCGTTCAATGCCGCGCCCGGTACCGTGGCGCCGGTTGAGGCCGGTCCCTATTCGGCCTATGCCCAGGCGCTCGCCGAGATGATGCGCGAAGGCGGCCTGAGCAGCGACGACCTGTTCAGCCGCATCCGGCTTCGCGTCAACGAGACCACCAAGGGCGCGCAGGTGCCGTGGAACGTGTCGAAGCTGCCGGCGCCGTTCTTCTTC
>JACMOT010000370.1 GCA_014377915.1 Tardiphaga sp.
AAGAGCGATTTGCCGGAGCGAGCACCGCCGAGCACCAGCGTGGTGGGCAGCGCGGTCATTTCGGGGCGCGTCCGTCATCGGGCGACCAGCGCATCGGCGGCACCCGGGCCACCATGCCTTTTCGCAGGACATCAGCGCGCTCGCGCCATGGCACCAGGCCGTAATCGGATTTCTGGTAGGACTGCACGAACGACACCAGCGCGGCGGTGCCGCTTTCGGTCTGCAGGTCGCCAAACAGAAAGGTGTAACCGTCCGGGCTGGTGACCGCGACCGTCGCCGGCCGCTTGCAGACGCTGAGGCACTGCACCGGCCGCACCATCACGGCTGCATCGCTGTCGCCGAGCGCAGCCTTGACCGCGCCGAACATGTCGGGACCGACCACGACGCCGCTGCCATCGGCCGCCTTGCAGCTGATGCACACGCTCACGACCACAGGGCCGCCCGGCGCATCGCTGCGCGGCAACTCCTCGACACACATTTCCGACGGCCCGGGGGCGCTGTCGCGATCCATCATCTGCTCACATCAAGGCCTTGTACGGCCGCGAGCTTTGTTGGGTCGCGCGCAACGGCATGGCCATTGCGCTCGCTCCCGTCCGGTGCACCCCGCCCCGACGACGCCTTCAAAGCACAGTTGTTGATGGCAGGTCTCCTGGCTCGCGGGTCCAGGCCATTTGCCGCCTTCCCGGGAAATACCAGTGGCACCGACAAAGGCTCGTCGCTTACAGTTGCGGGGGCAGCGCCGGCTTGGAGCGAACTCGCACCGGCTTCCCTATTCACCTTCCACGCGGAAGGACCATCGAGAGCGACGCTACCGGGCGGGGTGTCCGCGGTCAACCACGGCGGCGGCAGCCCGCGGCTGTTGACCTGATCCCGCCGGATACGTCAGTTAGGCGCCTCAAAGAGGAACCCGATGTCCGCCAATATCTCGCCTGTCTGGCAACCACCCGCCATTACCCCGCTCGATCCGGCGATCCAGCCGATGATCCGCGCCCGTATCGACGGCAAGGCCAAGCCGCCGGGATCGCTCGGCCGAATCGAGGATCTCGCGGTGCGACTCGGCATGATCCGGCATCCCGGCGAGCCGCGCGGCGATAATGCCGTGCTGCTGGTATTCGCCGCCGATCACGGGTTGGTCGCCGAAGGCGTGTCGCAATATCCCGCCGCTGTGACGGTGGCGATGGTGATGACCTTTCTCGCCGGCCGCGCCACCGCCAACGCCTTTGCCGCCGCGAACCATGTCGAGATCCGCGTCATCGATGCCGGCATCGCCGCGGAAATGGCCCCGCATCCGAAACTGATCGACGCCAGGATTCGCCCGGGCACGGCAAACGCCGCGCGCGAGCCGGCCATGACGCCGGATCAGGCCGCCGAGGCGCTGACGCGCGGCAGCCGGATCGCGATCGGCGAGATCCGCAACGGTGCCGATATTCTCGCGCTGGGCGAGATGGGAATCGGCAACACCGCCTCCTCAGCGCTGCTGGTTCACCGGTTGGCGCCCGCGCCGCTCAATGACTGCATCGGCGTCGGCGCCGGACAGGACGAATCCGGCATGGCGAAGAAGCGCGCCGCGATCGAGATGGCCGCCGCGCGCAGCGCTGCGACCGCGCCGCTCGAGGTGCTCGCCGAATTCGGCGGATTGGAGATTGCGATGATGGCGGGCGCCGTGCTCGGCGCCGCCTCGCTGCGCCGGCCGGTGATCATCGATGGTTTCATCTCCACGGCAGCCGCGCTGCTGGCGATCCGGCTGTGCCCGGAGGCGCGCGGCTATTGCGTGTTCGCGCATCGCTCTGCCGAACGCGGCCACGACATCGCGCTCGCCGCCCTCGACGCCCAACCGCTGCTCGATCTCGGCCTGCGGCTCGGCGAAGGTAGCGGCGCGCTGCTGGCGGTGCCCTTGGTGCGCGCCGCGGCGCGGCTGCTTACCGATGTCGCTGATCTCAACGACGTGCTGGCGGGAAACATCTGATGCGCCTGCCCGGCGACCTGCTCAATGCGATCCGCTTCCTGACCATCGTGCGGGTGCCCGATACCGAGAGCGCGACGGCACCGGACTGGCTGGCGCGGGCAATGAAATATTTTCCGCTGGTGGGCGCCGGTATTGGCCTGTGCTCTGCGATCGTGTTGCTGATCGCCAACGAGTTCTGGAGCCCGGTGATATCAGCCTTGCTTGCGGTGGCCGCCAGCATAGTTCTCACCAGTGCGCTGCATGAAGATGGCCTCGCCGATACCGCCGACAGCTTTGGCGGTGGCTGGACGATCGAAAAGCGTCTCGCGATCATGAAGGACAGCCGCATCGGCAGCTACGGCGCGCTGGCGCTCGGGCTCGGCGTCGCGTTGCGCGTCGCCGCGATTGCAGACCTGCCGATGTGGGCCGGACCGGCGGCACTGATCGCGGCGCACGCGGCAGCGCGCGCGGCACCGGCCTGGGTGATGAACCGTCTCCACTATGCCGGCGAGACCGCGGCGATGAAAGTGAGTTATGCCGAGGCGCCAGTGCGCAGGAATGAATTGCTTTTCGCACTGGTGATCATGTTGCTGGCGGCGTTGCCGCTGGCATTGATATCGCTGACCTCCGTCGCCATCGGCCTGCTCTGCGGCGCGACGCTGGCGGCCCTGCTCGCCATCTGGTCGCGCCGCCTGCTCGGCGGCTACACCGGCGATGTGCTGGGCGCCATCGAACAAGTATTCCAGATCGGATTTTTGCTCGGCGTCGCGGCGGTGATGGCTTGACTGTAGCCCGGATGAGCCGTTGCGAAATCCGGGGCCGGCGGACTTGTCAAAACGCTGTCCCGGATGTCGCTTCGCTCTTCCGGACTACGATAGCGGCCAGCGCAGCGGCAGCTGATAGGGCGCGCCCTCGAACGCCTCGGCGCCGCGGCCGATCCGGCGGATGGCATCGACCATGGCGCCGTTGCGACCGAGCAGATCGTCAGCCAGTTGCACCATCAGGATATTCGGCGTGACCTCGGCCGAGCGGGTTCGCAACTCGCTGGCGATCGCCTGCTCGAAGCCGGGATTGTGATCACAGGCAATCACATAGGCAGCGGCGCTGGAGCGGCTGATGCCGGCCCAGCAGTGAACCAGCATCGGGCAATCACGCTCGTGGCGGCCGAAATCGAGGATCGCCTGCACCGTATTGCCATCCGGCGCGGTCAGGCCCGGCGTGGCAACAACGATATCGTGAAATGTCAGCCGCAGGTGGCGCTGATGCGCAAGTGTGGTCCAGTCATGCAACTCGGCACTGGGCGACAACAGCGTCAGCAGATCGAAGCCGTCAAGCCTGGCCGCGACGTTTGGCAGACCGCCCAGCGACGTCACGTAAATCGGATGCTGTGACGTCATGTCGTCGATGTCCTAGAGGTTCTGGCCGTCGAGCAGACGCACGGCCTCGTACAAGGTCGCGGCGCCGACCGCCAGTTGCTCGGACGTCGACCATTCTTCCGGACAATGGCTCTTGCCGTCCTTCGACGGGATGAACAGCATCGCGCTCGGCCCGATATGCGAGAGGAAGGCGGCGTCGTGGCCGGCGCCGGACGCCAGAGTCGTCGTGGAATAACCGAGCTTGTCGGCGCTGCGAGTCAGCAGATCGCGCAGATGCGCGTCGCACGGCGCCGGCGGATTCTGCGACAGTATCGCAAAGCGCTCGCGTTTCACCTTGGCGCGCTTGGCGATATCGGCACTTTCGCGATCGAGCAACCCGACGAATTCTTCCACCAGCGCCGACTTCTCGGCGCGGATGTCGAGAATCATGCGCGCGCCGCCCGGCACGACGTTGGATGCGTTCGGGCTCAATTCCAGAATGCCGGTCGTCGCGACAAAATGGCCCTCATTGCGCGCGGCGAAGATGCGCGCCTGGCGGTCAACCAGCAGCAGCAGTTCGGCGGCCGGCAGGCTGGCGTCGCGGCGATATTCCATCCGCGTGCTGCCGGCGTGATCGGCGGCGCCCGTCATCACGATCTCGACGCGGGTGATGCTGGCGATCCCGGTGACGATGCCGAGGTCGAGCTTGCCACTCTCCAGCACCACGCCCTGCTCGATATGCAGTTCGAAATAGCCGGCGATTTTTGGCGGCGTCATCGTCGCGATCGCCGCGGGATCGCCGCCGACCCGGCCGATCGCGTCATGCAGCGTCTCGCCCTGCGCATTGGTATAGCCCAGCATCCTGGCGTCGAGTTCGCCGACCATGGCGCGGCTGCCGACACAGGACAGGCCATATTCGCTGGGCTCCTCGGCGAGAAAATCGACGATCTCGACCGGATGCCGGAACGCATAGCCGGAAGCCTGCAGCGCCCGCACCGCTTCCAGCGCCGTCAAGATCCCGGAGATGCCGTCGAAGCGGCCGCCCGAGGGCACGGTATCGGAATGCGAGCCCAGCATGATCGCCGGCGCGCCTGTGACGCTGCCCTCAAGCCGCGCGATCAGGTTCGCGCCGGCATCGAGCCGCACGGTCATGCCGGCCTCGATGAATTTCTGCCGCAGCCAGTCACGGCCTTCGAGGAAACGCGGCGAGAACGAGCGCCGGGTCCATGGCTTGCCGGGATCGGTGATGGCGGCGAGCGCCATGTGCTCGTCCCACAGGCGCTGCTGATCGATCGGCGGCTTGGTGGAGATGGTCGTGCTCAAGACTGCGGCCCGTTCGGTTCGATGATCACCATGGGCCAGCGGGGCTGGCGCCTTCCGGATAATTGTTGAACACTTTGCGCGCGATCAATCAAGAAACCAACGGGAGACGAACCATGAGCGCCAACAACAAGAAAATTGCCTGGGTCACCGGCGGCGGAACAGGCATCGGCAGGGCCGGCGCGGAGGCGCTGCTGGCGGATGGCTGGACCGTAGTCATCTCCGGCCGCCGCGCCGAAATGCTGCGAGGCGTCGTCGACAAAATCGGGGCCGGCGGCAAGCCGATCGAGGCGATGGCGCTCGACGTCAGCAACGCCGCCGATGTGAACAAGGTCGCGCAGGCGATTCTCACGAAATACGGTCGCATCGATCTTCTCGTCAACAGCGCCGGCGTCAATGTGCCGAAGCGCACTTGGCAGGATGTGACCCAGGAAGGCTGGGACCAGATCGTCAATATCAACCTCAACGGCGTGATGTACTGCATGCGGGCCGTGCTGCCGGCGATGCGCGCGCAGCACGACGGTTGCATCATCAACGTGGCCTCCTGGGCGGGCCGCATCGTCTCGAAGATGACCGGCCCAGCCTATACCGCCACCAAACATGCGGTGCTGGCGCTGACGCATTCCTTCAACATGGACGAATGCGTCAATGGGCTGCGGGCCTGCTGCCTGTCGCCCGGCGAGGTCGCCACGCCGATCATGCTGAATCGCCCGGTGCCGCCGAGCGAGGAAGTGATGGCGCGAATGCTGCAGCCGGCCGATCTCGGCCGCACCATCGCCTTCATCGCCGGCATGCCACCGCATGTCTGCATCAACGAGGTGCTGATCAGCCCGACCTGGAACAGGTCCTTCATGGCAATGTAGACAACGCGCGGCTCCTTCGTCCCTTCTCCCCTTGTGGGAGAAGGTGGCGCGGACGAAGTCCACGTCGGAAGAGGGGTAATCATCGGGCTCGGAGTTTGTGGCTCCCCTCACCCGACCGCGCTGGCGCGCGGCCACCCTCTCCCACCTAGCGTGGCTTCGCTTAGCGTTGCCGACGTTAAATCAGCGTCGCACCAAAATTCCGCGCCCGATCCATCTCCGCGGCCAGCCGTCCGGTCGGCGCCGCGGCGCGGCCGCCGTCGCGCAGCATCAGGCGGCCATCACCGGGCGTGCCATGAAACGCACCGTCCTCGACCAGCACTTTGCCACGCAACAGCACCGTCTCCGGCCAGCCGGTGATCTCGTTGCCTGCGAACGGCGTGAAGCCGGCGAGGTCATGCATCATCGCATCCGACAGCGTTACCTTCTTCAAGGGATCCCAGATCGCGATATCAGCATCCATGCCGATGGCGATCGAGCCCTTGTTCGGCAGATTGTAGATCTGCGCCGGCGCGGTCGAGGTCAGTTCGACGAACTTTTGCAACCCGAGCCGGCCCTTCGGGACCATGGCGTCGAACAGCAGCGGCAGCCGCACTTCGAGGCCGGGCATGCCGTTGGCGATCTGCTTGAAATTCGGGTTAGGACCGGCGCGCAGCTTGCCGGTGTCATCATAGCGGTACGGCGCATGATCCGACGAGACCAGTTGCAGGTCGCCGAGTTCGAGCGCGCGCCACAGCGCCTCCTGGTCATCGGTGGTGCGCGTCGGCGGGCTGCACATCCACTTCGCACCCTCGGTGCCGGGCTTGTCGAGATCCTCGGCGGTAAGGAACAGATATTGCGGACAGGTCTCGGCAAACACCTTGACGCCGCGGCCGCGCGCTTCGCGGATCACTGCCGCGCCCTCGCGGGTCGAGACGTGGAAGATCATCACCGGCTGGTCGAGCAATTCGCTGAACGCGATCAGCCGGGTGAAGGCCTCGGATTCGGATACCCGCGCATGACTGACCGCATGATATTTTGGCGCGGTGTAGCCCTTGTCGAGCAGGCGTTTGACCATCCAGGCGATCACGCCATGGTTTTCGGCATGCACGCAGACCAGCGCCCCGGCGGCGCGGGCAGCGGCGAGGATGTCGAGCAGCTTCTCGTCGTCGACCCGGAGCCGGTCATAGGTCATGAAGATCTTGATCGAGGAAAAGCCTTCGCTGACCAGCGCCGGAAGATCCTCGGCGATCACCTTGTCGGTGACATCGGCGACGATGATGTGGAAGGCGTAGTCGATCATCGCGCCCTTCTTCGCCAACGCCGTGTAATCGGTGACGACCTCGCGCACATCCATGCCGACGTGCTGGGCGGCGAAGGAAATCACGCTGGTGGTGCCGCCGAATGCCGCCGATCTGGTGGCGGACTCGAAGGTGTCGGCATTCATGATGCCGGCGGCCGAGAGCTGCTCAATATGGGCGTGGGCATCGACGCCGCCGGGCAGCACCAATTTACCCGATGCATCGATCTCTTTCCGGCCGGCGGCGAGATTGATGCCGAGCGCGACAATGGTCTCACCTGAAATGCCGACATCGGCGGCAAAGACGGCGCTGGAAGTGGCAACGGTGCCACCGCGGATGACGAGATCATAGGCAGGTTCGGACAAGGGCGGCTCCAGTGACGGCTCAACGTTCAGGATTGCATTGAACGCTTTGATAACACGCACATTCCGGTAATACTGCAGCCGTGACAAGGAGCCTGATATGCTGCGCCGCAAGAAGATCTTGGTGGTTAATCCGAATTCGAACACGCAGGTAACGCATCACCTGACGATCGCGCTACAACCGGTGTGCTTCGATACCGGCCCCGAAATCGAATGCGTGACGCTGGCCGAGGGGCCGATCGGCGTCGAAACGCAGGCGGATCTCGAAAGCGCCACCATGCCGCTGCGCCGTCTGGTCGCGGCCGACAATTCCGCCGATGCCTTCGTGATCGCCTGCTATTCCGATCCCGGCCTGCATGTCAGCCGCGAGGCAACGACGCGGCCGGTGTTCGGCATCGCCGAGGCCGGTGTATTGAGCGCGCTGGCGCGCGGCGATCGTTTTGGCGTGATCGCGGTGGCGCAGCGCTCGATCCCGCGGCACCTGCGTTACCTCCGCCAGATGTGCCTGATGGATCGATTCGCCGGCGAGCGTCCGCTCAACATGACCGTCGCGGAGACCGCGTCGGGCGCCGACACGCTGGAGCGGATGATCAAGATCGGCCGCGACCTGAAAGACATTGACGGTGCCAATGTCGTGGTGATGGGCTGCGCCGGCATGGCGCGGCACCGCATCGCGCTTGAGGATGCGATCGGCATCCCGGTCATCGACCCCACCCAGGCCGCGGTCAGCATGGCGATCGGCGCGGTGATGTTTCAGTAGGCTGTTTTTCACCTCTCCCCATCGGAGAGAGGTGAAGGAACATTGTTCGCCCTACTCTGGCGGCAGGATGACGCCGGTCTGCGAGGTGATGCGACCGTAATGCTCGATGCGGCGGTGGCGTTCGAAATCGAAGATGGTCTTCTTGCCAAAAGCAGTGTCGTCGAGATCGCAGGCGCAAACCAGCAATTCGTCGGCTTCGGTCTCGGCTTCGGCAAGAATCACGCCGTTGGGATCGACGATCAGGCTGCCGCCGATCAGCGGAAAGCCATCCTCGTTGCCGCCCTTGGCGACCGCGACCACGAAGGTCGAGTTCTGATAGGCGCCGGCCTGCACCGACAACCGGTTGTGGAACAGGCGCTGCTCCGGCCCTTCCACCGACTTCTGCGAATTCACCGATGGCGTGTTGTAGCCGAGCACGACCATCTCGACGCCCTGCAGCCCCATCACGCGGTAGGCTTCCGGCCACCGACGATCATTGCAGATCAACATGCCGAAGATGCCGCCAAGCGCGCGAAACACCGGGAAGCCGAGATCGCCGGGCTCGAAATAGCGCTTTTCGAGATGCTGGTGGGTGCGCTCGGCGTCGAATTCGACATGGCCGGGCAAATGGATCTTGCGATATTTGCCAATGATTTTGCCGGTTCGGTCAGTCAGGATCTGGGTATTGAAGTGGTGACCGTCCGGCGTCAGCTCGGCATAGCCGATCGACAGCGCGATATTGGCGGCGGCGGCGGCGGCGAACAATGGTTGCACCGCGGCGTTCGGCATTGCCGATTCGAACCAGGCATCCACATCATTCTGATCGGTCATGTAATAGCGCGGAAAGAACGTGGTCAGCGCCAGTTCGGGATAGACAACGAGATCGGCGCCCTTCGCCTTGGCTTCCGCCAGCAGCGCCAGCATCCGCTTGACGACGGCTTCGCGGCTCTCCGCCTTCTGGATCGGGCCCATCTGGGCGGCGGCGACGTTCAGGATGCGCATGAATTTGTCCGGGTTCGGGTTTGCGCGCCGCTTGTAACAGGTGCGGTCGCGATGTTCGAGCCCGGACGGCGGCATCACCTATGCGTAGACATGCACGACCGACGTCACCACGCGCATTCCTCGCGCGCATGGCGTGACCGGGATAGCCGGTCACGCCATGTTCTCAGACCGCCGTATGGTCGTGATGACCATGACCGCCCGCGATTGCCGACACCGGCGCCAATGGCGCGAGGTGATCCACCGTCGCTTCGCCGTGCTGGGTCAGCGGCCGGTTGCCGGCCAGCGCGCGGAGCAGCACGTAGAACATCGGCGTGAAGAAGATGCCGAAGGCCGTGACGCCGATCATGCCGGAGAACACCGCGACGCCCATCGCATGGCGCATCTCGGAGCCGGCGCCGGTCGAGATCACCAGCGGCACCACGCCCATGATAAAAGCCAGCGAGGTCATCAGGATCGGCCGCAGCCGCAGCCGGCTGGCCTCGATCGCGGCCTCGATCGGCGTGCGGCCGCCGAATTCCAGCTCGCGCGCGAATTCGACGATCAGGATGGCGTTCTTCGCCGACAGGCCGACCAGCACGATCAAGCCGATCTGGGTGAAGACGTTGTTGTCGCCCTTGGTGATCCAGACGCCGAACATCGCCGCCAACAATCCCATCGGCACGATCATGATGATCGACAGCGGCAGCGTCAGGCTCTCATATTGCGCGGCCAGCACCAGGAACACCAGCAGCAGCGCCACCGGAAACACGATGAAGGATGAATTGCCGGCGATGATCTCCTGATAGGTCAGTTCGGTCCATTCGAAACCGATGCCCTTCGGAAACGTCTCCGCGGCGACGCGTTCGATCGCAGCCTGCGCCTGCCCTGTCGAATAGCCCGGCGCCGCATTGCCGTTAAGATCGGCGGTGAGGAAGCCGTTATACCGCATGGCGCGTTCCGGCCCGGCGCTTTCCTTGACCTTCAGCAGCGTCGACAGCGGCACCATCTCGCCGGTGTCGGAGCGTACTTTCAGCAGACCGATATCGTCGGCGCGGGCGCGGTATTTGGCGTCCGCCTGCACGCGCACCGAATAGGTGCGGCCGAACTTGTTGAAGTCGTTGACGTAGAGCGAACCGAGATAGATCTGCATGGTCTCGAACACCGAGGTTACGGGCACCGAGAGCTGGCGCGCCTTGGTGCGGTCGATGTCGGCATAAAGCTGCGGCACGTTGATCTGGTAGCTGGTGAACAGGCCGACCAGCTCCTTCTGCGCCGACGCCTTGGCGACAAATGCCTTGGTCGCCTCCGACAGCGCTTCGTAGCCGAGGCCGGCACGGTCCTCGATCTGCAGCTTGAAGCCGCCGATGGTACCCAGCCCCGACACCGGCGGCGGCGGGAACATAGCGATAAAGGCTTCCTGGATTTTGGAAAATTTTCCGTTCAGCGTCATCGCAATGGCGTTGCCGGACAGGCTCGGGTCCTTGCGCTCGTCGAACGGTTTTAGCGTCACAAATACGATGCCTGAATTAGAAGAATTCGTAAAACCGTTGATCGAGAGGCCGGGAAACTGGATCGCATCCTCAATCCCTGGCGTCGCACGGGCGATCTCGCCCATCTTGCGGATGACATCCTCGGTGCGGTCGAGCGTGGCGCCATCCGGCAACTGGGCAAAACCGACCAGATATTGCTTGTCCTGGCCCGGAACGAAGCCGCCCGGCACCGCGCGGAACAGATAGCCCGTTACGCCGATCAAGGCGATATAGACCACCATGACGAGGCCACGGCGCGAGATCACGCGACCGACGCCGCCACTATAAGCGTTCGAGCTCCAGGTGAAGGCGCGGTTGAAGCGGCGGAAGAACCAGCCGAGCGAGCGGTCCATGCCGCGGGTCAGAATGTCCTTCGGCGCATCGTGGCCCTTCAGCAGCAGCGCGGCCAAAGCCGGCGACAGCGTCAACGAGTTAAACGCGGAGATCACGGTGGAAATCGCCACCGTCAGCGCGAACTGCTTGTAAAACTGTCCGGTGAGCCCGGTGATGAAGGCCAGCGACACGAACACCGCGACCAGCACCAGCGCAATCGCAATGATCGGGCCGGTGACCTCGCGCATCGCCTGATAGGCGGCGTCCTTGGGCGACAGTCCCTTCTCGATATTGCGCTCGACGTTCTCGACCACGACGATGGCGCCGTCGACCACGATGCCGATGGCCAGCACCAGACCGAACAAAGTCAGCGCGTTGATCGAGAAACCGAACACGTGCATGATCGCGAAAGTACCGACGATCGATACCGGTACCGCGATCAGCGGGATGATCGAGGCGCGCCAGGTCTGCAGGAACAGGATG
>JACMOT010000371.1 GCA_014377915.1 Tardiphaga sp.
GCGACAGGTCGATCACGCGCAAGCCGGCGATCGCGCCGGGAGCAATGTTGGGGATCATGCGTATTTTCTATGTGGTTGCGGGGCAGGAAATCGATGCCGACATAACCATCAGAGCCGATTTTTCGCAAATGCGCGGCCGGATCCGGATTTGAGATATCGCTCGAACGCGAAAGCCTGCTTGTCGTCGCTGAAAGCAACGTATGTCTTGATTCGCCAAGGGCGGTATTTGGAGGCGTGCGGTACTTCTCCAGCATTGTGTTTCGTCAGTCGCACCCGCACGTCTTCGGCAATGCCGACATAGAAGTGCTCACCCTTAAGGCTTTCGAGGATGTAGACGTACTTCATGGGATCACGGATCCAATGAGTTCTGGACACAATATTTTAGCGGAACATTTTGAGTCCGCCTGCGCCCTTCGGGCTACGGCGTGACATCCTTCGCTTGCTTCGCCCCCGATAGACTGGCGTGGCTTGCCGAGCCGTAGCTTGCGAAGCAAGCGAAGGATGGTGGAGCCAGGCGGGATCGAACCGCCGACCTCTTGCATGCCATGCAAGCGCTCTCCCAGCTGAGCTATGGCCCCTAAACCCGCGCGCGTTACTGGAGTGACGCGCGCGGCAAACCAAGATCACAGATCCTGATTGATCTCAAGTCTCTTCATCACCGGAAACGTCACCAATAATATCGGTGACGTCGTCATCACCATCTTCTTCGTCGGCAATGAAGGTCGAATCATCGTCTTCATCGTCGTCGATGGTGTCGTCGGTCTCGATATCGTCCTCGGACTCCAGCACGGCGGCCTTCTTGCCGGAGTTTTCCTCGGCATCGGCTTCCTCGAGCGGCACCAATTCTTCCGAATCAGCATCGGCCACTTCCGGCGCCTCGGCCGCGGAGGCTGCCGCCGAGGCGGCCGCGGCGCGCGACGCCGCGTCGGCGCGGGTGCGCGGCGGCGGAATCGGCGCGATCGGGACCACTTCGCCGGAATAGGGTGAAATCACCGGCGATTTGTTGAGGTCGTAGAATTTCTTGCCCGTCGTGGGGCAAATACGCTTGGTTCCGAGATCGGATTTGGCCACGTGTGAATCCTAGGGAATTTTTTGAAAAACGGTGCTTCACTTGGCTAGTTGCCACGCTGCTGTCAATAGCGCTGTGCGCGTGGCGTGACGCGGACCAGCCCATATGGTACGAGGCTGCCGCGCAAAGGAACATTTTATTTGACCCAGGTAATCCAGCCCACGCCGCTTGCGGCGCGTAAAAGCTCAGCCCTCACCGGCCGCGAGCGCGTGCCCGGCGACAAGTCGATCTCGCACCGGGCCCTGATCCTGGGCGCGCTGGCCGTCGGCGAAACGAGGATCAGCGGCCTGCTGGAGGGTGAGGACGTCCTCAATACCGCCAAGGCAATGCAGGCGCTGGGCGCAAAGGTCGTGCGCAGCGGCGAATTCGCCTGGTCCGTGCGCGGTGTCGGTGTCGCCGGCTTTGCCGCGCCGAAGCAGGCGCTGGATTTCGGCAATTCCGGCACCGGATGCCGGCTGGTGATGGGCGCGGTGGCCGGTTGCCCGATCGAGGCGACCTTTGATGGCGATGCGTCGCTGCGCGGCCGGCCGATGCGGCGAATCGTCGATCCCCTGGCGCTGATGGGCGCCCGGGTCATCGACAGCCAGGATGGCGGCCGGCTGCCGATGCGGCTGCAGGGCGCGCGCGACCCGCTGCCGATCATGTACCGGACGCCGGTGGCCTCTGCCCAGATCAAGTCCGCGGTGCTGCTGGCGGGGCTGGCAGCGCCCGGCGTGACCACCGTGATCGAGACCGAGGCCAGTCGCGACCATACCGAGCTGATGCTGAGGCATTTTGGCGCGCAGCTGGTTTCCGAGAACGAAGGCCGCCACGGGCGGAAGATTTCCCTGACCGGGCAGCCGGAGCTGCGCGGCGCCGATGTCGTGGTGCCTGCCGATCCGTCTTCGGCGGCTTTCCCGATTGTCGCGGCGCTGATCGTGCCGGGATCCGACATCGTTTTGACCGATGTCATGACCAATCCGCTGCGGACCGGGCTGTTCACGACGTTGCGCGAGATGGGCGCCTCGATCGAGGAAAGCGAGATTCGCGGCGATGCCGGCGAGCCGATGGCCCAGTTCCGCATCCGGGCGTCGAATCTGCGCGGCGTCGAAGTACCACCGGAACGGGCGCCGTCGATGATCGACGAATATCTGGTCCTGGCGGTGGCGGCGAGTTTTGCCGAGGGCACCACCATCATGCGCGGCCTGCAGGAATTGCGGGTCAAGGAATCCGACCGGCTCGAGGCCACCGCGGCGATGCTGCGGGTCAATGGCGTCAAGGTCGAGATCATTGGCGACGATCTGGTGGTCGAGGGCACCGGTCACGTGCCCGGCGGCGGGCTGGTCGCCACCCATATGGATCACCGCATCGCGATGTCGGCGCTGGTGATGGGGCTGGCGTCGGACCGGCCGGTAACGGTCGACGACACCGCCTTCATCGCCACCAGCTTTCCCGATTTCATCCCGATGATGCGGCGGCTCGGCGCGGAGTTCGCCTGACGCCATGGCAACGGGCTTTGACCGCGATGCTCTGCTGGAGGCGTTCGACGACATCGCCCGCGCCGCGGTCGCCGCCGGCACCAGGTTGCAGATCGCGGTCTATGGCGGATCGGCCCTGATGCTGGCGAGCAATTTTCGCTTCGCCACCGAAGATGTCGACATTGCTGAGATTGGCGGGGATTGGCCGCAATGGCTGCGCGAAGTCGCCAAAAAGATCGCTACGGAGCGGGGGTGGGGCGACGATTGGTTGAATGAAGGCGTCGCCTTTCATCTCAGTGCGCTGGCGTCGCCCGCCGATGACCATCTGGAATTCGGTACCTTTCCGCGCGACGGCTCGACGCCAGGGCTGGTTGTCACGGTTCCCACGGCCGAATATCTTCTCGCCATGAAGCTGAAGGCCATGCGCGTGACCGACGTGGTTCGCGGCGACACGGAGCGGCTCGATATTCTCAATCTGATGCAGGTGGTCGGCATCGAATCGGTGGATCAGGCGATCACGCTGCTCGGGAAATATTTTCCGGTCAGTGCCGCCTCTCCGGAAAAACAGCGTTTTTTGCTCAAGAACATGAGTCGTGAAGGAAAAAGCGATGCGCCCGAATACCCTCGCTGAGGCCGTCGAGCGGGTTCAGCTGGGTGCGGCGCGAGACGCTACGCTGGCCGAATTCATCGACGCCTTCGATCTGGCGCCGACACCTGCCGCCCGCTATGCCTGCCTCGCGGATGAGCCGGCCACGGGCGATGACCCGAAACTGGATGCCCTTGTGGGGGCCATGGCCGAGTATCTGGCCAAGCAGCATCGGCTTGGCCGAGTACCAAAATGGGTTTCCGGACCGCGCCGCCGGCTGGCCCAGCCGTGGTTCGCGACGACGGAGCCAACCGACGCCATGCGGGAATATCTGACCTTCGCCAGCCCGGCGGAATTCGCGTCCCGCAACATCTTCACCGAGGAGCGCCCGCTGCGCAGGGCCCGTTCTCCTCTCGCTCGCTAAGGTTTCCCGCCAATATGATCATCGCCATCGACGGACCGGCCGCTTCCGGAAAAGGCACGCTGGGCAAGCGCTTGGCGCGGCATTATGGATACCGTCATCTGGACACCGGCGTGATTTACCGCGCGGTGGCCAAGGCGATGCTGGACGCGGGCGCCGACCTGTCCAACGAAATGCTGGCGGTTTCCGCGGCACTGGAACTCGATCCCGGCAATTTCGGTGACCCCGCTCTCAAGGCGCAGACGGTGGCGGATGCCGCTTCGGTGATTTCGGCGATTCCGAAGGTTCGTGAGGTGCTGCTGAGCTTCCAGCGCCGTTTTGCCGAGGATTCCCCCGGCGCGGTGCTGGACGGCCGCGACATCGGCACCGTGATCTGCCCCCATGCCGATGTGAAGATTTTCGTCGTCGCCGACGCCCGGGTCCGGGCACATCGCCGGACGCTGGAGGCCGCGGCGCGCGGCGAGGTGGCCGACGAGGCCGCCGTGCTGGCGGACATCCTGCGCCGCGACGAGCGGGACCAGAACCGCGTGATCGCGCCGCTCAAACCGGCCGCAGATGCATACTTGCTGGATAACTCCAATTTGGATATAGAAGGCAGCGTCCGGGCCGCCATCGATATTGTCGAGGCCGTCCGAGCGGGCCGGCAACGGGTTTGATCCGGGTCCATCAGGACCCATTCAAGCGAAACCGTTGCCGTCATTGGAGGAAAGCCCGCTCCTGGTCTTGAACGTTGGTCCTTTCGACCGACTGCCTTGGTGCCGGACATTCAACGTTTCAGATGTGCAGGCATGCTGCCGGCCCGTTCTTGCATACTCCTGCAGGGCGGTCGTTAGGGGTTGCGGACCCCTAACACTTCACGTTTGCGACGCCCCTTAACCCGACTGCCGGCGACACCCGCACCTGGAGAACAAATGGCTTCGACTGCTGCTTCTTATAATCCTTCACGCGACGATTTCGCCGCGATGCTCGACGAGTCCTTCGCAGGTGGCAACCTGCAGGAAAGCTCCGTCATCAAGGGCATTGTTGTCGCGATTGAAAAGGACATGGCCGTCATCGACGTCGGCCTGAAGACTGAAGGCCGCGTGGCGCTGCGTGAATTCGCCGTGCCCGGCCGCGAAAGCGAACTCAAGGTTGGCGACGAGGTCGAAGTGTTTCTCGACCGGATCGA
>JACMOT010000372.1 GCA_014377915.1 Tardiphaga sp.
ATGGCCGACGAAATCAACCGTGCCAGCCCGCGCACGCAATCGGCGTTGCTGCAGGCGATGCAGGAGCAGCACATCACGGTCGCCGGCGCGCGGCATGATCTGCCAAAACCATTCCACGTGCTGGCGACGCAGAACCCGCTGGAACAGGAAGGCACCTATCCGCTGCCGGAAGCGCAGCTCGATCGTTTCCTGATGGAGATCGACGTCGATTATCCCGACCGCGACGCCGAACGCCGCACTCTGTTCGAGACCACCGGCGCCGACGAAACCATCGCCAAGGCCGCCATCACTTCGGATGTGCTGATCACCGCGCAGCGGCTGGTGCGCCGCCTGCCGGTTGGCGATTCGGTCGTCGAGGCGATCCTGACGCTGGTGCGCTCCGCGCGTCCGGGCCCGGATGCCGGCGATGTCTCGAAGCTGATCGCCTGGGGTCCCGGCCCGCGCGCCAGCCAGTCCTTGATGCTCGCGGTGCGCGCCAAGGCGCTACTCGATGGTCGCCTCGCGCCGTCGATCGACGACGTGCTCGACCTCGCCGAGCCGATCCTCAAGCACCGCATGGCGCTGACCTTCTCCGCGCGCGCCGAGGGCCGTACCATCCCCGACGTGATCCGCCAGCTCAAGTCGCGGATCGGTTGATGGCCGCGGCGCCGGACCACGCCACGCAGGAAATTCTCGCCGTCCGCCGTGCCGATGGCGAAAGCCGTCCGCTGGCGGCCAGCCTGCCGCGTCTGGTGCTGGAGGCCCGGCGCATCGCCGCCACGGTGATCCACGGCCTGCACGGCCGCCGCCGCGCCGGCCATGGCGAAAGCTTCTGGCAGTATCGCCGCTTCGTCTCCGGCGAGCCGTCGCAGAATGTAGACTGGCGCCGCTCGGCACGCGATGATCATCTCTACGTCCGCGAGCAGGAATGGGAGGCCGCGCATACCGTGTGGCTGTGGCCGGACCGTTCGCTGTCGATGGCCTTCGCCTCCAGGGGCGTTCTCAACAGCAAGCTCGAGCGCGCGCTGATCGTCACCTTCGCGCTGGCCGAACTGCTGGTCACCGGCGGCGAGCGCGTCGGCGTGCCCGGCCTGATGAATCCGACCTCCAGCCGCAGCGTGATCGACAAGATGGCGCAGGCGATGCTGCACGACACCACCAGCCGCGACAGCCTGCCGCCGTCCTTCGTGCCGTCGGCGCTGGCGGAGATCGTGGTGCTCGGCGATTTCTGGTCGCCGATGTCGGAGATCAAAATCATGCTGGCGGGGCTGTCATCATCCGGCGCGCATGGCGCGCTGGTGCAGGTGGTCGATCCCGCCGAAGAGAGTTTCCCCTATTCTGGCCGCGTCGAATTCATCGAGCCGGAGAGTGGCACCATGGTCACCGCCGGCCGCGCCGAAAAATGGGCCGCCGACTATACCGCGCGCGTCGCCGCGCATCGTGACGAAATCCGCGCCGAGACCACCAAGCTCGGCTGGCTGTTCTCCACGCATAGCACCACCCGCTCGGCGGCCGAACTGCTGCTGTTCCTGCACGGCGGCATGATGGTCAACAAATCGACCGGTGGCGGCACCATGGTCAAGGCAGGAAAATCCGCATGATCGGCGCCTTCCCTCTCGCCTTTGCCCAACCGTTGCTATTGCTCGGCCTGATCAGCCTGCCGGTGCTGTGGTGGCTGTTGCGGGTGATGCCGCCGCGCCCACAGCGCGTCGCATTTCCGCCGACACGGCTATTGTTCGACATCGCGCCCAAGGAAGAAACCCCGTCGCGCTCGCCCTGGTGGCTGACGCTGCTGCGGCTGCTGGCCGCCGCGCTGATCATCTTCGCCGCCGCGGGTCCGATCTGGAATCCCGCCACCGGTGTCGCCGGCAGCCAAGCGCCGTTGGTGATCCTGCTCGATGACGGCTGGTCGGCCGCATCCTCCTGGGACGCACGGATCAAGGCCGCGGATGAGCTGATCGCCAACGCCGACAATGACCGGCGCGGTATCGCGCTGGTGCCGCTGTCGGAGCCGACACGGGACATCACCATTTTGCCGGGCGGCACGGCGCGCGTCGCGCTGCGCCAGCTGTCACCGAAGCCCTATGCGATCGACCGCGTCGATATGCTGCCGGCATTGGAGCGCTTCCTGAAGGCCACCGGCGACAGCGAACTGGTATGGCTGTCCGACGGCGTCGATACCGGACGCGGCACCGATTTCACGCAAGGACTGGCCAAGGCGATCGGCGAGCGCACCCTTACGATCTATGATTCCGGCGCCGCGCCGGCGCATGCGCTGGTGGCAGCGGAAAACGCCGCGGCCAAGATGACGGTCAAGGTGCTGCGCGCGCAAGCCGGCGGCGTTGACGCCGGCGTGGTGCGCGGACTGGACCAGAAGGGATCGCCGATTGCCGAGGCCAACTTCAGTTTTGCGCCAGGCGATCGCGAGACCGAAGCTTCCTTCGAACTGCCGGTAGAATTACGTAATGACATTGCGCGGCTGGAAATCGCCAGTGAGCGCTCCGCCGGCGCCGTGCAACTGCTCGACAAGCGCTGGCGCCGCCGCGCCATCGGCATCGTATCGGGCGCGACCTCCGATACCGCGCAGCCGCTGCTGGCCTCGACCTTCTATCTGACACGTGCGCTGGCGCCGTTTGCCGACGTCCGGCTCGGCGACCGCGGCGCGCCGCAACAGGCGATCGCCCAGTTTCTCGACCAGAAACTGCCGATGATCGTGCTCGCCGATGTCGGCACGCTGTCGCCGGAAATCCGCGAACGCATCAATGCCTGGATCAACCAGGGCGGCGTGCTGGTGCGCTTCGCCGGCCCGCGGCTGGCACAGGGCGACGACGATCTGGTGCCGGTGAAACTGCGCCGCGGTGATCGCAACCTCGGCGGCAGCCTGACCTGGGAGAAGCCGCAGCATCTCGCCTCTTTCGCGGCTGACGGCCCGTTTGCCGGCCTGACGGTGCCGCAGGACATTACCATTACCCGCCAGGTCCTCGCTGAGCCGGACGCCGCGCTGGCGACACGGACCTGGGCCTCGCTGGTCGACGGCACGCCGCTGGTCACAGGCGAGCGCCGCGGCAAGGGCCTCGTTACCTTGTTTCACGTCAGCGCCGACATGCGCTGGTCGGACCTGCCATTGTCTGGCACCTTTGTCGAAATGCTGAGACGAATCGTCGATATGTCCGGTTACACCGCGACGCCCGGCGCCGGTGTCGCCGGCGAGACCGGCAAGGAAACCGTGGCGCCGCTGCGGACGCTCGACGGTTTTGGCGCCTTCGGCCCCCCGCCCTCGACGGCCAAGTCGCTGCCGGCGGATTTCCGCGACCGCGCCGGCATCGACCACCCGCCCGGCTTCTACGGCCCGGCCGACGGTCCGCTCGCCGTCAACGCGCTGGCCGCCGCCGACCGCATCGCGCCGCTCGATATTTCGGCGCTGAAGGCGCGCCGTGCCAGCTACACCAATGCCGAGCCGCGCGACCTGCGCGGCATGCTGCTCTCCACCGCGCTGCTGCTGTTCCTGATCGACGCCATCATTGTCGCCCTGCTCGGCGGCGGGCTGGCCGCGATGCTGCGCCGGCGCACGGTGCCGGCGGCGCTGGCGGTGATGCTCGCACTGTCGGCGGGAACCGGCACGCCGACGCCGTCGCGCGCCGGTGGCGCCTCCGGCGACTTCGCCATCAAGGCGGTGGGGGCGACGCGGCTGGGCCATGTCGTTCG
>JACMOT010000373.1 GCA_014377915.1 Tardiphaga sp.
CACGGTTCGCGCCGGCCGCACCTTGTAGGCGGCGATGGTTTCAAGGAGCGCTGCCCGGCCCCACAATACCCCCTGGTGCGGCCCGAAAAACTTGTAAGGCGAACAGACGAGCAGGTCGCAGCCGAGCGCCCGGACATCGACGGGTAAGTGCGGCACCGATTGCACGGCATCGACGAAGACCAGCGCCCCGCAATGCTGGCGAACCACCGCAACGATGCCGGCGATATCGTTGAGCGTTCCGATCGCGTTGCTAGCTGCCCCGACCGCCAAGAGCCGGGTGCGCGGGCCGAGCAGCGACGGCAGCGCCGACAGGTCGAGCACGCCTGTAGCCGGATCGAAGTCGAGCCAGCGCACAGTCATGCCGCGGTCTTCCGCAACGCGCAGCCAAGGCGACACATTGGCATCGTGATCGATCCTGGTGACCACCAGCTCGTCGCCGGCGGACCAGTGCTGGGCCAGCGCCCGCGACACCGCAAAGGTGAGCGATGTCATGTTGGCCCCGAAGGCGATTTCATCGGCGCTGCCACCGAGCAGATCGGCCATCGCCGCATGCGCTGCGTCGCTCAACGCGTCGGTTTCGACCGATGTCGCAAAGGCACCGCCGGCATTTGCGGTCCCGCGCTCGAGATGCGCGACCATGGCAGCAATCGCCGGCGCACAAACCTGGGTGCCACCCGGCGCATCGAAATAGGCGCGCGGGCGCCCGCCGTCGCGGACGGCAAGCGCGGGAAAGGCCGCGCGAACCTTGTCGATCGGAAAGCTCATACCGCACGCCTCGCCGTGATCACTACGTCGATCTCGTCGGCGCGCGGGTTGATGAAGTCGAGCCGCGTGCGCCCATCAGGCAGCAGGCCAATCGTCGCCGGGATCGTCGAATTGGTCAGCACCCACCCAGCCGGCAGCACGACGGCATTGACTGGGCGGCCGAAGGCGCGGTGCCAGACGAGTTCGTCGCCCGCCAGCGTGTAGCGGACGGGGTCGGTATAGGTTTCGGCAATGCGGATGCGCCGGCTTCCCCCCGCCGCGACCGGCGGAAAGCGGAAGACCACGGCAGTCGTCGTACCGTCGACCTTGGTCTCGCGCGGGTCGATCTCGGTGATGGCGGCACCGCGCACGAGCTCAGTGGACAGCTTTTCGCCGGTATCGAGGTCACGCGCCGACGGGTTCGACACCGTGCTGCCGGCGCGCACGACATTGACATAGGCGCCGACTCCCGGGCGTTCCTCGGTATAATCATGTGTCAAATCAAAACTGTGGGTTTCGGGTGCCTGCAGATAGTAGACAATCTCGCGGGTTTGCGCGGCGCGCTCGCTGATCATCGCGGCCAGGCTCGATCCAGCCGGCACCGGCGCTCGCGTTGACAGGGCGCGGATGATCAGCGGCATCGCGACTGGCGCCGCGTTCCAGAATGAAACGGCGATGCGGCCATCGGCTTGCTGGACCACCTGCACCGGCACATTGACGCTGGCGAGACGATAGCCCGCGGGCAGCACAACGGTGTTGCGATTGATCCCGAGCGATCGGTCGAAAATGATGCCGTCGCCATCGCCGTGATAGCTTTTGGCATCCTCATAGGTCTTGTCGATACGAATGCGGCTGCCGCCGTCCTTCGGTACCGGCCGTGCCAGCGTCACGGCGATGTAGCGACTTTCGGGCGTTGCATTGGCTACGCCACCGGCGCGCGCCGCCTCGCCGCCGACCTCGGTAAAGGTCAATGGCGCGCCGCTTGCACGGTCGGTGACATGTTCGTTGCTGGCGATGCTGCCGCTACGGATGGGGTTGAAATAGATTGTGGCGCCATGGGCGGTCGCGGTGATGTCATAGACGATGCGGAAGGCGTGCGACGCCGGTGCCAGCAGTTCGTACCGCGTGAAGGCTCCGTCATCAGTCTGTATCGCCTTGGCCTGCACTTGGTGAGGCGCAACTATCGCGATCATGCAGAACGTCGCTGCCGCAATGCCGTACCCGGCGCCATTGCGCTTCAATTGACTCATCCGGACTCCCCTAAACTGGCGGCCGCCTTCCAGCTTCACACCATGTGCCCATTCCAGCCGATTTCCTATCGCGAATGGCGGCCATGGCCGACAAGCTTAAGACCGGTTTAACGGTCCGCCTAACCAGGCGCGCATCCGACTTTCCTGCATGCACCTACGAATTCGTCATCGCTCATGCTTCTATTGTGAGATTGGCCTGGTTGAACCTATCGAAAGCGCGCCTAATCTTGCCGAAATGCGCCCTGGGAGACGGATCATGAAGGCTGCGATTCTGCGCGAGGTCGGCAAGCCCCTCTCGATCGAGGATATTCAGATTAGCAAACCGGGGCCGCACGAGGTTCTGGTGCGCACCGTTGCCGCCGGCGTGTGTCACTCCGATGTGCATTTCGTCGATGGCAGCTATCCCTACCCACTGCCGGCCGTTCTTGGCCACGAATCGGCGGGCATCGTAGAACAGGTCGGTAGCGAGGTTCGCACGGTCAAGCCGGGCGACCATGTCATCACTTGTCTGTCGGCGTTCTGCGGCCACTGCGACCAATGCCTGACCGGGCATCTGTCGCTGTGTGCAAGCACCGAAACCAAGCGCGGCTCCGATGACGCGCCGCGCCTGGCGCAGGGCACAGCTATGCTCAACCAGTTTCTCAACCTGTCGTCGTTCGCCGAGCAGATGCTGATCCACGAGCACGCCTGTGTCGCCATCCGCCGCGACATGCCGCTCGACCGCGCGGCGCTGATTGGTTGTTCGGTGACGACCGGCATCGGCGCGATAATTCACAGCGCCCGGGTCAGGCCTGGCGAGAC
>JACMOT010000374.1 GCA_014377915.1 Tardiphaga sp.
ATCCGGCTCTCCGCGCACACCAACAAGCTGCGCTTCCGTCCGCGATCCTACTCCTATCTCGGCAAGGTGCCGACGCTCGACGTGTTCGAGGCGCCGATCACCGACTGGGACCTGGTGATGAAGTGGAGCTTCGACCGCGTCGTCGGCGCTTTCGCGCTGTTGGCGCTGCTGCCGGTGATGGGACTGGTGGCGCTGGCGATCAAGCTCGACAGCCCCGGCCCGGTCCTGTTCCGGCAGAAGCGCTTCGGCTTCAACAACGAGCGGATCGACGTATTCAAGTTCCGCTCGCTGTACCACGACCAGGCCGATCCAATGGCCAAGACCGTCGTCACCAAGGGCGACAAGCGCGTCACCCGGGTCGGTCGCTTCATCCGCAAGTCGAGCCTCGACGAATTGCCGCAGTTGTTCAACGTCGTGCTGAAAGGCAACCTGTCGCTGGTCGGCCCGCGACCGCACGCGCTGCAGGGCCGCGTGCAGACGCAATTGTTCGACGAAGCCGTCGACGGCTATTTCGCCCGCCACCGCGTCAAGCCGGGCATTACCGGCTGGGCCCAGATCAACGGCTGGCGCGGCGAGATCGACTCGGAGCAGAAGATCCAGAAGCGAGTCGAGTTCGACCTGTACTATATCGAGAACTGGTCGGTGCTGTTCGCCGCCTACATTCTGCTGAAGACGCCGATCTCGCTGATGACCAAGAACGAGAACGCGTATTGAGCGACACACACCTGTAGTCGCCGCACGCGCTGCTACATCATATCGACCCAGCTCCCTCCCCATGTCGTCCCCGCGAACGCGGGGACCCATAACCTCCGTCCTTGATAAGGAAGGCGAACTGCCGGCCGCGAGCATTTGCGCGTAACGCGGGGACAGCGTGTATGGGTCCCCGCGTTCGCGCTAGGGCATGCACACATCTTTAGTGGGCATTGGCCCGTTCCCGGGGATTCCCGAATCAGGCGTTGATGTGATTCTTATTGTGGCACTTCAGCTGAAGCGGAGGTGTCGGGATGGATGTGCATATCGGCTGGTCGCTCGGACGCTTCGAGGATCGCCGCCTCGATAAAGGGGGGCGGCGCTTCTGGAACGCATGGTCGCGGGCGAGGATGTCTGCCTGCGGCGGCTCGCCGATGGCGACCGCGCCCTTGAAGTCCGCTTCAACCGCTTTATCGGCAATGCCAGGGTGACGCTGCCGCGGTTGATCGAAGGCTGGAGCGAGCATACGGCGGAAGCGGCCGAAGGCCGTCATGTTCTGGCGATCCAGGACACCAGCGAGATCAATTTTGCCACCACGGCCGGCCGCCGGCGCGGCCTCGGCGAGATCGGCAAGGGCAATGGCCGCGGGGTGCTGCTGCATCCGATGCTGGCGGTCGATGCCGAGCATGGCGGATGCCTCGGTCTGTTGAGCGGCAGCATCAAGACCCGCGAGGGCCGCCGCGCCGTCTCCCACGACCGGCGCGCCCTGGACGACAAGGAATCGCAGCGCTGGATCACGACGGCGCAGGCCGCGGCGCCGCTGCTGGCCGGCGCCGCCATGGTGACCGTGCTGGGCGACCGCGAGAGCGACATCTACGCGCTCTATGCCAGCGGCGCCGAGATGCGCTTCCACGTCATCGCCCGTAGCATGCATGATCGCATGCTGAGCGACGAAAGCGGCCTCTATGAGGTCGGCGAAGCCATGCGGGTGAAGGACCGCCGGCCCCTCACGCTACGCGATCGCGGGCAGCGCGCCGAGCGCATCGTCATTCTCGAACTACGCTTCGGCGCGGTCGAGTTGCGCCGGCCGCAAGCCAAATCGCTGCGCCATCTGCCGCCACGCCTGCCGCTCAGCTATGTCGACGTCCGCGAGGTGGATCCACCCGCCGGGGCCGCACCGCTGCATTGGCGGCTTCTCACCACGCACCCGGTCGCAACCGCGGAACAGGCCTGGCGCATCGCCGAGTGGTACAAGCAGCGCTGGCTGATCGAGCAGTTCTTCCGCATCCTCAAGACCCAGGGATTGCAACTGGAAGACAGCCAGATCGCCACGGCCGACCGTCTTCTCAAGATCGTCGCCATCGCCGCCAAGGCGGCGGTCATCACGCTGCAGCTGCTGCAGGCCCGCGACGGCCGCAGCCGGCAGCCGATATCGCTGGTGTTCGACGCCAACGAGATCGCCACGCTCAAAGCGCTCAATCAGCAATACGAGGCGCGAACCAAACGCCTGCGAAACCCGCACCCGCCCGACAGCCTCGCCTTCGCCGCCTGGGTCATCGGCCGTCTCGGCGGCTGGGACGGCTATCCCTCATCCAAACCACCCGGTCCCATCACCATGAAAAACGGCCTCGAACATTTCCACCTCGTGGCAATCGGCAGGAACCTCAAAGATGTGTGCATGCCCTAGCGCGAACGCGGGGACCCGTACACACTGTCGCCGTTTGGCGGCACAACGGAGAGGGCACGTCCATCAGTTGTGAGGACAGAGGCTATGGGCCCCCGCATCCGCGGGGACGACGTGGAGAGTGCGGTGTTAGTTCTTCAGCGCCTTGAGCGCATCGCGCACGTTCGGATCCAGCCCTTCGCCGCCGGCTTCCAGAT
>JACMOT010000375.1 GCA_014377915.1 Tardiphaga sp.
CGCGTACGCTGCTGTTCAAGGACGTGTTCGTGCCGCATGACGCGGCTTTGATGCCGCGCGGCGTGTACTTTCAGGCCGCGATGCGCTGGCCGCACATGTTCCTGACGCTGTCGCCGACCTATGTCGGCCTGGCGCAGCCCGCCTATGATTTTACCGTGAAGTATCTACGCGGCGAAGTGCCCGGCACGCCGCCGGTGAAGCGCCGCATGTACCCGACCAAGCAGATCGCGGTGGCACAGATGCAAATCAAGCTGGAGCAGATCAAGGGCATCAGGTTCCAGGCGATCACCGAGGCCGGCGCCAATCCGAGCAAGGAACAGGTATTGCGCGCCTATGCCGCGCAATATTCCGTGATGGAAGGCGCCAATGAGATCGCCACGCTGGCGATCCGCACCTGCGGCGGCCAGGCCATGCTGAAGTCGCTGCCGCTGGAACGCATCTATCGCGACAGCCGCTGCGGCGCGCTGATGCTGCCCTGGACCGCCGAACTCTGCCTCGACCGCATCGGCCGCGAAGCGCTGTACGAGCCAGGCGAGAAGGACGAATAAAACGACGAACGTCATGTTCATCGTTCCCCGGACGCGGCGCGGCGCGTCGGTCTTGCGACGTGTTGCGCCGCAGATCCGGGGTCCCGGTGTCTAAAACCACCCGGGCCAAATAGCCGGGATCCCGGCTCTGCGAAGCGGCATAAGGATGCCGCATCGCGTCCGGGACACCAGACTAACCCAGACCGGATCATTGATCGTGGATCTTTCGCACCTCATCGCCCGCAACGCCGCCTTCACGCCGGACAAGCCCGCGATCCATTTCGAGGGCGCGACGCTCAGCTATGCCGCCTTCAACGCGCGGATCGAAACCACCGCCAAGGCGCTGAAGGCCGAATGCGGCGTCGGCCGCGGCGACCGCGTCGCCATCCTGAGCCTGAACCGGCCGGACTATCTGGTGCTGCTCTATGCCTGCGCCCGGCTCGGTGCGATGCTGGTGCCGCTGAACTGGCGGCTGGCCGTGGCCGAGCAATTGTTCATCCTGTCCGATGCCTCGGTCAAGGTGCTGGTGCTGGAGCAAGCCTTCGCGGGCATCCTGCCGGCGCTCGCCACCGAGTTGCCGGATACCCGGATCGTCGCGCTCGATTTTGACCCGCCCGCCGGCGAGACGTTCGATGCGCTGCTGGCGAAGGCTTCGGGCGACGGCCGCAACCCGCATACCGACCTCGCCTGTCCGCTGCTGATCGTCTACACCTCCGGCACCACCGGCCGCCCCAAGGGGGCGGTGCTGCGCCAGGAGGCGCTGCTGTGGAACGGGATGATGAGCCAGCACATGCATGGCCTGACTTCCGACGATCACGTGCTGACCGTGCTGCCGTTCTTTCACGTCGGCGGGCTCAACATCCAGACCACACCGGCGCTGCATCACGGCGCCACCGTGACCATCCACGCGCGCTTCACCCCGGACACCACGCTGGCGGCCATCGTCAACAACCGGCCGACGCTGACGGTGTGGGTCCCGGCCATCATCCAGGCGATGAGCGAGCACCCGGGCTGGGCCGAAGCCGACGTCTCCTGCCTGAAGGCGGTGTCGACCGGCTCGCAGATCGTGCCGCCGCATCTGATCGCCCGCCTCATCGCGCGCCACATTCCGGTACTGCAGGTCTATGGCTCTACCGAGACCTGCCCGATCTCGGTGTATACGCGGCTGGGCGGCGACCTCTCCCGCGCCGGCTCGACCGGCCTGCCTGGCCTGTGCTGCGAGGCCATGATCATCGATGAGTCCGGCGCCGAATTGCCGGCCGGCACCTCCGGCGAGATCGCCGTGCGCGGCCCCAACGTTTTCTTCGAATATTGGGGCAATGAGACCGCCACCCGCGAAGCACTGCATGATGGCTGGTACCGCACCGGCGATATTGGCAGCCGCGACGCCGACGGCTATTTCTGGGTCCATGACCGCAAGAAGAACATGATCATCTCCGGCGGCGAGAACATCTATCCGGCCGAGATCGAGCGCGTGCTGCTGGAGCATCCCGATGTCGCCGAGGTCGGCGTCGTCGGCCTGCCCGATCCGAAATGGCAGGAAGTCCCGGTGGCCTATGTGATGCTGCGGCCGGACTGCAGCGTCACCGCCGAGGCCCTGCGCGCCCATGTGCTGACCCAGCTCGCCCGCTTCAAGGTGCCGCGCGACATCGTGTTCGTCACCGACCTGCCGCGCACCGCGCTCGGCAAGGTGCAGCATTTCAAATTGAAGCAAAGTACGCCTTCGTAGGATGGGTTGAGCACTTGCGAAACCCATCCTACTCCGCGGTGGGTTTCGCAAGGGCTCAACCCACCCTACCGCTAAACCGTTCGAGGACGACCAATGAAAATCGCAGTTCTGGGTGGCGGCAACGGATCGTTCGCCGCGGCCGGTGACTTCGCCCTGCAGGGCCACGACGTCCGCCTCTGGCGTCGCGACGTCGATGCCGTCGCCGCGCATCGCGCCGCCGGCTCACGCATTGTCGTGAAGAACGCGCAGGGCACGCACGACACCCAGCTCGCGCTGGTCACCACGGACATCGCCGACGCCATCCGTGACGTCGAGCTGATCCTGTGCCCCACCCCGGCCTTCGCGCAACCGGACATCGCCAGACAGCTCGCACCGCATCTCACGGACGGCCAGGTGGTCTATCTGCCGCCGGCGACCTTCGGCTCGATGATCTTCGCCAAGGCCGCCCATGATGCCGGCAACCACGCCAAGGTGGCCTTCGCCGAGACCGGCACGCTGCCCTGGCTGGCGCGCAAGCACGGCCCTTTCGAGGTCGCCATCACCATCAGGGCCAAACGGCTGCCGACCGGGGTATTCCCGCTCAGCCTGTCCGACCACGCCGTCGCGGTGATCGACAAGGCCTTCCCCGGCGTGATCGAGCCGTGCGGCGATGCGCTGTCCGGCGCGCTGATGAATGCGGGCCCGATCATTCATCCGCCGCTGATCGTGATGAATGCCGGCCCGCTGGAGCATTTCGAGGCGTGGGACATCCACAAGGAAGGCACGCAAGCCGCGATCCGCCGCGTCACCGACGCGCTCGACGCCGAGCGCATCGCCATCCGCGACGCCTTCTCCTATGCCGCCCCGCATTTTCCGCTGGCAGACCACTATGCCAAGCAAGGCGACGAGTGGATGTATGGCCGCGGTTCGCATGACCGCCTCACCGATTCCGGCGACTGGCGCGAGCACATCGTGCTCACCGAGCACCGCTACATGCGCGAGGATCTGCGCACCGGCCTGTCATTCTTCCTGTCCTCCGCCGAACTCGCGGGCGTCGAGACGCCGCTGATCAGATCCTTCCTGGCGATCGGCGGCGCCATCTGCGGCGAGAACTTCTTGCAGGGCGGCCGCACGCTGGCCTCGCTCGGCCTTGGCGGGCTCGACCGCGACGGCCTGCTGAAACTGCTGCGCGAAGGTTTTGCCTCATGACGGTGCATTCAAATATCGCCTGCCTCGGCGCCGGCCGCATGGGTCGCGGCATCGCCGTTGCCTTTGCCTATGCCGGGCATCCCGTCGCCATCATCGATTTCAAGACGCGCGAGACCGACAAGTTTGCCGCGCTGGAAACCGACGCGCTCGGCGAAATCCGTAAGACCTTTGCCTCGATGGCGCGCTTCGGCCTGCTGGCCGCCGGCGATGTCGAAACCCTGATGGACCGCGTCAGCATCGTGCCGGAAGCTGACGCCGGCGCGGCACTGTCGGGCGCGGCGATCATCTTCGAAGGCGTGCCGGAAGTGCTCGACCTCAAGCGCGACGCGCTGGCCAAGGCCTCGCAACTGGCTGGGCCGACGCCGATCATCGCCTCCACCACCTCGACCATTCTGGTCGACGACATTTCCGGCGCGGTGGAGCATCCCGAGCGCTTCCTGAATGCGCATTGGCTCAACCCGGCCTATCTGGTGCCGCTGGTCGAGCTGTCGCCGGGCGCGAAGACCGATCCCGCCATCACCGCGCGCGTGAAGGCAATGCTGGAGGGTATCGGCAAAGTGCCCGTGATCTGCGCCGCGAGCCCCGGCTACATCGTGCCGCGCATCCAGGTGCTGGCGATGAACGAGGCCGCGCGCATGGTCGAGGAAGGCGTAGCGTCAGCCGCTGATATCGACAAGGCGATCAAATACGGTTTCGGCTTCCGCTTCGCGGTGCTCGGGCTGCTGGAATTCGTCGACTGGGGCGGCGGCGATATTCTGCATTATGCCAGCCAGTACCTCACCGGTGCCTTGAAAAGCGATCGCTACGCCGCGCCGGATATCATCGGCCGCAACATGGCCGAGGGCAAGGTCGGCCTCCGTAGCGGCGAAGGCTTTCTCGATTATGCCGGAATGGATGTCGATGCCTATCGAGAGCAGCGGCTGGCGGCGTTTGTCGGCCTACTCCGGCACTTTGAACTGGCCAAGCCGCCGGTGCTGTAATGCACAGCGCCTTCCGCGTCATTGCGAGGAGCCACCGGGTCCGGCTTCGCCGGCCCGATGATAAACTCCGCGACGCGGCGATCCAGAGAATTACAAGGGAAGACTGGATTGCTTCGTCGCAAGGGCTCCTCGCCATGACGGGGAGAGGGCTCAGCCGAACACATCCTGCAGCACGCCGGCCTTGATCACCGGAACGCCGTCGAGCTCGATCGTGGTGTTGAACACCGGCAGATCGAAATGCCCCGCGGTGTAGCGCCCGGCGAATTCATTGGCACCGGTCGAGAACAGGAAATTGCCGGCCACCGCGCGGATCTCGGTGCCGTTGGTATCGCGCTGGTCATACATCGCCAGCGACTCGTAGCGCGCATTGGGATTCATGCCCCAGCCGACATGCGACACCGCATAGGCTTCCCTGTCGCCCCAGGCGGCAAGGTAGCGCTTCATCATCTCGGCATCGGCGCCCTCGCCCGCGAGGTCGACGACATAGTCGTCCTTCAGCGTCATCCGAACCGCAGAGGTCAGATAGCGTTTGAAGGTCAGGTTGATGTCGCCGGCATCCATCACCAGCGTGCCGTTGATGGTGTTGCTCTTCGGAAAACTGACCACGATGCCGCCCGGCCAGTGTGCCAGCGTGCCGGGCTTGTCGGTCCAGCCCCAGACGCCGACGGTGGCCGCGCCTTCCATGTTGACGTCGAGATCAGTGCCGGCCGCCGACGTCACCTTCATATGCCTGGTCCCGCGCAGCATCTTGGCGGCCGCGCGTACCCGCTTCTCCAGCGCGCTATCCGGCACCATGCGCTCCAGCGCTTCCGGATGCTCGTTGGAGATCACCAGGATCCTCGCGCCGGCCTTCAGGATCTCCGGCGTCTCCTTGGCGTGCATCAGGCCCTCGATGGTGCAGTCGACCACGAAGCCGGCCTGCTGCAGCGCTGACACCACCGGACCGAGCTGGCCGATCGCTTCCGACGCGCCGGTGGAGCGCACCGGTACGACCTGCCTGTTGCGCGGGGTGGGCAGGATGACGTGAAACGGCCGCGCGCCCATCCGCAGCAGCGCCAGCTCGGCAATGTGCACGTTGAGCGCGCGCGACTGCGTCTCGGAAAGAATCGCCGCGGTATCGCCAGGCTTCACCGCGCAGCGCTCGAAAATCTCGCAGAACGCGTCGATCCATTTCGCCTCGATGCGATCTGCCAGCATGCGGTTTCTCCAGGTTTTAAAGCGATTATCGTTGGATGATAGGACCCGTCATGTTACATGAAAAGGAATATTTTTAATGTTAAAACACGGTGTGCGGGCTATTTTCCCGGGGGCATGCCGGTCAAGAAGAACAGGCGAATGCGATGGCGGATGACAAGGTCGCGGCGGCCGCGCCGGGAGTGAACGCAGTGCCGTTCCGGCAGGCGCTCGGCCAGTTTCCCACCGGCGTTACCGTGGTTACGGCGACCCATGGCGGACACCTGGTCGGCATGACCGCGAATTCATTTTCCTCTGTGTCGCTCGATCCACCTCTGGTGCTGTGGAGCGTGGCCAAATCGTCACCGAGCCACGATCCCTTCGTGGCGGCCGATGCCTTCGCGATCCACTTCCTCGGCGCGGATCACGGCGAACTGGCGATGCGGTTCGGCAAGCGCGGCTCCGACAAATTCGCCGACATCACGCACGCGCCCGGCGTCACCGGCGCGCCCCTGATCGAGGGGCTGGCGCCGATCTTTGAATGCAAGACCTGGGCACGCTATCCCGGTGGCGATCACACCATCCTGGTAGGCGAGGTTGTCCGCTTCGTCGAACGTAACCATGATCCGCTGGTGTTTCATTCCGGCGAACTACGCCGCATCGACCGCGCGCTGCGCCGTGCACCAAAGCTGGCCAGCAACAGCTTTGCCCGCAACTATCTGTCCTATCTGCTGGCACGCGCCAGCTTCAACGTCTCGCGCGAATTCCACGCCCGGCTCAAGGACTGGGATCTTACGGTACCGGAATGGCGCGTGCTGGCCTGCCTGATGGATGTCGAGGGCCTGTCGGTCGGCGAACTGGCCGCGATGGCGCTGATGAAGCAACCCGGTCTGACAAAAGTTCTCGACCGGATGGAGCGCGATGGACTGTTGCAGCGCAAGAGCGCGGCCGCCGACCGCCGCCGCGTCACCTTGCACCTTACCGCCCGTGGCCGCGCCCGCGTCAAGCCGGCGCAGGCAGCGGCGATGCAGCACGAGGCGGAATTGCTGAAGCAGTTCAGCGACGACGAGCGCGCCACCATCAAATATGCACTGGATCTGCTGATCGACGGCCGCATGACCGGAAAGATGGCGGACGAGTAGTTGATACTTGTCCCGGACGCGGTGCGGCACTCTTGTGCCGCTCCGCGGAGCCGGGACCGTAACGGGCACCGGCGTCTGGTAGGGCCCCGGCTCTGCGGCGCACCACGCGGCCAAGGCCGCGCAGCGCACCGCGTCCGGGGCAAGTCGCTACTTCAGCGGCGCCACGATGGTCTGGTGCTTCCAGGCCGACACGTCGACCTTCGTCGGCAGCATGCCAGTCTCGACATAGACATCGAGCATCTGCTGGATCGCGGTAAAGTTCGGCGCCGCCCCGGGATCGCGCGCGAAATCATTATCCCTCAGCAGATAGGTCTCCAGCACCGGGATCGGCGCCTTCATCACCTCGTTGACGACCTTCAGCGTCTCCTCGCGGTTGGCCAAAGCCTTCTGCATGCCGAGCGTGAGGTCGCGGACATAGAGCTTGGCGAGGTCCGGGCTCTTGTCGATGAAGTCGGCGCGACAGGCTTCGAGAATGTGCACGATATTTGGCTGCTGCTGCGACAGCGAGAACAGTTTTCGCGTGCCACCCTTGGCTTCCATGCGCGCGGCGAACGGCTGGTTCATCACCGCCGAGTCGACGCGGCCGGAACGCAGCGCCTCTTCCGACAGCGCGAAGCCGACCTCAACCAGCTTGACGTCCTTGGCGGCGTCGAGGCCGGCCTGCTTCAGCAGGATCGCCATCGGGCCATAGATACCGGAGCCCAGCGTGTTGATCGACAGCGTCTTGCCCTTGAGGTCGGCGATGGTCTTGATCGGCGAGTCGTCCTTGACGGCCCAGTAGACCGAAAAGCTGCCGGGCTTTTCAAAGACATGCTGGGCGACGATGTAGGCTTTCAACCCGCCACTGACGGTGCCCTGGGCCAGCGCCAGCGGCGACTGCGTCGCGCAGTCCAGCGCGCCGGCGGCCAGCGCCTGGGTCATTGGCGCGGTGCCCTGAAACTGCACCCACTCGATGTTGTAGGCCTTGCCGATATCGGGGAATTCCTGCGGCCGCTTCATCATCCAGTATTTGGATTCTTCCGCCGGAATGGTCCAGCCGACCTTGATGGTCTGCTGGGCATGCACCGCGCTCGCGCCAAGCACCACGCTTAATGCCAGAGTCGCGACAACGCCGCCCTTCGCCAGAATTCGCTTCATTGTAAAATCCCCTGTGTCGGGCGCTACGATGCAAGTCTCTTGCCGGGCGGGCCCGCCTTCACAATTGTTTCATGCTTCAAATGACCGCGCAATATGCCGGGACATGCCCTATATTGCCGATGACTGGATGCGGACGGCCAGCCGGGAATTGATTCACCATGACCAACGACTTCTTCTCCGACCTGCTCGCCTCGATTTCCGAGCGCGGTCGCGCCCTGCTGCGCCTCGGCCCGGCATCGGTCGACGCCGGACAGAATACGTCAGACCTCATCGAGCTGTGCGGCGAATTGTTGTCCGGTCGCGGCGAAGCCTCCGGCAGCGTTATCGCGCGCGGCGTGCTCGACCGCTATCACAGCCTCGACGAGGCCGGCCGCCTGACCTTTTTCGAGGCGCTCGCGGAAAAATACGGTCCCGACGCCGACAAGCTGGACAAGGCCATCGAGGCCTGGCGCGACAAGCCGAGCGGGGACGGCGCCGGCGAACTGCACTTCGCCTCCGAGCCGCAGCGCCAGGAATTGTTTCGACGCTTGAACCGCGCGCCTGGTGCCACGCACGAACTGGTGAACATGCGCGCCGATCTGCTCGACCTCAAAAACGGACACAAGGATCTCGCCACCGTCGACCGCGACATCGCGCATCTCTTGGCTTCCTGGTTCAACAGGGGATTTCTCGTGCTGCGAAAAATAAACTGGTCGACACCCGCCATCATTCTCGAGAAGGTCATCAAATACGAGGCCGTGCATGAGATCCACGACTGGAACGATCTGCGCCGCCGCATCGATCCGATCGACCGCCGCTGCTACGCGTTCTTCCATCCCGCGCTGGTCGACGAACCGCTGATCTTTGTCGAAGTCGCGTTGACCGAAGCGATTCCGGGCGCCATCGCGCCGCTGCTCGCCGAAGACCGTCAGCCGGTGCCGATCGACCGTGCCCGCACCGCGGTGTTCTATTCGATCTCGAACTGCCAGCGCGGTCTTGCCGGGATTTCATTCGGCAATTTCCTGATCAAGCAGGTGGTGGAGGAACTGCGTCGTGAACTGCCGAAGCTCGACACTTTCGTGACGCTGTCGCCGGTGCCCGGCTTCATGAAGTGGCTAAAGCGCACGCCGGACCTGCCGCTCAGCGAGGAGGAGCGCCCGCTGCTTGAACTGCTGGATAACCCCGACTGGATCCACGACGCGGCGCAGGCGGCGCAACTGCGCGCGGTGATCGAACCGCTCGCCGCGCATTATTTCCTTAAAGCCAAGGCGCCGCGCGGCGGTCCTGTTGATTCGGTCGCCCGCTTCCATCTCGGCAATGGCGCCCGGCTGGAGCGCATCGACTGGCTCGGCGACATCTCGGCCAAGGGCCTGCGCGAATCCGCCGGGCTGATGGTGAACTATCTGTATCGCCTCGACGATATCGAGAAGAACCACGAGGCCTACGCCGATCACTACGAGATCGCGGCCTCACCGGCGGTGAAGAAGCAGCTGAAGACCGAAGGCGGCCGCCGCCTGCTCGACATGCGGCTGGGATGAAGCCGTAGGGTGGGCAAAGGCGCTCTTGCGCCGTGCCCACCATCAATCCGCCCGTCGTCGGCCGGTGGGCACGCTACGCTTTGCCCACCCTACGACGGAGCTACACTTCCGGAAATCCGCGCAGCAAATAGGTCCGCAACCCGTGCAGCAGGCTGTTCAGGAGCAGCCCGAGCATCGAAATCGTGATCAGCGGCACGAACATATCGACGGTCTGGAAGGTGCGCGCGGCCTGCACCAGCATGTGGCCAAGACCGTCGGTCGAGGTGATCATCTCCGCCAGGAACACCACGATGCAGGAGATCACCAGGCCGATGCGGCAGCCGGTCAGGATCGAGGGCATCGCCGCCGGCAGCACCACCTTGAACAGGATCTGCGCCCGCGGCGTGCCGGCAGCCATCGCCGACCAGATCAGCTTCTGCTCGACCATCGAGGCGCCGTAATAGGTCGAGAGCAGGATCGGAAACAGCGCGTCGGCGGCGACCAGCGTGATCTTCGAGGCATGATCGAAACCGAGGATCAGCAGCAGCGCCGGATACAACGCCACCTTTGGAATGGGCGCCAGCACCCGCACCAGCGGCTTCACCACCGCGTTGATCGCCGGGCTGACCGCCGCGGCCAGGCCGATGGTGACACCGAGCCCCACCGCGATGCCGAAGCCCGCGAACAGCCGCACCAAAGTGGCGGCGATCTCGTGCAGGAAATCGCTGGTGAACAGTTGTTGGCCCAATCGCGAGAATACCGCGCCGGGCGGCGGCAGCAGTGTGACGGGCGCGTAGCCGAAACTGATCAAGCCCTGCCACAGCGCGATGAACAGCGCGATCGGGGTGATGCCGAGCAGGACCTTGTGCAGGGCGGGGTTCATGAGAAGCTCAGCGGAATGTCGTGCTGCGGTTTTGACCAGCGCACCAGCGAGCCACGCAGTCTCTCGAACGCCGCATCGAACAGGATGCCCATCGCCCCGATGATGATGATCATCGCGAACACGGTGTCGTACTGCGCCATGTCCAGCGCGTTGAACAGGATGTTGCCGGCGCCGGACTGCCGCGCGACCATCTCCGAGGTCACCATGGTGAACAACGCCAGCACCAGCCCGGTGCGGCAGCCGGTGAGAATTTCCGGCAGTGCCGCCGGCAGCACGATGCGCCACATCCGCCGCGGTGCCGACATGCCCATCGCCGCGGCCGACCACAGCATCTTCTCTTCCACCGCCTTGCCGCCCTGGAACGAGTGATAGATGATCGGCAGGCTGACGCCGAGAAAGATCACCAGCGTCTTGGAGAGATCGCCGACGCCGAGCCACAGCATGATGATCGGCATCAAGGCCGCCTTCGGCACCGGATAGATGATCATCAGCAGCGGATTGAAGAACGAGGCGACGCTCTTCAGCCGGCCCATCAGCAGGCCGAGCGGAATCGCGAACAGCACCGCGAGGCTGAGCCCGACCACCATGCGGCGGATCGAGGCGCCGATATTGATCAGCGATTCCTTGTCACCGAGGATCGAGGGTACCGCGCGGATCGCTTCCCACGCGGTTGGAAAGCTTTCGGTCCGCAGCTCCAGCGAGGCCAGCTGCCAGGCGCACAGCAGCCCGATGCAAGCAAGCAGCGGCGCCGATTTTTCCAGCAACGCGCTTGGCGACATCATTCGTGGATTCCGTCTTCGCCGGTGTCGTCGATCATCTTCTCGATATCGACGACATATTTCTGGTAACGCGGATCGAGCAGCAGTTCGGCGCGCTTGCGCGGACGCGGCAAGTCGATATCGACCACCACCTTGATGCTGCCCGGCGAGCGCGTCATCACCACGACCTTGTCGGACAGGAACACCGCCTCCTCGACCGAATGGGTGACGAACAATACCGTCTTGCGGTCGCGCTCCCAGATGGTGAGCAGATCGTTCTGCAGCCGGGTGCGGGTGTGCGCATCCAGCGCGCCGAACGGCTCGTCCATCAATAGAACGGCGGGATTGTAGGCCAGCGTGCGCGCGATCGCGACGCGCTGCTTCATGCCGCCGGACAGTTCTTTCGGATAGAAGTTTTCGTAGCCCTTGAGGCCGACCATCTCCAGCAGCTTGCGGCTCTTCGCCTCGGCCTCGGCCTTCTTCACGCCCTGCTGGCGCAGCCCGTACATCACATTGCCGAGCACGTTCTTCCACGGGAACAGCGCGAATTCCTGGAATACCGGGCCGCGATCGGGGCCCGGGCCGGTAATGACCTTGCCCTTGACCCTTGCTTCACCGTCGCTCGGCTGCACGAAGCCGCCGACGATGTAGAGCAGCGTGGATTTGCCGCAACCGGAGGGGCCGAGGATCGAGACAAAGGCGCCGTCGTCGATGGTGAGGTTGATGTCCGACAGCGCCAGATGGCTTTGCCGACCGGAGGTCTGAAAGCGCTGCGAGACGTGATCGATCTCGATCATCGCCGACGCCGGCTTGAGGCCAGGCAACGGCTCCGGACCGGTTGAAGCCTCCGAACGCAGCGACACCACCTTCATTCCCGGTCCTCATTGGCCATGAACGCATTGCAACAAGGAGGATTCGACCGATCCATCCTGCCGCTGTTCGAGCGTAGCGTGAAACTTAAATTACTTTAAGCTTCAAATTTATGCGGACAACGCCTTTTTGCTAGTCACGGCTTTCACTGTCGTTCCGGGGCGGGAGCGCGCCAGCGCGAGCGAACCCGGAACCTCGACATGTTCAGCGTCCCATCTCGGGATTCCGGGCTCGGTCGCAGCTGGCGCTGCTCCCGCCCCGGAATGACAGTTTAAACCTCGTCGCGGAAATAGGCTTCGACCGGACCGGTCAGCTTGATCATCAGCGGATTGCCGAAGCGATCCTTGGCGGTACCCGCCGGCACCTTCACCCAGCTCTCGCTGACGCAATATTCCTCGACATTGGTGCGCTCGACGCCCTTGAAGCGGATGCCGACGTCGCGCTGCAGCACATCGGCATTGTAGAACGGGCTTCGCGGATCGGTGGACAGCCGATCGGGCAATGGGGTGATCGCGTCATTGGTATCGGTCATAGCAGCGCCTCGATTTCTTCTTTTAGCGATTCAGGTTTGGTGGTCGGCGCGTACCGCGCCACGACCCGACCGGCACGGTCGACCAGGAATTTGGTGAAATTCCATTTGATCGCCGAGCCGAGCAATCCCGACTTTTCAGATTTCAGGAAATTATACAATGGATGGGCATGGTTTCCATTGACGTCGATCTTCTCGAACATCGGGAAACTGACCTCGTAATGCGTCTCGCAGAAGGTCTCGATCTGGCTGGAATCGCCCGGCTCCTGGCCACCAAACTGGTTACATGGGAAGCCCAGCACCGCGAAGCCACGTGGCGCATAGGCCTCGTGGAGCTGCTGCAGGCCCTTGTATTGCGGCGTGAACCCGCAGGCGCTGGCGGTATTGACGATCAGCAGCGCCTTGCCCTCGAATTGCCGGAGCGACACGTCATCGCCCGCCAGCGTTCTGGCCGAGAAGTCATAGATGTTGGCCATGTCCTTTACCTTCGTTGCGATCAGGCGGTGACAGGATCGATCGGCGACACCGGCGTACCGCCGGCCTCGATGGCTTCGCCCGCCAGCAAACAGAGGTCCTCGCGGTAGCGGCCGGCGACGATCTGCACCCCGGTTGGCGTGCGTCCGACCAGGCCGGTAGACACCACCAGCGCCGGCAGGCCCATGAAGGGAATACCGATCTGCGGCAGCTGCGCCCGCCACACCCGCTCGAAGGATTCAGCGTCCTTGAGGTCGAGGTTGTCGGCAAACGGCAACTCGCCGGATACCGGCATCAGCACCACCGCGTAGTCCTGCAGGAACATCTGCCAGTCGCGCACGAAGCTCGAGCGCCGCACCAGGGCCCGCGACAGGCCGCCATTTTCAAAGCCTTCGAGGCGGGGCTGGATGCCGCGCAGACAGGCCAGCGCCCCGGGATCCCCCTCCCGCTCGGCAGCGTCCATCATTCCCTGGAAACCATCGCCGAACCAGATCTGGGTCTGCAACTCCGCCGCCTCGCGCAACGGCGGCGTGTTGTCGACCTCCTCGACGGTCCATCCGGCCGCCCGCAGCCGCCGGCCCGCATCGCGTACCGCGGCTTCGACGTCGTCGGTGATTTCAAGCCCGTCCGGCCGCAGGCAGATCGCCGCGCGCTTCGGCATCGACGGGCCTTCCAGCGGCGCCGGCACCCACCACGGGTCGCGCATGTCGGGCTGCGACATCACGGCGAGGCCGAGCCGGATATCGCCGATGGTCCGCGCCAGCGGACCGGACATCGCGGTGATCTGCCCGGAAATGATGCGCCCCGGCAGGGCGGCATTATAAGCGGCAATGCGGCCGAGTGTGGGGCGCAGGCCATGCACACCGCAGGCATAGGCCGGGTAGCGGATCGAGCCGGCAATGTCGGTGCCGTGCGCAATATGGCCGATGCCGGCCGCCACCGACGCCGCGGCACCTCCGGACGAGCCGCCCGGCGTCAGCGCCGGATCACGCGGGTTCTTGGTGTCGCCATAGAGCAAATTGGTGGTGAACCAGCGATAGGAAAAGGCCGGGCAATTGGTGCGGCCGAGGATCACCGCGCCGGCCTTGCGCAGATTGTCGATCACCGGACTGTTGCTGGTCGGCAGGACGCCGCTCTGAATCTGAACGCCGTTGGTGGTGGCGTAGCCGGCATAGTCGATATTGACCTTGACGGTGACAGGCACGCCGCCGAGCGGCCCGATTTCATCGCCGCGCGCCAGCGCCGCGTCGATCGCCTCGGCCTGCGCCAGCACGTCATCGGGGCGGTGCTCGACCACGGCGTTGATGACCGGGTTGACCGCGTCGAGCCGCGCCAGACCGGCGAGCGCCGCTTCCTTCGCCGACACCTTGCGGGCTCGAATCAACGCGGCCAGGTCAACGGCCGACAAACGCCAGAGATCGTTCATGCATCACTCCATGGGTGGCGCTTGTTATCGCAGCCGGAGCCATTGGCCAATGGGGGAGCGTTTCGCCGCAGACTTGTCATTCCGGGGCGCGACAGCGCAGCTCGAGCGAACCCGGAATCTGGAAATGGGATGAACATGTCAGGATTCCGGGTTCGCGCCCGGCTGCCGCCGCCCACGCCCCGGGATGACAGACACACGCCTACCGCACCCGTGCCAGGAAATACGCCAGTTCGACGATCTGCGGGTCGGTGACCGATTGCATCACATCGGCCATGGTGGCGTCGTAGCCATGCCGGGAATTGTCCTTGTATTCGCGCAACGTCTTGACGAGGTAGTCCTCGCGTTGATTGGCGATCCGAGGAATGTTGTCCCGGCCGGCGAAATCGGCGTTGTGGCAGGAATCGCAGCGGAATTGCTGGGTCAGGATGCGGGCGCTGGCCATCCGCGCCGGTTCGCCAGCCTCCGCGGGCGGCTTGGGCTTCGGTAGCGTGGCGAGAAAATCGGAAAAGAGGCGCAGGTCGTCATCGGAAAAATCCTTCGCCATCTCGTTCATCGGCTCGAAGCGGCGCAGCTTCTCACGGAACATGAACAACTGGATCAGCGAATAGGCCGGCTGCTGCGCGCCGAGCGACGGGATGTTCTCCATCTCCGACGTGCCGGCCTCGCCATGGCAGGCCAGACACGGCGCGGCGCGTTCAGCGATCGGTTCGGCCTGAAGAGATGATGTGGCCACAAGCAGAAGCGCGATGACGGCAAACAGACGCATTCGTAAAACTCTTTCCTGTAGTCAGGTACATGTCATTCCGGGGCGCATCGCGCATCAGCGCGACCGCGGACCCGGAACCTCGATAGGGTAATCAGCTCGAGATTCCGGGTTCAGGCCGAACCGTTTCACGGTTCGACCTGCCCCGGAATGACGGCGTGTGACGATCGCCTACTTCGCAGCCGTCTTCGGCTTGCCGTAGCTGATGCGATAGATCGCACCGTTCCAGTCGTCGGACACCAGCATCGAGCCGTCCTTCATCGGCAGCACGTCGACCGGACGGCCGAGATAGTTGTTGTTCTCGATGAAGCCGGTCAGGAACGGTTCGACGGATTTCACCGTGCCGTCCTTGTTCAGCTTCACTGCGACCACGTCACCGCCGGTCTTGACGGTCTTGTTCCACGAGCCATGCCGCGCCACGAAAATAGCGTTCTTGTAGGACTCGGGGAACATTTTGCCGGTGTAGAAGCGCATACCGAGCGCCGCGGTATGCGGCCCCATCAGACCGACCGGCGCGGTATAATCCGCGCAGGATTTACCCCAGCCGAATTCGGCATCGACGACATTGCCCTGGTAGCAATACGGCGCGCCAAAATCCTCGCCGGTCTTGGTCACGCGGTTGAGCTCGTCTTCCGGCACGCTCTCCGACATCCAGTCGCGGCCATTGTCGGTGAAATACAATTGCTTGGTGTCCGGATTCCAGTCGAAGCCGACGCTGTTGCGGACACCGAGCGCGACCACTTCGGCGCCGGAGCCGTCGAGGTTGATGCGACGGATCTGACCATGGGCATCGTCATGCAGCACATTGTTACCGGGCTGTCCGACCGGAACGTAGAGCTTCTTGTCCGGCCCGATGCCGATGAACTTCCAGCCATGGGCTTCGTCCTTCGGCAAATTATCATAGATCATGGTCGGCTTCGGCGGGCTATCGAGCAAATCCTCGACCTTCTCGATCTTGGAAATCTTCGACAGCTCGGCGATGTACAGCGTGCCATCCTTGAAGGCGACGCCATTCGGCCGGTACAGGCCGGATGCCAGCACCTTGACCGAGCGCTTGCCGTCCTTGTTGATCACGGCATAGACCTTGTCGAGGAGGCGGCTGCCCACGAAGACCGTGCCCTTGTCGCCTTCGGCCAGCGAGCGCGCATTGGCCATGCCGGCGGCATAGACCTCGATGTTGAAACCGGGCGGCAGCTTCAGCTTCAGTGCCGGCAATTTGTCCGCGGCCGTGGCGATCGGCGGCGCCGACACCGGTGCCAGCTTGGCGGCTGCCGCGCCGTCGGGACGACCGACCAACGGTGAACCGGGGGGAAGCGCCGCCGCGGCGGAGGGAGCCGCTGGCGCCGGCGATGCGGCGGGTTGCTGCGCCACTGCGCCAAGCGTGAAAACACCCAACAAAGCGCCTGCGAGCAGCGCCTGACGCGCGGATGCATGAATCGACATGTGGTTCTCCCTGTAAGGAAGCCTTCTGTTGCTATCGCGCTGACGCGCCATCCCGAGGCTTTCCTGACTCCACCATCTGATATTTTGCCCCGGCTAGGCAAATAAAATCCAGGCGACGTGTTCAATGCCGACCGACGGGACGTGCGACGCCATCAGTGGCGTGTGGTACCTGGCGGCGTCGCCTCGAGCAGCGCTTCGGTGAACGGAAACTCCAGTACGATCTCGCCGCTTTCATCGGTCACCTCGAGCACCGCGTTCATCAGATCGCCCGGCGCGCCCTCGGTGCGCAGCAATTCCAGAATGATGGCGCGGGCCGTTTCCCAGGCCCGATCGGGATCCCGCAACATTTGGCCGTCGGGGTCGACGATCAGGTCGTCGCGCATACGGGTGTTGAAAAAATAGCGGGGCATGGCGATCGGTCTCTGGAATGGAAAGGTACAGCCGGCTTTGACACTTAGGGAACAATGCCGCCATTGCAATGTTGCATCGCGGTGGTTCATTGCAATGCACGCGTCGCGCGCATTGTGTTGACGAAACAGTTGGCGAACTCGGGTGCAAGCATTACACTTATTAGCCGCAGCACCCCGGCTGCAAATATTGGGAGACCAAAATGGCCTGGAAAACACCGAAAATCGTCGAAGTCGCGGTTGGCATGGAAATCAACATGTACGCCTGCGCCGCGCGTAAGTAAGGTCCGACCATCGGGGCGCCTTCCACCAGAAGGCGCCCCGCCCGGATTGCTTCAGGGGCGATGTCATGTTGCGTGTTATCGTTCTTGGAGCCGCCGCTGGCGGCGGCGTGCCGCAGTGGAATTGCGGTTGCGCGATTTGCCGGGCTGCCCGCGAGCGACCTGAATTGCAGAGCACCCAGAGTTCGCTCGCCTTCAGCAATAACGGCCGCAACTGGTTTCTGATCAATGCGGCGCCAGAGCTGCGGCAGCAGGTCACTTCAACACCGCAGCTTCATCCCACATCCGGCGAATTGCGCCACACGCCGATTGCTGGCGTGATCCTGACCAATGGCGAAGTTGACGCGGTGGCCGGCCTCTTGTCGATGCGAGAGGGCTCGCCATTTAATCTCTACGCGCACCAGAGGGTGCTCGCGATTCTGAAAGCCAACAGCATCTTCAATGTGCTGGCGGAGAAGAACGTGCCGCGACAGGCCATCGACATCGACCTGAGTTTCGAACCCGCTTTGGCCGATGGAGCGCCGTCGGGTCTGGCCGTGCTGCCATTCGCCGTTCCGGGCAAGAGCGCCTGGTATCTCGAAGGCGAAATCCATCCCGGCGGCGATGTCGAAGAGGACGGCGATACGATCGGGCTGCGGATCGAGGATAAGGCCAGTGGACAGTATTTTTTCTTCGTCGCCGCCTGCGCGCGCGTGACGCCCGAACTGGCGCAGCGCCTCGACGGCGCGCCGCTGGTGTTCTTTGACGGCACCGTATGGCGCGACGATGAGATGATCGTGGCCGGACTGGGCGTCAAAACCGGTCAGCGCATGGGGCACCTTTCGATGTCCGGCGATGATGGCGCCATCGCCATGTTGGCTGACTGCGGCATTGCGCAAAAGGTCTTTCTGCACATCAATAATTCAAACCCGGCGCTGCTGCACGATTCCGCGGAGCGGGCGAGCCTGCAAAACGCCGGCTGGCAGATGGCCCATGACGGCATGGAGATAACGCTGTGAACGCCCTGACCGCCTTTTCGCTGGTCTCCACCACCCCGCTCGACAGCGCGGAGCAACTCGAGGCGACGCTGCGACATATCGGCGCGACGCGCTATCACAGCCTGCATCCGTTTCACGCGTTGCTGCATGGCGGCAAGCTCAACAAGGGCCAGGTGCAGGCCTGGGCGTTGAACCGCTATTATTATCAAAGCACGATTCCGATCAAGGACGCAGTCGTGATCTCGCGGTTTCGCGACCGCGCCATCCGCATGGAATGGCGACACCGGATCGAGGACCATGACGGCGAGCCCGGCTCCGAGGGCGGCATCGAGCGCTGGCTGAAGCTGACCGAGGGCCTTGGCCTTGATAGCGCTTATGTCGAATCCGGCGAAGGCATTCTGCCGGCGACGCGTTTTGCCGTGGACGCCTATGTTCACTTCGTCCGCGACAAGACCCCGCTGGAGGCGATCGCCTCGTCACTCACCGAACTGTTCGCGCCGAACCTGCATGAAGAGCGCATCGCCGGCATGTTGAAGCACTACGACTTCGTCAATCCGGACATCATGAGCTATTTCAGCCGCCGCCTGACCCAGGCGCCGCGCGATGCCAATTTTGCGCTCGACTACGTCAAGAAGCACGCCAGCACACCGGCGGAACGCGCGGCCGTGTGCAATGCGCTGATCTTCAAGACCAATGTCTTGTGGGTGCAGCTCGACGCGCTGCATCACGCCTATGTCAACGGCCACGTGCCGCCGGGCGCCTTCGTGCCCGCGGCTTGCTGAGGCAAGATCATGGCAGAGCCGCGCAGCCGCCGCATGAGCGTTGAAGAGGCCAGCCGGCCGGTGCTGCCGCGCCACGCCAAGCTGAAATTCGACGACAGCCGCAAGGTCTGGGTGATCCTGGCGCCGGAACGCGTGCTGGCGCCGGACGAGATCGCGGTCGAGATCCTGCAGCTCTGCGACGGCGCGCGCAGCGTCGCCGTCATCATCGATCTGCTGGCGGCGAAATACACCGCGCCGCGCGAGGACATCGGGGTCGATGTCATCGCGATGCTACAGGACCTCGCAGACAAGGGCTTTCTGACCCAGGCACGGGAGCAGACCGCATGAGCCCGACCCTCGCCAGCGATAGCCACCTAGATGCCATTCCCGTGCTCGCCGATCCGACCGACGGTCTGGCGATCATGGAAAAGACCCGCTCGACCGCGGAAACGTTCGGGATTCCGCTGGCCGTGCTGGCCGAGCTGACGCATCGCTGCCCGCTGCAATGTCCCTATTGCTCCAATCCTGTCGAACTGGAGCGTTCAAGCCACGAACTCACCACCGCTGAATGGAAAAAGGTGCTGAGCGAGCTCGCCGAGATCGGCGTGCTGCAGATCCATTTCTCCGGCGGCGAACCGACGGCCCGAAAGGACATCGTCGAACTGGTACAGCACGCCAGCGATGTCGGGCTGTATTCGAACCTCATCACCTCGGCGGTGCTGCTGACGCGCGAGAAACTTTCGGCGCTGGCGGATGCGGGGCTGTGCCATGTGCAGATCAGTTTTCAGGGCAACGAGCCTGTCGTCGCCGATCGCGTCGGGGGCTACAAGAACGGCCACGCCAAAAAGCTCGAAGTCGCCAGATGGACGCGCGAACTCGACATGCCGCTGACGGTCAACGCCGTGATGCACCGGCAGAATTTGCACCAGCTCGCCGACATCATCCAGATGGCGGTCGATCTCGACGCCGACCGGCTCGAAGTTGCCAATGTGCAGTATTATGGCTGGGCGCTGAAGAACCGCGCCGCGTTGATGCCGACCATCGCGCAGATCGAGGAGACCAGCCGCATCGTCGAGGACGCCACCGTGCGCCTCAAGGGCATTCTCGATATCGATTATGTGGTGCCGGACTATTACGCGCTGCGGCCGAAGAAATGCATGGGCGGCTGGGGCCGGCAGTTTTTCAATATTTCGCCGGCCGGCAAGATCCTGCCGTGCCATGCGGCGGAGACCATTACCGGGCTGGAATTCGAGTCGGTGCGCTCCAACCTTTCGATCGCCTGGATCTGGCAGAACTCGGAAGCCTTCAACCCCTACCGCGGCACCGGCTGGATGCCCGAACCCTGCGCCAGCTGCGCCTTCAAGGAGATCGATTTCGGCGGCTGCCGCTGCCAGGCCTTTGCGCTGAGCGGCGATGCGGGTAATACCGATCCTGCCTGCACGCTGTCGCCCAGGCACGAGGAAATCTTCAAGATGGCCGAGACCGAATCCGCGGCAGGCGAACGCCGCTTCCTCTACCGCAAC
>JACMOT010000376.1 GCA_014377915.1 Tardiphaga sp.
CAATCCGAAGAATGAATTGCTTCCGGGCATGTATGTCCGGGTGCAGATCGAACAGGGCATCGATACCGATGCCATCGCGGTGCCGCAGCAGGCGGTGCAGCGCAATGGCGGCGGCGGCGCGGAAGTGTTCGTCGTCAAGGCCGATGGTCATGTCGCCACCCAGGTGGTGCGCATGGGCGCGGTGCAGGACGGCCAATGGTTCGTGACCGAGGGTCTGAAGGGTGGCGAGCGCGTCGTCGTCGAAGGGTTCCAGAAATTTGCGCCGGGCGACAAGGTCAAGCCGTTGCCGTGGAGCGAGGCGGAAACCGCCATTAACACCGCGGCGGGCGATCAGCCCACGATAGCGAAACCCTGAGACCTGATTAATGGCCAATTTTTTCATCGACAGGCCGATTTTTGCCTGGGTCGTCGCGCTGTTCATCTGTCTGTTCGGTGCCATCGCGCTTCCGCAGTTGCCGATCGCGCAGTACCCGATCACCGGCCCGCCATCGATCCCGATCTCGACCAGCTACCCCGGCGCTTCGCCGGAAAATCTCTACAACAGCGTCACGCGTCTGATCGAGGAAGAGCTGAACGGCGCCGCCGGCATTCTGAACTTTGAATCCACCTCCGACTCGCTCGGCGCGGTCGAGATCATCGCCAACTTCGTACCCGGCACGGACACCAGTCAGGCGTCGGTCGAAGTCCAGAACCGCCTCAAGCGCGTCGAGGCGCGGTTGCCGCGCGCGGTCATCCAGCAGGGCATCCTGGTGGAGGAGGCCTCCGCGGCGGTGCCGAACATCACCACGCTGCGCACCACCGACGGCTGCCTCGATGAAGTCGGCCTCGGCGACTTCATGATCCGCAACGTGCTCGGCGAAGTCCGCCGCATTCCCGGCGTCGGCCGCGCCTCGCTTTATTCCACCGAGCGCTCGCTGCGGGTCTGGGTCGATCCGGCCAAGCTGGTCGGCTACAAGCTGACCTCCGATGAGGTCAACAAGGCGATCACCGCGCAGAACGCCCAGGTCGCGTCCGGCAGCGTCGGTGCCGAGCCGAGCACCGCCACGACCAAGACGTCGTCGCTGGTTCTCGTGAAGGGCCAGCTCACCACGCCGGAGGAATTCGGCGCCATCGTGCTGCGGGCCAATCCCGACGGCTCCACCGTCCGGCTGCGCGACGTCGCCCGCGTCGAGATCGGCGGGCTGAGCTACCAGTTCACTACCCGCCTCGACGGCAAGCCGACCGCCGGTCTTTCGGTGCTGATGTCGCCGAAGGGCAATGCGCTGGCGACCGCCTCCGCGATCGAAGCCAAGATGAAGGAGCTGTCGAACTTCTTCCCGGCCAATATCGCCTATGACATCCCCTATAACGTCACGCCGGTGGTCGAAGCCTCGATCGAGAAGGTGGTGCACACGCTGCTGGAGGCAGTCGCGCTCGTCTTCATCGTGATGTTCATCTTCCTGCAGAATTTCCGCTACACGCTGATCCCGACCATCGTGGTGCCGATCGCGCTGCTCGGCACCTGCACGATGCTGCTGCTGGCCGGCTACTCGATCAACATGCTGACCATGTTCGGCATGGTGCTGGCGGTCGGTATTCTGGTCGATGACGCCATCGTCGTCGTCGAGAACGTCGAACGCATCATGAGCGAGGAGGGGCTTCCGCCGAAGGAAGCCACCAAGA
>JACMOT010000377.1 GCA_014377915.1 Tardiphaga sp.
AAGAAGATCAACCTGACGCTGATGGCCAATCGCGTCACCGCCTTCATCGGCCCGTCGGGCTGCGGCAAGTCCACGCTGCTGCGCATCTTCAACCGCATGTACGACCTCTATCCCGGCCAGCGTGCCGAGGGTCAGGTCATGCTCGACAGCCAGAACGTGCTCGATCCGAAGCTGGATCTCAACCTGCTGCGCGCCCGCGTCGGCATGGTGTTCCAGAAGCCGACGCCGTTCCCGATGACCATCTATGAGAACATCGCCTTCGGTGTCCGGCTTTACGAAAAAATCTCCAAGTCGGAGATGGATGGCCGTGTCGAGAAGGCGCTGCGCAGCGGCGCGTTGTGGAACGAGGTCAAGGACAAGCTGAACGCCTCGGGCCTCAGCCTGTCAGGTGGCCAGCAGCAACGCCTGTGCATCGCCCGCACCATCGCGGTGCGGCCGGAAGTAATCCTGTTCGACGAGCCGTGCTCGGCGCTGGATCCGATCTCGACCGCCAAGATCGAGGAACTGATCGACGAGTTGAAGGAAGAGTACACGATCGCGATCGTCACCCATAACATGCAGCAGGCCGCCCGCGTCTCGGAGTCCACGGCTTTCATGTATCTCGGCGAGTTGATCGAATTTGGTCCGACCAACAAGATCTTCACCTCACCGAACGATCGCCGTACCCAGGATTACATCACCGGCCGCTTCGGCTGACGCGTTTATCGCGGGAGGAATAACCATGGCTTTCGAACACACCACCAAGGCCTTCGACGGCGACCTGCAGGAACTCACCCGTCTGGTCGCCGAAATGGGCGGGCTTGCCGAACGACAGATCACGGAGTCCGTCGATGCGCTGGTGCGCCGCGATATCGTGCTGGGTGCCAAGGTGGCCGCCGCCGATCAGGAGATCGACCAGCTGCAGCGGGTCATTGAGGAGCGCGCGGTGCTAACCATCGCGCGGCGCCAGCCGATGGCGGTGGATCTGCGCGAGATCGTCGGCGCCATGCGCGTCGCCACCGATCTGGAGCGGATTGGTGATCTTGCCAAGAACATGGGCAAGCGCGTCGCGTCGCTGGACAGCGACTTTCATCCGCTGAAGCTGATCCGCGGCCTCGAGCACATGACCGAACTGGTGCGGTCACAGGTCAAGGCGGTGCTCGATGCCTATGCCGCGCATGATCTGCCGGCCGCCATGGTGGTGTGGAAGGGCGACGAGGAAATCGACGCCATCTGCACTTCGCTGTTCCGCGAATTGCTGACCTACATGATGGAGGATCCGCGCAATATCAGTTTCTGCATCCATTTGATGTTCTGCGCCAAAAACATCGAGCGGATCGGTGATCACGCCACCAACATCGCGGAAACCGTCTTCTACATGATCGAGGGACAGGCGATCCTCGACAAGCGCCCGAAGGGCGACATGACCACCTTCGCGAACGCCCCCCTCTGAAAACATATTTCGCAGAACGGGCATCCGGTTTGACGACCGGGACACGCTGACTGAAAAGGTATCAATATGAACGCGCGCATCCTGGTGGTCGAAGATGAAGAAGCGCTTACCACGCTGCTGCGCTACAATCTCGATGCCGAAGGCTATGAGGTCGAGACGGTCGCCCGGGGGGACGACGCCGACACCCGATTGAAAGAGCGGGTGCCTGATCTGGTGGTGCTGGACTGGATGCTGCCCGGCCTGTCCGGCATCGAACTGTGTCGCCGGCTGCGCGCGCGGCCGGAAACCAAGGCGCTGCCGATCATCATGCTGACCGCCCGCGGCGAGGAAAGCGAACGCGTCCGCGGCCTCGCCACCGGCGCCGACGACTATATCGTCAAACCGTTCTCGGTGCCGGAGCTGCTCGCGCGTGTGAAGGGTCTATTGCGGCGCGCGGCGCCGGAACGTCTCGCCACCATTCTGGCGTTCGGCGATATCGAACTCGACCGTGACAAGCGTCGCGTGGTGCGGTCAGGTCGTCCGATCGACCTCGGTCCGACCGAATATCGCTTGCTGGAATTCTTCCTGGAGCATCCCGGCCGCGTGTTCAGCCGCGAGCAACTGCTCGACAGCGTCTGGGGCCGCGACATCTATATCGACGAGCGTACCGTGGACGTTCACATCGGTCGCTTGCGAAAACTGCTCAATCCCGGCGGCGAGATCGACCCGATCCGCACCGTCCGCGGTGCCGGCTACGCGCTGGATGACCGGTTCGACAAGGCGGCGGAGTAGGACGTTAGCGACGGCCTCTCGACCGTCATTGCGAGGAGCCCTTGCGACGAAGCAATCCAGTTCTTGCCGAGCTTGGGCCCTCTGGATTGCCGCGTCGCTTCGCTCCTCGCAATGACGACGGAAAATGCAGAGGTCAGCTCTCAAACAACAATGCCCGGCTCATCGCCGGGCATTGTGTCTTACTTGATTGTTGCCGTTTATCGCAGCGGCTTCGGCGCCTGACGGCGACGGTCGGAGGCCGGCTGATAGGCGATGCGCGAGTGGTGCGCGCAATAGGGTAGGCTCTGCAGCGCCTTGCCGCCGCAGAAATAGAATTCCGAGCTCGACGGATCGCCGATCGGCCAATGGCAGGTGGCTTCGTTGAGTTCCACCAGCGTCAGGCGTTGGCTCATCGGCACCACATTGTCATAGGTGATGGGGTCTGGCTCCATCTCGACTTCGTAGTTGTGGGCCAGAGCGGTGTTGCCACGCGCCACCGGGCGTGACATCCGCACCATCTGTTGCGCGGGACGCGTCTTGCGCGGCCGCGGCGCTGCCGAGGATGGGCTCTTGGCGCGGCCGGAAAGACCCAGCCGATGCACCTTGCCGATCACGGCATTGCGCGTCACATTGCCCAGCTCAGCGGCGATCTGGCTGGCCGACAGGCCGCCTTCCCACAGTTTCTTCAATTGCTCGACGCGATCGTCGGTCCATGTCATTACCGTCATCGCCATTTTCCCTTCGTTCGCGCCGGCTCGGAGGCAGCGCTGCGACCTGGGGTCGACAAAAACATCCGTAGTCAGAATCCCTTAGCGCTCGCCGGGCGCGATAATTGCGACCGGGCGTTTACGCCACGCACAAGACTAAAGGATCAAACTGCCGCACGAGATGTCGTACCCGACAGCCGAAAAGCTACAATATGCCGTGACTCGTCCGCAAGAGTCGGTCAGGCCGCGTCCACATGCTTCTACAAATAAACCAGCAAAATCGGCTTTTTCTGCGACTCGCTGTGACTCGGAAGACGCATGTTAGGTTGACAGTCATCACCGCACACATAGAATAATGACCACGTGCCGCCTGGAAAGGCGGCACGTTTCGTTTTTGGGGTCTGCTGTCCGCCGGCGCGCGAGCACTATTGGACAGGCCCCCGAACTTTTCGATCGGACTGGTTATGACCAAGAGTGCAAGCCCTTCTCATCTGCTTCCCGTATTTGCCCGGGCGGATCTCGCCTTCGAGCGTGGCGAAGGCGCATGGCTGATTGGAACCAATGGCGAGCGCTATCTCGACTTTACCAGCGGCGTTGCCGTCAACGCGCTCGGCCATGCCCATCCGCATCTGGTCACCGCGCTGCAGGAGCAGGCCACCAAGCTGTGGCACATGTCGAACCTGTTCAAGAGCCCGGACGGCGAGCGGCTGGCCGCGCGACTATGCGAGCAGAGTTTTGCCGACTATGTGTTCTTCGCCAATTCCGGCGCCGAGGCGATGGAATGCGCGCTGAAGGTGACCCGGCATTATCACTTCTCCAAGGGCCATCCCGAGCGCAGCCGGATCATCACCTTCGAGGGCGCGTTTCATGGCCGCACGCTTGGCACGCTGGCCGCGACCGGTTCGGCCAAATATCTCGAAGGCTACGGCGCGCCGCTTGACGGCTTCGACCAGGTGCCGCTCGGCGACATCGAGGCGGTGAAGCAGGCGATCGGCCCGCTGACAGCCGGCATCCTGATCGAGCCGCTGCAGGGCGAGGGCGGCGTCCGCGCCCCGGCCAATGCCTTCTTCGGTGCGTTACGCGACCTCTGCGACGAGCACGGCATCCTGCTGGTGTTCGACGAGGTGCAGACCGGCATGGGGCGCACCGGCGAGTTGTTCGCCTATCAGCGCATTGGCGTGACGCCCGACGTGATGTCGTTGGCCAAGGCGCTCGGCGGCGGTTCCCCGATCGGCCCCTGTCTGGTAAGCGCGGAAGCCGCCGCCGGCATGGCGCCGGGCTCGCACGGCTCGACCTTCGGCGGCAACCCGCTGGCGATCGCGGCAGCCAGCGCGGTGCTCGACGTGATGCTGAAGCCCGGCTTCTTCGATCACGTCAAGAAAATGTCGCTGCTGCTGAAGCAGAAGCTGGCCTCCGCCGTGGATCGTTTCCCTGGCGTCGTCAGTGAAGTGCGTGGCGAAGGCCTGCTGATCGGCCTCAAGGCGGTCGTGCCGTCCGGCGATCTGGTGGCCGCCTTGCGCGATGCCAAGCTGCTGACCGTCGGTGCCGGCGACAATGTGGTGCGCTTCCTGCCGCCGTTGATCGTCACCGCGGCCGAGATCGATGAGGCTGTGCAGCGGCTGGAACAGGCCTGCATCGCGCTGTCTGCCGCCGATCGCACGCAGGGAGCGGCGTGATGAGTACGTCGTTGCGCCACTTCCTCGACCTTAGCGCGCTTCCGACCGCCGAGCTTCGCAACATGCTCGACGCTGGCCTCGCGATGAAGGCGAAGCTGAAGGGCAATGCCAAGCTCGACCGGCCGCTTGAAAACAAGACGCTGGCGATGATTTTCGAAAAGCCTTCGACGCGCACCCGGGTATCGTTCGAGGTCGGCATGCGCCAGCTCGGTGGCGAAGTGGTGATGCTGACCGGCGCCGAAATGCAGCTTGGTCGCGGCGAGACGATCGCCGATACCGCGCGCGTGCTGTCGCGCTTTGTCGACATCATCATGATCCGGATCCTGAACCACGACTCGCTGATGGAGCTGGCGAACAACGCCACGGTGCCGGTCATCAACGGCCTGACGCGGTTCTCGCATCCGTGTCAGGTGATGGCCGATCTGATGACGTTCGAGGAACATCGCGGCCCGATCAAGGGCCGCACCATTGCCTGGACCGGCGACGACAACAACGTGCTGATGTCGTGGGCCCACGCCGCCGAGCGCTTCCAGTTCAAGCTCAACATCGCCACGCCGCCGGAACTGGCGCCGAAGAAGCCGTTCAAGGACTGGGTCAAGGCCACCAATGCGCCGATCACCTTCAGCAACGATCCGGACGCTATGGTGAAAGGTGCCGACTGCGTCGTCACCGATACCTGGGTGTCAATGGGCGACAAGGACGGCGAGACTCGTCACAATCTGCTGAAGCCCTACCAGGTCAATGCGCGGCTGATGGCACTGGCCAAGCCGGACGCAATCTTCATGCACTGCCTGCCGGCGCATCGCGGCGAGGAGGTAACCGACGAGGTGATAGACGGTCCGCAATCGGTGGTGTTCGATGAGGCCGAAAATCGCCTGCATGCGCAAAAGGGCATTCTGGCCTGGTGCCTTCACGCGGTGGCGTAAGGCTCTGTCATCGCGGCAAGCGAGCGAAAGCCCGGAGCCATGCACGCTATCGCCTTGTTGATAAAAGACGGGCGCCGCCTGCGGGTTCGGCACTGGCTCGGAGGGTATGGGTCCCGGGTCGGCGTTAGATGGTGCTCGCTGGCCCGGGACGACAGACCCACTTTTCCCCGCATCCGGGGTTTCCATTGTCCGCCAGCGCCCCCAGATAGAGTCGCATGATCACGCATTCTCCCGATCCGACCTTCCCGCCCGACCTCCCCATTCGTGCCCCGTCGGCGATTCCGATCGACGACGCGGTGGAGCCGTTCGAAGTCGCGGCGCTCGACCTGCGCGGCCGGCTGACCCGGCTTGGGCCTGCGCTCGACGAATTGCTCAACAAACACGACTATCCCGCACCAGTCGCAAAACTGCTCGGCGAGGCGATCGTGCTGACCACCTTGCTCGGTTCGGCGCTGAAATTCGACGGCCGATTCATCCTGCAGACCCAGACCGATGGTCCCGTGTCGCTGATGATCGTCGATTTTCAGGCGCCCGACCGGATGCGGGCCTATGCCCGCTTTGACGAAAAGCGGCTGGCGCCCGGCCTCGATTCCGCGGCGCTACTCGGCAAGGGGCATCTGGCCATGACCGTCGATCAGGGCCCGGACATGAGTCGCTACCAAGGGCTGGTGGCGCTGGACGGTGGTACGCTCGAAGATGCCGCCCATGAATATTTCCTGCGCTCCGAGCAGATCCCGACCCGGGTCCGGCTGGCGGTCGGTGAGGAGTGGCGCGGCGGCGAAGGCGGCCCGAAGCGCCGCTGGCGCGCCGGCGGCATGCTGCTTCAGTTCCTGCCGAAGGCACCGGACCGCGCCCAGCGCGATCTGTCGCCCGGCGATGCGCCGGATGGCATCGAGATCGACGAAGCGCCGGAGGATGATGCGTGGGTCGAAGGCCAGTCGCTGATGGCCACCGTCCAGGATGTCGAACTGATCGACCCTGATCTGTCCGGGGAACGGCTGCTATATCGGCTGTTTCATGAGCGCGGCGTGCGCGTCTTCGCGCCGTTGCCGCTGCGGGCGCAATGCTCGTGCTCCCGCGATGCGGTATCCGGCATGCTGAACAGTTTCGAACCGCAAGACCGCGCCGATATGGTCAAGGACGGCAAGGTGGTGGTGACCTGCGAGTTCTGCAGTTCGGTCTACGAGTTTACCCCGGCCGAGGCCGGGGTAGTTTAGTCAAGGCCGTCGCCTAATTCAGCGTCCGCTGGTTTTCGGGGCCGTCCAGCGAAAAGGCCGGGACGTCGATCTCGAACGGTTCGCCGGTCTCGGTGGTCACCATCTGGTAGGTGCCTGCCATAAAGCCGGAGGCCGTCGGCAGCGGCACCTTGCTGGTATATTCGAAGCGCTCCCCGGGAGCGAGCACCGGCTGCTCGCCGACCACGCCCTCACCGCGCACTTCCTGCATCCGGCCCGACGCGTCGGTAATGATCCAGTGCCGGGTCTTTAGCTGCACGGTCTCGGCGCCGGAATTGGTGATCACCACCGTGTAGGACCAGAAAAACTGGCGTTTCTCGAGCGACGAGCGTTCCGGCAGGAAGCTCGGCTCGACGGTGACTTCGATCTGACGGGTTACGGCGCGATACATGGCAGTTTAATCGTCCAAAATGCGCCAGGATCAAAGCGAAAAGCGAAGGCGGCTTCAAATCGGGCGGTTTTTCGTGGTGGTATCGCCGTTTCAACATAGTTCGGGCATAACTTCGGTAACTGCGTCTTATCCGCGAACAGCCCTTTTGCAAATAGATTGCATCTTTGGGTTGATTTTTTTATTCGTTACACGCGACTTTGCGAGTCGACCTGTTTTGAGCGGTGAAAATGACCTCCGTTGCCGACCCGATTGCCGGTGCATTGCCCGCGGAGGCTGCACAAACCGTGCCGGTCGCCCGCCCGCGCGCCGATGCCGTGACCTTCCCGGTAGCCTCGGCGGAGCGCGAGCTGCGGCTTGATCTGTTTCGTGGCCTGGCGCTGTGGCTGATTTTCATCGATCATCTGCCTCCCAATATCCTGACCTGGTTCACGATCCGTAACTATGGTTTCAGCGACGCCACGGAGATCTTCATTTTCATCTCCGGCTATACCGCTGCCTTCGTCTATGGCCGCGCCATGCTGGAGCAGGGCACGCTGGTGGCCAGCGCGCGGATACTGAAGCGGGTCTGGCAGATCTATGTCGCTCACATCTTCCTGTTCACGATATTCCTGGCAGAGATTTCCTACGTGGCGACGAGCTTCGAGAACCCACTCTATTCCGAGGAAATGGGCATTCTCGACTTCCTGAAGCAGCCCGATGTGACCATTGTTCAGGCGCTGTTGCTGAGATTTCGCCCGGTAAATATGGACGTGTTGCCGCTATATATCGTGTTGATGCTGTTCCTGTCGCCGATCCTCTGGTTGTTGCAGCGCCGCGCGGACTTCACGCTGGCGCTGTCGGTGCTGCTGTACGCGCTGACCTGGCAGTTCGACCTTTATCTCACGGCCTATCCGAATGGCGCCTGGGCGTTCAACCCGTTCGCCTGGCAGCTGCTGTTCGTGTTCGGGGCCTGGTGCGCGCTGGGCGGTGCGCGGCGGATGTCGCGGGTGCTGGCGTCGCCGGTGACGCTGTGGCTTTCGGTGGCCTATCTGCTGGCGGCGTTCTGGGTGACGCTGACCTGGTACATTCCGCAGATCCACCATCTGCTGCCGAAGGTGATCGAGCAGTGGATGTACCCCATCAACAAGCCTGACCTCGACGTGTTGCGCTTCGCGCATTTCCTGGCGCTGGCGGCGATTACCGTGCGTTTCCTGCGCAAGGACTGGGCCGGGCTGAAGTCGCCGTGGCTGCGGCCGATGATCCGATGCGGCCAGCATTCGCTGGAGATTTTCTGCATCGGCGTGTTCCTGGCCTTCGCCGGACACTTCGTGTTGGCCGAGGTGTCCGGCGGTCCCTGGATGCACCTGCTTGTCAGCATCGCCGGCATCGTGATCATGTCGTCTGCCGCATGGCTATTTTCGTGGTACAAGCGGGTAGCGGTCAAAGGCGGAACGCGCGCAAAAAGCGCCGACGCGGATCTCGCGGGAGGGGGAGCATGAGAGCGATAGCGATATTGCGCCTCACGATGCTGGTCGGCTTGCTGGCCACCCCGGCCTATGCCGAAATCCCGGTGCCACAAGGCTGTGAGGTTCCCGCCTACCTTCTGACCTCGGAAAGTGCCCTGCCGAAGGTCGCCGAAGCGGTCAAGCCGAGTGGCAAGCTCAATGTTCTGGTGATTGGCAGCCGATCCTCCGTGATTGGCGTATCCGACCAGTCGGCGGCCTATCCGGCGCGGCTGCAGACCTATTTGCGCGACAAATTTCCCAAGGTCGACGTCAATGTGTCACTGGAGCTGCAGGTCAAGAAGACCGCCGAGGAAATGGTCCCGGTCCTCGGCAAGCTCGTCGAGGAACGCAAGCCGTCGCTGGTCATCTGGCAGGTTGGAACCGTCGATGCGATGCGGCAGATTGATGCCGACGATTTCCGCAACGCCCTCGATGAAGGCGTGTCCGCCATGAAGGCGGCGGGAACCGACGTGATTTTAATGAATCTCCAGTATAGTCCGCGCACCGAGACGATGATTTCAGGCTTGGCCTACCTAGATAACATGCGTGTGGTGGCGCAGCAGCACGATGTTCCGCTGTTTGACCGCTTCGCGATCATGAGGCAATGGAATGAAAATGGCGATTTCGACCTGTTCAGCCCGTCGCCGGGCCTCGAACTTGCCAAGCGGGTGCATGATTGCCTCGGTCGGGCATTATCTACCTTCGTGGTCGATGCGGCCCACGCCAGTCCAGCGGAATTGAGGATTCAGCGTTAATGAGTTTCCACGGCCATTTATTGTCTCGCATTGCTAGTGTCGCCTTGCTGACTTCCACCGCGTTGGTGCTTCCCGGGCAATTGTCTCAGGCCCGTGCCGACTCGGCGCAGGCCGTGATCGTCAACGTCGCCAGGCCCGCCGACAACGCCACGACCCTCGCGCAGGCCCCGGCTGGTACGGCGATCGCCGCGACCGAAGCCGGCCCGCAGAAGAAAGGCATCGCCGCCACGGCGATCGACAAGGTCAAGGAAGTCGCCAAAACCGCCAGCGATATTTTCAGCCGGGTGCCATGCCGGTCGCCAAAGGGCGGCGCCAAGGCGATGGGCTCGCTGCCGCACGTCGCCGCCAAGCTCGCCGCCGGCGAGCCGGTGCTGATCGTGGCTTTCGGCTCGTCCTCCACCGCCGGTTTCGGCTCGACCGCGCCGGAATTCACCTATCCCAATCGTCTCGCGGCGCAGCTCCACCGTGCCTATCCCACCGCCGACATCACCGTCGCCAATCGCGGTCAGGGTGGCGAGGATGCGCCGGAAATGATGGCGCGACTGCAGGCCTCGGTGATCGACATGAAGCCTGATCTGGTGATCTGGCAGGTAGGGACCAATGCGGTGCTGCGCAATCTCGACCCCGCCGATACCGCGAAGATGGTAGAAGAGGGCATTACCCAAATCCAGGCGGCCGGCGTCGATCTGGTGCTGGTCGATCCGCAATATTCGCCGGCGGTGAACGCGAAACCGGAGAGCGCCAGCAAGATCATTGCGCTGCTCAACAAGGTTGCCGAACTGCGCAAGGTCGGCGTGTTCCCGCGCTTCGAAGTGATGCGCGAATGGCACGAGGGCCAGGCGATGGCGTTTGACAGCTTTGTCATCGCCGACGGCCTGCACATGAACGACTGGGGCTATGCCTGCTTTGCCCAGCTGCTGGGCGACAACATCATCAAGTCGGTCGGCCAGGTCAAACTCGGCATTAACGTGCCGTCGAACGTCCAGGCGCTCAGGCCGATGTAAGGCCGTCCCGGACAAGGTCGCGATGCGAACGCCGACCCGGGACGGTGTGTATCGTTGCGGCTACGCCTTCTTCAGCGCCGCTTCCATGTCCTCGAGCAGATCATCCTTGTGCTCGAGCCCGGTGGAAAACCGCACGAAACCTTCACTGATACCCAGCTCGGCGCGGGCCTCGATCGGTAGCCGCTGATGCGTGGTGGTCGCGGGATGCGTGATCAGGCTCTTGGAGTCGCCGAGGTTGTTGGAGATCCGCGTCAGCTTCAGCTCGTTGAGGAAACGGAACGCGGCGGGCTTGCCACCGTCGATCTCGAAGCCAATTAGCGTCGAGCCGGCGCGCATCTGCTTCTTCACCAGCGCCGCCTGCGGATGGTCGGCGCGGCCGGGATAGATCAGCCGGGTGACTTTCGGATGTGTGGCGAGAACGTCGGCGATCACCGCCGCGGTCTCGGTCTGCTGCTTGACGCGGATTGCCAGCGTCTCGAGGCCCTTCACCAGCACCCAGGCATTGAACGGCGAGATCGCCGGCCCGGTCTGGCGCAGGAAATTGTGGATGTGTTCGGCGATGAAATCCTTGGAGCCGAGGATGATGCCGCCGAGGCAGCGGCCCTGGCCGTCGATGTGCTTGGTCGCGGAATAAACCACCACATCGGCGCCGAGCGTCAGCGGGCTCTGCCAGATCGGCGTCGCGAACACGTTGTCGACGATCAGCCGAGCGCCCCCGGCATGCGCGATCTCGGCGATCGCCGGAATGTCGAGCACGTCGAGCGTCGGGTTGGTCGGGCTTTCCAGGAAGCAGGTCTTGGTGTTCGGGCGCATCGCCTTCTGCCAGGCGTCGAGATCGAGACCGTCGACCAGCGTGAACTCGATGCCGTAGCGCGGCAGCAGCTCTTCCACCACATAGCGGCAGGAACCGAACAGTTGCTTGGCCGCGACAACGTGGTCGCCCGTTCGCAGCGGCGCCAGGATGGCGGTGGTGACGGCGGCCATCCCGGTCGCGGTCGCGCGTCCGGCCTCGGCGCCTTCGAGATCGATCATGCGGTTTTCGAACATCGAGGTGTTCGGATTGGAGAACCGCGAATAGATGAAGCCGGGGTCTTCGCCCTTGAAGCGCGCCTCGCACAGTTCGGCGGTCTCGTAGACGAAGCCTTGCGTCAGAAACAGCGCTTCGGAGGTTTCGCCAAATTGCGAGCGCAGCATACCGGCATGCACGAGGCGGGTTTCCGGGCGGTAGGCGGTGGGCGATTTCGTCTCAGACATGTGACCTCCAGTTATGGCTGCAAAAACAGCCACAAAAAAACCGGCCTGGACGAACGTCCAACGGCCGGGATCACACATGCGTCCCCGGCCTGTTTAGCGACTTGTTTAACGTGGCTGCAAGCCGGCCGGCTCAAATCACCACGGGATAATCCTGCTGATATTCCGCTCGGCCCTTTCCGTCAAGCCGGGGCTGGGATAACCGGTGAAATTGCGTTTTCGCAAGCGTCCGTGCCGGGACGTGACAAGGATGAGTTCAGTGCCCTTTACGCTGCCTGATGATGCCGATGGTATTCTGCCCGACCGCATGATCGCGGCGATGGCCGATGCCGGCCTGATCCTGCCGGCCTATCCGTTCGTGGAAAGCCAGATACAGCCGGCCAGCCTCGATCTGCGGCTCGGCGATATTGCCTACCGCGTCCGCGCCAGTTTTTTGCCAGGTCCGAACTCGACCGTGGCCGAACGCATCGACGAGTTGAAGCTGCACGAAATAGATCTGTCCGACGGCGCGGTGCTGGAGACCAACTGCGTCTACATCGTCCCGCTGATCGAGAGTCTGGCGTTGCCGGCGAATATCTTTGCCGCCGCCAACCCGAAGAGCTCGACCGGCCGGCTCGACGTCTTCACCCGGGTGATCGCCGACGGAACCCGCCGCTTCGACGTGATCGGCGCCGGCTATCATGGCCCGCTTTATGCCGAGATCAGCCCGAAGACGTTTCCAGTGCTGCTGCGCGAGGGCTCGCGGCTGTCGCAGGTGCGGTTTCGCGTTGGCGACGCCATCCTCGACAATGAGGCGCTGGAAGAACTGCATGCGATGGAGCCACTCGTCGACAGCCTTGATGCCGACCTCAAGAATGGTGTTGCGCTCTCGGTCGATCTGTCCGGTGACAACGCCTCGGGCTTCGTCGGCTATCGCGCCAAGCGTCACACCGGCGTGGTCGATATTGATCGCCGCGCGGGCTATGTTGCCGGTGAGTTCTGGGAGCCGATCGCGGCGCGCCCTGACGGCACGCTGATCCTCGATCCCGGCGAGTTCTACATCCTCGCTTCCAAGGAAGCGGTGCAAGTGCCGCCGGATTATGCTGCCGAGATGGTGCCGTTCGATCCCTTGGTCGGCGAATTTCGCGTCCATTATGCCGGCTTCTTCGATCCCGGCTTCGGCCATGACGGTGCTGGCGGCAAGGGGTCTCGTGCCGTACTGGAAGTGCGGTCGCGCGAAGTGCCGTTCATCCTCGAACACGGCCAGATCGTCGGCCGGCTGGTCTACGAAAAAATGCTGTCGCGCCCCGATGCGCTGTATGGCCAGCGCATCGGCTCGAACTATCAAGGCCAGAGCCTGAAGCTGTCGAAGCATTTTCGGGTGTAGCGGTCATATCTGACCTAGGGACAAGGCGTTGCCAGCGGGGTTCGGTGATAAAGGTCGGCCACGGAGCATCGCAGACCGAACGCCGGAATAGACAGTTCGTCGGCCCCTCGAAGCGTTGACGACGTCGAGCCCTGCGCCGATTTCGCATCCAGATCCATTTCCATGTGGTCCTGCGAGACGATCAGCACAGCCAGGCGAAGCTCGTGACTAACTCACAACTCGACGCTACGCGTAGCGCCAGCCCATTTCCCAGAAGTCGGCCTCGAGCCGGGTGGCTTGCTTGAAGATCACGATCAGCTCGGCCTCGCGCGTCGGGGTTGCGTAGTGCTCGGCCAGCCGATCGAGGTGGTCGCGCGCCTTTGCAGCGATCTGCTGGTACGGCGCGCCGGCATATTCGGCGATCCAGCCGCGATAGGGGTTTGCTGCGGCATCGGCGCCGGGCCGCGCGGCGAGCCGGGTAGCAATCTCCGCATAGCCGATCACGCAGGGCGCCAGCGCGACCGTCAGCGCCAGCAGATCGCCGCGCATGCCGGTGTCGAGCACATAGCGCGTATAGGCCAGCATCTCGGGGGCCGGGACGGTTCGTTCGAGGTCGTCCGGCGATAGTTCCCAATCGGCACACAGTTTCACATGCAAATCCATCTCGACGTCGAGAATCGCGGACACGCCGGCGGCCGCCTCGCGCATGTCGGCCAGGGTCGGCGACTTGTAGATGGCAAGCGCGTAAGCGCGCGCGAACTCGATCAGGAACAAGTAGTCCTGCACGAGATAGCGACGAAAGGCCGCTTGCGGCAGAGAACCATCCGCCAGCGCCTCAGTAAACGGATGCGCAGTATAGGCCTGCCACTCGGTGGCCGCGGCCGTTTTCAGTCGTTCGAAAAAACTCATGGTCGTGTCCGTTCCCGTCGTGTCATAGCAGAAAGGCCAGCGCGGTTTCGCAGCGGTCGTCCACTTTGAAGGTCAGGACCTCATCGGCGCGGGTCCGGCCCATATTAATCGCCGCGATAGGTAGGCCGGCACGGGCCGCGGCTTGCACGAAGCGGAAACCGGAATAGACCATCAGCGAGGAGCCGACGATCAGCATGCCGTCGGCCTTGCCGAGGTGAGCGAGCGCGGTATTAACCCGCTCGCGCGGCACGGTCTCGCCGAAAAATACGACGTCCGGCTTCAGAATGCCGCCGCAGCCGGCGCAGGCCGGCAGCTTGAACGACGAGAAGTCAACGCTGTCGAGTTCGGCGTCGCCGTCGGGGGCATCGAGCGCGTCCAAAGCCAGCCAGCCGGGGTTCAGCCGGCCCAACTCATGCTGCAAATCCTCGCGTAACATCTTGCGCTCGCATCCCATGCAACGAACCGTGTCGAGCCGCCCGTGCAGATCGATCACCCCCGAGCTGCCGGCGTTCTGGTGCAGCCGATCGACGTTCTGGGTCAGGAGAACTTCGCATTTTCCCATCTGCTCCAGGCGGACCAGAGCGCGGTGGGCGTCATTGGGGCGGGCGCGGCCAAATCTCTGCCAGCCGATCAAGCTGCGCGCCCAATAGCGTTGCCTCGTGGCTTCATTGCCCATGAAGGCCTGGAATGTCACCGGCTGGGTCCGCTTCCAGTTGCCCTCGGCATCGCGGTAATCAGGGATTCCCGAATGGGTGCTGCAGCCGGCACCGGTCAGTACGAAAAGCCTCTGGTGGCGGTCGACAAAGTCCGGAATCACGCTCGAATTCGTCATTTTGAAAATGCCTGCCGGTTCCTGGCGGATGTGGCCAGGATAGTAAATGGTCGTTGTCCCGACCGATCGAGCCATCTGCCCCGACGGTCATTCCGATTAAGGATCCGGACGGATCGAACTGGAACCCGTTTCGCGCGTTACATGCGCCCAACCCAGATAGGAATTCGACATGACCGGCACCAGCGGCATCAAAGAACATATGGAAGTCATCGGCGCCGACGGCGTCCACGTCGGCACCGTCGACCGCTTCGAAGGCGGTCGCATCAAGCTGACCAGGAAGGACAGCGGCGAAGGCCATCACAAGGGCCATCATCACTTTATCGACGGCAGCCTGGTCGCCGAAGTCGAAGGCGACAAGGTAAGACTTTCCGCCAATGCGGCTGTGGCCGTGACCATGGAACAGGAAAAGTAAACGGCTAACGGAGCTTGGGTCGAGCCACGCGGCGGGCCGACCGGCTCGCCGCGTTTTTAGAATGCGGCTGCATTCCCGCTATTTGCATTCGCCGTCTTGCCAAAGCGCCGCAAGGCCTTCGCGATAGGTCCGGTAGGCTAGTTTGACACCCAGTTCGTGCGTCAATCGTGCATTCGCAATTCGGTTGTTGGTGGCATAGAAGCTGCGCGCCATGGCACTCATCTCGGCGTCGTCAAAGGCCTGCTCCGGTGGCGGGGCGAGGCCCATCAGCGAGGCGGCAAAGCCGATCACATCCTGCGGTGGCGCTGGCTCGTCGTCGCAGACATTCCAGACCCCGGCGCGTGAATGCGTAAAGGCCCGCGCGATCGATTGCGAGATATCGTCGACATGGATGCGGTTGAAGACCTGGCCGGGTTTGACGATACGCCGCGCCGTCCCGGAACGCAGATTGACCAGCGCATTACGGCCGGGGCCGTAGATGCCGGCCAGTCGCAGGCTGGTAGTGCGATCACCGGGCAAAGCGAGCCAGGCTGCCTCCGCGTCGATCCGGAACCGTCGGCGGCCTTCGCCCGCCACTTCGGCGGTCTCGTCGATCCATCCGCCGCCATGGTCGCCATATACCCCAACGGTCGAGAGGTAGACGATACGACGGATCGGGCTGGCGTCGATCATCGCGCCAAATCTCGCGAGCACCGGATCTCCGGCCGTGCCAGGCGGGATCGAGACCAGCAGGAGGTCGGCTGCCGCGATCTGCCCGGCAATGGCCGGATCGCATTGGTCCGGCCCGAACAGCAATGATTCCACGGCGGTGCCCTGAAACGCCGCTTGATTGTCGGCGCTCCGGACCGTGCCGGCAATCTGCGCGAAATTCTCAGGGTAAAGATCGATGAAGCGCCTGGCGCTGTAGCCGAGGCCGAACACGAAAAGACGCACGCGGGCTCCTGTCGTTGCAACAGCGCGACGGCGCCGATGATGTCGAGGTCAACTATATCAGCTTACGCGCCCCTCCGGATGATCCTGCGTTCGCGCCCTGGACGAGCAAAAGGCCTCCGGTCCGGAGGCCTTAATCTTGCTTATTGCTTCTCTTATTGCGCAGACGCCGCCTTGGCGCCGGCCGGCGTGACGCGCCAGACGACATTGCCCACATCGTCGGCCACCAGCAGAGCGCCCTGCCTGTCGAGCTTGACGCCGACCGGGCGGCCCTGGGCGTTGCCGCCCTCGTTGAGGAAGCCGGTCAGCACATCCTGCGGCGGGCCGGACGGCTTGCCATCGGTGAACGGCACGAAGATCACCTTGTAGCCGCTGCGCGGCTGGCGATTCCACGAGCCGTGCTGACCGATGAAGGCGCCGTTCTTCATGTTGTCCGGAAACAACGTGCCGGTGTTGAAGGTCAGGCCGAGCGAGGCGGTATGCGCGCCGAGCGCATAATCGGGCGCGATCGCCTTGGCGACCAGGTCCGGACGCTGCGGGCTGACGCGGACGTCGACATGCTGGCCATACCAGCTATAGGGCCAGCCGTAGAAGCCGCCATCCTGCACCGACGTCATGTAGTCCGGCACCAGATCGCTGCCGATCTCGTCGCGCTCGTTGACGACAACCCACAGCGCGCCGCTCTGCGGCTGCCAGGACGGGCCGTTCGGATTGCGCAGTCCGGAGGCGAACACCCGCGATGCGCCGCTGACCCGGTCGATTTCCAGAATGCCGGCGCGGTCCTTCTCGGCTTCGATGCCGTTTTCGCCGACATTGCTGTTGGAGCCGACCGTCGCATAGAGCTTGCGGCCATCCGGGCTGGCGGTGAGGTCCTTGGTCCAGTGATGATTGATGGTGCCGCCCGGCAGGTCGGCGACCTTCACCGCCGCGGCGGTGATCCTGGTGTCGCCGGTCTTGTAGGGGAATTTCACCACCGCATCGGCATTGGCGACAAAGAACTCGTCGCCCACCAGCACCATGCCGAAGGGCGAGTTCAGGCCTTCCAGAAACGCGGTCTTTGTCTCGGCGACGCCGTCGCCATCGGCGTCGCGCAGCAGGGTGATCCGGTTGGCGCTCGGCACGCCGGCGCCGGCGCGGTTCATCACCATGTTCATGATCCAGCCCTTGACGCCCTTGCTGTCGTCCGGCTTCGGCGGCGCATTGGTTTCGGCGACCAGCACGTCGCCATTCGGCAGCGTGTAAAGCGTCCGTGGGTGGTCCAGCCCGGTGGCAAAGGCGTTGACCGCCATGCCACTGGCGGCGGTGGGCTTGCCGCCCTGCGGCCAGCCGGTCGCGGTCGCGATGTTCACTGTCGGGATAAGAGTATTGACGGGCTCGACCAGTTTGGGCGTTGCGCCAAAATCCTCGCCGGACACATGGGTCGCCTGCTCGTTGCAGGCGGCCAGTGGCAGCGCCAGAGCGACGAGACAGCCGGAAAGCAGAAATTTGTTGCGCATGCGAGTTCCTTTGATTGCCTGTATCAAATGCGGCAACACGGCGAACGTTCACGGCGCTGCCATGAACTTCATGTGAAGGCTCTGCGTCGATTGGCCCCGCGGAGCGTTGCGCTTGAAACGGCAGGCATTCCTGAAATTGCGGCGGGCCCATGCGCATAGCGCGCATGTCCGTTTCAATAATCGATGCTAGGAACAACAGGTGATCCGGCTATCAAGACCGGACAACAGGGAAGCGCATGTCCGACATCGCCGTCGCCGAACTGCCCTTGGTCGACGCCGGCAAGGCGCTACCCGGGCTTGCGGCACCGGTCAGGAATGTTCTGCTCGATCATCCGATCCTGCCGACCCTGCTGCGGCTGTCATGGCCGAATGTGGTCGCGCTGTCGGCCGCCTCGCTGGTGGTGATTGCGGAAACTTCCTATATCGGCCGGCTCGGTACTGAAGCGCTGGCGGCGATGGCGCTGGTATTCCCGTTCGTGATGCTGACCATGACGATGTCCGGCGGCGCCATGGGCGGCGGCGTGTCGACGGCGATGGCGCGGGCGCTCGGCGCCGGCGACCGCGACCGCGCCTCGATGCTGGCGGCTCACGCGCTGCTGATCGGAATATTCTTCGGCCTGATCTTCACCGCCGGCATGCTGCTGTTCGGGCCGATGCTGATGGCGGCGCTGGGCGGACGCGGCAGCGTGCTGACGCAGGCGATCGGCTACACCACGATCTTCTTCGGCGGTGGCGTGATCCCGTGGCTGATGAATACGCTGGCCTCGATCCTGCGCGGCACCGGCAATATGAAGCTGCCGTCGGTGATTACGCTGAATTCAGCCGCGCTGCAGATCATTCTTGGCGGCGTGCTCGGGCTCGGCTTCGGTCCGATTCCGTCCTTCGGCATGCCGGGCGTCGCCGCCGGGTCGCTGATCGCCTATGCGGTCGGCATCGCCATCATGGGCGGCTATGTTTTTTCCGGTCGTGCGCGGGTGCGGCCGCGGCTGGGCAAGGCCGGAATCCAGCGCGCCATGTTCTTCGACATCCTCAAGGTCGGCGTCATCGCCTGTTTTGCGCCGCTGCAGGGCGTGCTCAGTCTCGCTATCTTCACCCATATGCTGGCGCGGTTTGGTAACGAGGTACTGGCCGGCTACGGGGTCGGGGCGCGGCTGGAATATCTGCTGTCGACGCTGGCCTTCGCCGTGGGCATCGCAGCGGTGCCAATGGTCGGCATGGCGATCGGCGCCGGCCGGGTGGCGCGGGCGCGTCGCGTCGCATGGACCGCGGCCTCGCTCGCTTTTACCGCGCTCGGCCTGCTCGGCACGCTGATCGCCATCTATCCGGACCTCTGGGTCAGCCTGTTCACCAGCGACGCCGGCGTCCGTGCCGCGAGTCAGCAATATCTCGCCACGGCCGCGCCGATGTATGCCTTTCTCGGCCTTGCCACCACGATGTATTTCTCCGCGCAGGGCGCGGCGCGGGTGCTGGGCCCGGTGCTGGCGCAGAGCGCGCGGCTGATCTTCATCTGTATCGGCGGCTGGTATCTGGTGTCGATCGACGCGACCAGCCAGAATTTCTTCCGGCTGACGGCCGCCTCGATGGTGCTGCTGGGCGTACTTTCGGTGCTGAGCGTGGTGTTGTCCAACTGGGGCGCCAAGGCCGGCCCGGTACCCCGGATACGGCCGACGCTGTCATGAACTAGCCGGCACGCTTGGCCAGAAACTCGACATCTTGCCGCCAGTTCTCGCCGTTGTCGGACGAGGTCTCGCCGCGCCATAGAAACGATTGCGGGGTGATCTGTGTAAAGCGCCAGCGGATGGCGTCGCCGCTGGCATTGCGTCCGAGCTGGACGATGTCGGCACCGTCGCGGCGGCCCGTCATGCTGCAGAAATTCAGCGTCACCGGGTCGGTCCACTGGATCTGCCAGCCACCGTGGCGGGGGTCGTAGATTCGCAGCGTCGAGCCGTAGGAATAGCGGTTCGCGGCTGCATCGCCCGCCCGTGCCTCGCCGCGCGGCGGCACGATCCAGACATCCTGGATGGCGCGACCCTCCAGCACCCAGCCGAAATGCCACTCGCCCGGTCGCCGGCGCCGCGCGCCATCCTCCATTACATGTGTGACGTCGAGATCCCACGACCCGATCAGCCAGCCATAGAGGTCCATTTGGCCGGCCCGGTCAGGGGCAGGGCCTTCGGCGCCCAGCGCTGCGAGGAAGGCCGCGGTCATGAGGCCCTCGCGAATTTGGCCTGCATCGCTTGCGCGCCCAGATCCATCTGCGCGTCCATATAGGGCGCGATTTCGTTCGGCAGCACATCGACGGACCAGATCACCCGGCAGCAGGTGGCGCCATCGGCTACCACCTGCACTGAGGCGCTGTGGTGCGTCAGCCGCTCGCTGATGATGGCATAGGCCAGTCGTTGCCGCGCGGGATCGCAACCGACCAGAATCTCGTCGGCGACCACGCCGCTGCCGAACGTCACGATTCGGACGTCGCCGTCGAGCCGTGTATCGGTCACGAAACCCGGCACCAGCCTTGTGTGCAGGGCGCCAAAATCAGCGACGGCGTCCCAGACCTCGTGGGCGGGCACGTCGATCGAAATCTCCTTGTGGATGGAAGCCATGCTGGTTGCCCCGAATGATCGCGAGATCACTGTGCGCGGGATGCCGCCAGCTGGTCTTGGAGAATCTTGCGGTCGCCGCGCGACGCCTGCCGGAAGCCGCGCGGTGAGACCCCGGCGGCGCGGTGGAAGCTGCGCACGAAGTTGGAAAGGTCGCCAAAGCCGACATCGAGGGCGATGTCTGTCACGGCGCGGTCCCCTTCCGCGAGCAGCCGGGCGGCATGGCGCAGCCGCGACCGCATGAGATATTGGTGCGGGGTGACGCCGAGCACGTTGGAAAACAGCCGCAGGAAGTAAAACGGGCTCAGCCCAGCCTGTCTTGCCGCAGTCTCGAGATCGATCGCGTTCGCGGAATGCGCATCGATCCACAGCGCAGCCCGCACCGCGCGGAGGCGGTCGCGCGCGCCAGCCTGCAGTCGCCGGGGCGAGCGCCCCGACACCATCTCGACAAATCGCCACGCCAGTATCTGGGCTACCTCGTCCAGCCCTATGTCGCTGCGCCCTTCGGCGGCGGACTGCGCCAGTTCGCCCAGGACCATCAGGTCGGCCAGCGGCGCCACGCTTCCGCGCTGCCAGATCCCGGGATCGTCGCCGATGGTCTCGACCAATTCTGGCGCGAGGAAAATAGCGAGGCACTCGTCGCCGCCGCCGTGGTGCCCGTGATGGCAGGTGTATTCCTCGCCCGGGTGGCCGATCAGAAAGCTGCCCGGGACCAATTCGTGAAACTGACCGCGGCTGTGGCAGCCGAAGCTGCCCTTGCGGACATAGGAAATCGAATGGCAGCGGTGCTGTTCGGCAAACGGCTTGTCACTGGGTCCCGCGGTGCAGCGATAATCCGACACCGAGACCGCGCCGCGCTGCAAGATCGTGGTCGCTGTCATCCCGAAAACCTAGCTCGGCGCCCGCGGTGGCGCGCCGGAGAGCAGGGCATCGAACAGCGACGGGCCGCGATCGGCCAGCGCGCCCTCGATCGACAGCAGCCGGAATTTGGTGACGGTCCCGGCATTGCCGGCAAAGCCGCTGGTTTGACCGGCGGCGGCGAGGGTACGGTGGCAAGGTACCAGGATGGCGAAAGGATTGCGGTTGATGGCCTGGCCGACGGCATGCATCGCGCCGCTGGCGCCAAGCCGGGCTGCGAGCTCGGCATAGGTCCGGGTCTGGCCGCGCGGGATCAAGCGTACGGTATCATAGACACGGCGATTGAACGGCGGCAGGTGGGCCATGTCGAGCAGGATCTCGGTGAGAAAGCAGGTTTCGCCGCGCAGTAGCGTGGCGATGCCCTCGATCGCGGTCTCGATCTCGGCCGGTGGCCGCATTTCGCGGGCCTCGGGAAATTGCTGCAACAGGCGGCGCCGGGTCTCGATCTCGCGGGCTTCCGGCAGCCGCACGCCGACGATTCCGGCCCGGCCCCATGCGATGCCGCATCGGCCGACCGGCGTATCGAACAATGTGTATTCACGCCCTGCCATCCCGCGACGATGTTAGCACTTGAAACGGCGCCGTCATCCGGAATCTGGCGTTCGGGCTGGTACGCCGGTCCCATGCTGCGCCGCAGCCATCAAGCGGCTTGGCGGATCGTCCAGTCTCGGCTAGATGATGGCGAGGCGACGATGCGGGCGTAGTTCAATGGTAGAACGGCAGCTTCCCAAGCTGCATACGAGGGTTCGATTCCCTCCGCCCGCTCCAGCACTTAGCTAGATTCATCGAGACAGTTTTGCCGGTGGTTTTGCAGGTTCTGTTCGCCGTTTGGCCTCCATTTTCTCGATTCTAGCGTTGATAGCCGCACCCCGGCCAACGTACCGGCGGATGATTTTTTCGACGGACTCCTCCTCCCATGCCAACGTCTCTGCGATCTCACGCATGGTAAATCCGGCGATGTAAAACTTCGTCGCTGCCGTTCCTCTCAGGTCGTTGAAATTAAGATCACGGTCAGATAGGCCAGCGTCGATCTTCGCAGTGTTAAACGAGCTGCCAAAACCGTTTGAGGTCCATGGTCGTCTTCGGCTGCTCGTAAGGACCGTAGTCGAATGTTTCGGAATACGGGCGAGGAGGTCTCGGAGTTCGCTGTATAGAGGGATCATTGCCTCTCGACGATGTCGGCTTTTACCCGTTGAAATGATGATCGCATCTACGCCAACGTGGGACCACGCAAGCCGAAGCAGATCGCTTAGTCGCAACCCAGTGTACCTGGCAAGGTCGATGGCATTGGAAATTTCCGCAGAACAATTCCTTTGGATATGCGTCACGTCAGCATCAGTCCAAATAATTTCCGAGCGGTCATTTTCGTATAGCCGTCTGATACCCTCGCAAGGGTTGCGTGCAACCAACCCAGCATCGACAGCGTGAGCAATGACACGAGAAAGTACCTGCATTCCATAGTCCGCAGTTCGTGGCTTCCCTTGCCATTTGTTGCGCCAGTTTCTGATGATAGGCCGGATTTTATCTAGCCGATCAAATTGCGCTATGCGTAGGTCTCCGAAATGATCGCTGATCTGATCAAGCCATTTGCCCCACCGGTAACGGGTAGAATCGGCTAATTTTTTATAATCACCACTTGCCTTGTAGTTGACCACGACAAAGCGAAAACACTTCTTGTCGGGTGAACGGTGTGCTTCCACCGCCTCATTATAGGACGCCACAAACTCCGGCGTGCCTGGAAGTCCACGCAAGCGAGGGCCACCACGCCAGGCGTAATGATACGTTTTGCCTTTGGCTCGTACCGTCGCAATCCCCTTCAGCTCAAATTTCACAATGCTTCTCCGTGAACATCTTTAGTTCTGCATCGAGTTCGTAGTCGGTTGCGCTGAGTGAAAGGGGTGTCGCTGCCGACTCGATCACGACCGAGCCGTTCGGATGATAAACTATGCGTGGCGAGATGCCCTGCTCGGTGAAGAACCGGAGAGCAAAGTTGAAGTTAGATTGATTCGGGCGGCTTTTTCGGCGGGACATTGCAAGACTCATGCTTCAGCGACGCCCCAACAAGCAACGAGCCGGGGTAGTTGTCAATCGGCAGAAATGCGAGAAGTGCCTGTGCCACAGGGCTAACTTGTTTTCAAAACAAATCGGCTCTCTGAACGAAACTTTGAAATAACGATTTTGGCGCTCAGCCAAAATGCATTTCGATCAATGTTTGCAGGCATATTTAGGAACGTGACGAAACGTCCAAAACGCACTTGTTTTGATAACAACCGCTGTAGCTCGAAATAATGCCAATCAAGCTGCCTGAAAAATATTTTTAAGGCTTGGACGGTCCGGCGCAAACGCCGGGATCAGGACAATGTCAACCGAATACTTGACAAACGCCTCATTGTACTGTATAGATCTAATCATCAGCCGAACCTTTGTGTTCTTTAACCCGCAACCTGCGGGGCTGATCCCGTCCGTCTGGTCTCGACGGTACGTCAAGTCGCTTCACATCGTATTATTGCCCAACCTGCACGATGCCTGAGTTATCTTAGGCTGGTAGGCTCTGCGTTGAAGGCTGCTCCTCCACCGGAGTTTGTCTAGCCCAGGGCGGTGGTTGCTCGGCTTCTCGCACCTAGCAAGCTGCCCGAGAGACCTAACTGCCCACCTTGATCGCTTCTGCTGCATCCCTAACCGAGGGAGGGAGGGAGGGAGGGAAGAATCAAGATTTCTATATCTCTATATAACGATTATTGAATCCAGATGGGGTCCTAAAAGTTAGGAAACACCCTCCCTGCCTCCCTGCTTGCGGGTAGCAGGACAGTCAAAATTCGTCAGACACTAAATAGAAAGGAGCAACATCACCAAGGAGAACTACGATGCCCATGACAACAAGAACAACGGTGCGGTGGTCTGACCGAGAATATGCCGAGGTCAGCCGGTTCGCCGAACAGCGTAACATCACCGTTTCGGCTGCGATTCGGGAAGTGCTGATGAAGCACATCCATCGCCTGCCACCCGTAAATACTGATCAATTCTAATTTTTTTGAATGATCCAAGCTGGCGGTATTTCACCGACGGAATCTCGATGATTGTGTCCGTTGGCCAAATCTACCAGCAGCATAATCATGATTCACAACCTCGGCTAATCGCAGCGATTTCCGCTGTGACTTCGCCATGCTAATTTCAAAGGAAATCTTTTATGAAAATTCTCTATTGTTCTACGCCCTGCGGCTCAGGAAAAACACATAACGCCGTCTCATACGCTGCTGAGATGGCTGCAGACGGCAAGATTGCAATGATTCTTCAGCCTACTACTGATCTGATCGATAAGACGATTGCAGATGAGATTGGTGGCCTCGTACCTAAACCTATGTACACCCGCTTTCATGGAAAAGCGTCGGACAGCAAAAAGGGCGTTGGGCTTCGGCTATCTGAGCATCTCAAAAATTTTGGCAGCGAGGGTCAAGTTTTATTTGCAACACACCAAGTGCTTGAACACGTCGAATATTGGCCGACCAAGAAAGATGTGCATATCATCATCGATGAGACGTTTCAGGTACACGATCACCAAGTGCATTCTCTCCCAAAATCCCATCGCATCCTAACCGACCACTTTAAGATGGAGCATCATAATGCCGTGTACAGCCGAATCGTGCGTTGCAATCGGCC
>JACMOT010000378.1 GCA_014377915.1 Tardiphaga sp.
ATGCGACATCCCTCCGGCGTGTCGCCGGTGGAAAAGTGATCGATGTGCCGGTTCTGCTCCGACATCCCGGCCGTGATCAATTGCGACCAGCTCTGCTGGTGACCGACCTGGAAGACCGGGTAGATCGGGTCGGCCGCACCCTGCCCCGTATCGAAGAAGAGATATTTGAATTCGGGACGGGTCCGGCCGAAATTCTGCTCGAAATGAGTGAGGATGTCGTAGACTGAGCCCGGCCGCAGCGCTGCGTGGTTGCTCTCGGTGATGATTTCCTGCCACCGGTGTCGGACGATGGACAGCGGGTAGCCGTCGGCAAAGGCAAAAACGGCGCTGATCAAGCAGACCAGCAGGACGCCAACGATTTTTTTCATTGATCTTGCTACGATCTTCGTCGTGCGCGTTCAACCATGCAGATGCTTGTTCCATTGTCGAATGGTAACCGGAGCGGGCTCAAGGTCATGTCCCATGCCGTCATCGGCGCAATTGGCTCCGGCGACTGCAATCAATGCTGGCCGCCGCACCTTTGGGGGCGTTAACGGCCAGCAATTAGTTCCTTTACAGCCTGCTCAGGACGTCCGACTTAGAACGGCCGGAGCGATCTCTTCTTCCTTCAGCTCTTCGAGCCGGCGATGACGGGTTTCGATGCCCAGCGTCGCGACGGTGACGATCTGGATCACCAGCAATCCGATCATCAGCGCCATCACGCCGGCGACGCCGCGGGCCTCGAACAGCATGACCACCAGGAACGGCGTGACGATCGTGGCCCCGCGGCCCAGCGTGTTGACGATACCCGAAGCGCGCAATCGCACTTCGGTCGGGAACAGTTCGGGGATATAGACGCCGAACAGCAACGCCACCAGAATGTAGATCGGTATCGTCAGCAGGAACCCGACCGCCGGCAGCAGGATCGGATCCGAGATCATCGGATAGACGATCCCCAGCGCCACTGTGATCAGCGACGAGCCGATAATGGTCGGTTTGCGACCCCAGCGGTCGGCGGTCAGGGCGCCGATCGCGGAACCAACCGGAGCGCCGAGCGCCATCAACAGCGCATAGCTGAAGGAGGTCGCGACGCTCAGCCCCTGCTTGATGAAGAACACCGGCAACCACGTGACGAAACCGTACAGCAGCGTGTTGATGGTGATCAGGCAGACCGAACCGACAATCATCCGGGACAATAGCGGCTGCGTGAACAGCGTCGCGAGCTTGCCCGACGGCGGTATGGCAGGCGCTGCGACCGGCGCCGGCAGCGGCTGGCCGCGAGAAGCTTCCCGCTCGATACTCTGCATCAGCGCTTCAGCCTCTTCCTTGCGTCCGACCGCTTCGAGCCAGCGCGGCGATTCCGGCAGGTTCTTGCGCAGATACCAGACGACCAGGCCGCCGATTCCGCCGATGATGAACATCGCGCGCCAGCCGAATATCGGGACAATGAAGGATGCCACCAGCAGGGCCGCCGGCAGTCCGGTGACCACGCAAACGGCCATCAATCCGAGCCACTTGCCACGCGATTTGGCCGGGACGAATTCAGTCAGGGTGGAATAGCCGACTACGTTCTCGGCTCCGAGGCCAATGCCCATGAAAAACCGGCAGATGATCAGGACTGCCATGTTGGGAGCAAAAGCGGCGGCGAGCGACGACAGCCCGAACAGCAGCAGGTTGAACTGGTAGGTGAAGCGTCGACCGAAGCGGTCGCCGAGAAAGCCGGTCGCGAATGAGCCGACCATCATGCCAACAAAGGTCAACGAGATGAAGATCGCGTTTTCACCGAGCGTCGAGAAGCCGGTCTTGAGGGTGACGCCGAGCACGGTGCCGGCGAGGTAGATGTCGAAACCGTCGAAGAACATGCCGATCCCGATCAGCGTCATGATCCGGTAGTGGAATGGTCCGATCGGAAGCCGATCAAGACGGCCTCCGGCGTTGACTGAGGTTGGCATAGGCGTTCTCCCGTTTTGATTGTTGGTCACTTACGGGCGGCTGCGTCTCTCTGGACTTTCGCAGCCGCCCGCCTCGCAAGGTCAGTTCAGGCGCTTCTGCCCCGCCGTGTCGCGATACCAGTCGAAATCCTTCTCGGCGGTCGCCACCATCACGCTCTTGGTATTGAAGTGCGTCTCGAAGCTCTCGGTGCCGAATCCGCGGCCGATGCCGCTGTCGTCGACGCCGCCCCAAGGCGACGCCGGATCGAGGCGGTGATGGTCGTTGACCCAGACGATTCCGGCGCGGACGCGCGAGGCAACACGATGGGCGCGACCGATATTGCTGGTACGGATGGCAGCGGCGAGACCAAACGGCGAGTCATTGGCCAGCCGCAGCGCGTCGGCCTCGTCCTTGAACGGGGTAACCGAGGTGAACGGCCCGAACACCTCCTCCTGGAAGATCCGCATGTCGGAACGAACATCCGCGAACACAGTCGGCTTGACGAAATAGCCGCCCTCATGGCCGGCCACGTTGGCTGCCACGCCACCCGTCACGAGCCGCGCACCGTCTTCGTTACCAAAGCGCGAATACATCAGCACGCGGTCGCGCTGCTTGGCCGAAATGACGGGGCCGAGCTGCGTCGCGGGATCAAACGGATCGCCGATACGGATCGACTCGGTCTTGCGCTGCAGCTTCTCGACGAATTCGTCGTAGATCGTGTCCTGCACGATGTGCCGGGAGGCGCAGACGCAGGTCTGACCGGCGCCGATGAACGCACCGAATGCGGCATAGTTGACGGCCTGGTCGATGTCGAAATCGTCGAACACCATCACCGGCGTCTTGCCGCCAAGCTCCATGGTCTGATGCGCGAAGACTTTTGCAGCCGCGGCGCCGGCGATCCGTCCGGCCTCGGTGCCGCCAGTCAGCACCAGCTTGTTGATGTCAGGATGCTCAGCCAGCATCTTGCCCGCGTTCTGGCCAAGGCCAAGCACGACGTTGAAGACGCCCGGCGGCAGCCCGGCCTCGGTGAAGATCTGCGCCAGCTTCAGCGTCGTCAGCGGCGTGTATTCGGAGGGCTTCATCACCGTGGTGCAGCCCGACGCCAGTACGGCGGCCAGCGACTTGCACATGATCATCAGCGGATGATTGAACGGCGTGCAATTGGCGACGACGCCGATCGGCGTACGCAACGTGTAGTTCAGGTAGTCGCCTTCGACCGGAATCACAGAGTCGCGGCGCGACAGCGCCAGGCCGGCGAAAAAGCGGAAGAAATCCGGCAGACGGCCGAGCTGGGCGCGCGTCTCGTTGAGCGGACGGCCATTGTTCAGCGTCTCCAAGCGATACAACGTGTCGAGATTGGCCTCGAACGCATCGGCCAGCCGGTTGACCAGCCGGGCGCGGCTGCGGATATCCATGCCGCCCCATTCGCGCCCCTCGAACGCCACGCGCGCGCTCTTCATGGCGCGGTCGATATCGGCAGCCGTCGAATTTGGAATCCTCGCGATGACTTCTCCAGTCGCGGGGTTGCGCACGTCAAGCAGCGTGCCGTCGCCGGCCTCGATCTGCTTGCCGTCGACGAAGTTGCTGTGCGTTTCGATCTTGAGCGCCGTCGGATTGGCGGGGATATTCATGGTGTACTCTCCCTTAGATAATGATCGCATTCCTGGCCAAGGCCGGCAGAACGCGTTTTTCGGTTTTTTGAATGTGGGCCCGGATGATGCGGGCGGCGGCACGGCCGTCGCGGCGCTGCATCGCATCGATCAAATCGGCATGCTCGGCCACGAGTTGCGCGGGATCATGGCCTTTGACATTGGCAAGGCTGACGCGGACCAGCCGGTCGGCCTGCCCAATCAGATCGCAAGCCGCAACCGCCATGCGACGGTTGCCGGAGGCGTAGGCCAGCGCGCTATGGAAGGCGCGATTATAGGTGATGAACTCTTCGCGGTTGCCGACGAAGGTCCGGAATTCGTCCAGCGCCGTCAGCACCTCGGCAGGCGCGTGCTCGATCGCCTCGGCGACACAGGCCGGTTCGAGCGCGAGGCGAAAGCGCAGCAGGTCGCGTGCATCGCCCAGTGAAATCGGATTGACCCGGTAGCCCTGGCGCGGCTGCACTGTCACCAGGTGCTCGCGCTCGAGCCGCAGCAAAGCCTCGCGCACGGGCTGACGGCTGACCGCATAACGCTCGGCGAGATCCTGCTCGCGCATATCATCACCCGGCGCGAAGCGGCAGGTCAGGATATCATCGCGCAGGAGATCGTAGATATTATCGCGCAAAAGCATCGTAAAATCCAATTTACCTACCAATTTCTGGCACGCGTGAAATATCACGTCAACTAGGAAATGGCTTGAACTTGCCGGAAATCCCCGTATCACTGACGCCAGCAAACGAACCAGCGAGGGCTTCCGATGAACCAGTTTTTTGCCGACGGGACTGTGAATGCTGAGGTTTTCGGCGACGGCCCGCCGCTGGTCCTGTTCCATTCGCTGCTCTCGGACCGCACCAGTTTCGATCGCATCGTCCCGCCGCTCGCCAAAAATTTTCGCGTCATCGTCCCTGAACTGCCGGGCTTCGGATCCTCACAAGCGGTCGATGGCGGCCTGCCGGCGGTCGCCGACCGGATGGCCGCCTGCGTCCGCGAGGCTGCCGCTGAGCAGGACGTGATGGTTCTCGGCAACGGCTATGGCGGCTTCGTCGCGCTGCAGATGGCCATCCGCCATCCCGGCATTGCCGCGCGCCTGGTGCTGGCGGATTGCGGCGCGGCCTTTTCCGAGCCCGGCCGCGAAGCCTTCCGCAACATGGCCACCGCCGCGCGCGGCAAGGGACTGACCGCGATCACGCCGGTTGCGATGCGGCGGCTGTTCGCGCCGGAATACCAGGAAGCGCATCCCGACCTGATGCGCGAACGCGAGGCCGCTTTCCTGCGCACCGACGTCGATGTCTTTCACGCCGCCTACATGGCGCTGGCAGGACCCGATCTGCGGGCCGAATAAGCGAAGGTGACGGTACCGGTGCTGGTGATGGTCGGCGATCAGGACGAGGCCACGCCACCGCCGATGTCGGAAGAGCTCAATGCCTTGCTGCCCGATGCCCGCCTGCATGTGCTGAAAGGCTGCGCCCATGTTCCGCAATTGCAGGCCCCGGATGCGTTTCTAGAAGCCATCGACGAGTTTCTGCTGGGAGCCGCGGCGACCCGCGCCGCCTGACGCAGCGCAAGCGGCGAGGTGTGCGTTCCGTTATTGAAATCCTGCGCTGAGATGCTGGCGCAGGAAGGCCACGAACATCTGCGCATTGCGCGGCACATGCGGCGCATAGGGCCGGATCGCGAATAGCTGATCACCGAAAGCGCCGGCGACGCGCCAATCCGGCAACACGACCTGCAATTTGCCGCTGCGCAGATCGTTCTGCGCGCTGAAATCCGGTACCAGCGCAATGCCGAGGCCTCCGAGTGCCGCCTCGCGCAAGGCCTCGCTGTTATTGGCCGCAAAACTGCCGGCGATCTGCACCGTGATGCGATCGCCCTTGCCCTTGCGCGGCTCCAGCGTCCAGGTTGGCACCACGCTGCCACGCAGATAATGCAGGCAATCATGACGGCTGAGCTCGCCCGGCGCCGTCGGCGTGCCGCGTCGGCGCAAATAGGAGCGGCTGGCCACCAGCAATGAACTGGTCGCGCAAAGCCGCCAGGCCACATGAGTGTCCGGTACGCTGGCGACATGGCGAACCGCCAGATCAAACCCTTCACGCGCCAGCGAACTCAAATGGTCCGACAGCTCCAGCTCGATACGGATCCCGGGATACAGCGCGAGAAATTTCGGGATCAGCGGCACGATCTGCTGGCGCCCCAGCGCCACCGGGACCGTAACCCGCAGCAGGCCCTGTGGCGCACCGGCGAGATCCCTCACCGAGGCGAAATTGCGCTCGATCTCCGAGAAGGCGGAACGTGTCGTATCCACCAGTCTTTGACCGGCTTCGGTGAGGCGCATGCTGCGCGTGGTGCGCCGCACCAGGGCGACGCCGGCCGCCTGCTCCAGCTCGCTGACGCGGTGGCTCACCGCCGCCTTGCTGACGCCGAGACGTTCGGCGGCGGCGGTAAAACTGCCCATATCGGACAGCACGCCCAGCCAGTGCACATGCGACCACAACCCGTCGACCTTTTTCGTTTTCATCACTGGATTGTTCAATATTCTGAACGGTAAGTCTAATTGTTTGGCCTACAATCGACGTGGCTGACCGGCTAAAGCAGGCTCGGAACTTCCTCCGGAGACCGATCATGACCGTTCAGCCCTATACCGCCAGCAACGACATCGCGCACTTCATCGATGGCAAGCTTGTGCCGAGCTCCGGCACCGTGCGCCAGCCGGTGTTCAACCCGGCCCTTGGCAGCATCGCGCGCCATGTTGCGCTGGGATCGACGGGCGACGTCGTTGCCGCCGTCGCCAGCGCCAAGGCGGCGTCTGCGAAATGGGCCGACACGCCGCCGATCCGCCGCGCTCGCGTCATGAACAAGTTTCTGGAACTGATGAACGAGCACACCGACACGCTCGCGGCGATGATCACGGCGGAGCATGGCAAGGTGTTCAGCGATGCGCAGGGCGAAGTCGCGCGCGGCATCGACATCATCGAATTCGCCTGCGGCATTCCGCAGCTGCTGAAGGGCGACTTTACCGACCAGGTCTCGACCGGCATGGACAACTGGACGATGCGGCAGCCGCTCGGCGTCGTCGCCGGCATCACGCCGTTCAACTTCCCGGTGATGGTGCCGTGCTGGATGTTCCCGGTGGCGATCGCCGCCGGCAATTGCTTCATCCTCAAGCCGAGCGAGCGTGATCCCTCGGCGTCGCTGTTCATGGCCGAGCTGCTGATCCAGGCCGGATTGCCGAAGGGCGTATTCAACGTCGTGCAGGGCGACAAGAGCGTGGTCGATGCGCTGCTGCGGCACCCGGACATCTCGGCGGTCAGCTTCGTCGGCTCGACGCCGATCGCGCACTACGTCCATGAGCAGTGCTCGCATTATGGCAAGCGCGTGCAGGCGCTGGGCGGCGCCAAGAACCACATGGTGGTGATGCCCGATGCCGACCTGTCGCAGGCCGCCGACGCCTTGGTCGGCGCCGGCTATGGCTCCGCCGGCGGGCGCTGCATGGCCATCAGCGTCGCCGTTCTGGTCGGCGATGTCGCCGACAAGCTGGTGCCGATGCTCGCCGAGCGCATCAAGAAGCTGAAGATCAGCAACGGCATGGACAGCGATGCGGAAATGGGTCCGGTCGTGACCAAGCAGGCACTCGAGCGCATCGAAGGCTATGTCGGCATCGGCGTCGAGGAAGGCGCCACGCTGGTGGCCGACGGACGCGGCCACAAGGTCAAGGACCACGAGAACGGCTTCTTCACCGGCGCGACCTTGTTCGATCACGTCACCTCAACAATGCGGATCTACAAGGAAGAGATTTTTGGACCGGTTCTGTCCTGCGTGCGCGCGAAAGATTTTGCCGAAGCCGTCCAGCTGATCAACGACCATGAATTCGGCAATGGCGTGTCGTGCTACACCCGTGACGGCAATGTCGCGCGCGAATTCTCCCGCCGCATTCTGGTCGGCATGGTCGGCATCAATGTGCCGATCCCGGTGCCGATGGCGTGGCACGGCTTCGGTGGCTGGAAGCGCAGCCTGTTCGGCGACACCCATGCTTATGGCGAGGAAGGCGTGCGATTCTACACGCGGCAGAAGTCGATCATGCAGCGCTGGCCGGAAAGCACCATGAACGGTCCGGAATTCGCCATGCCGACGGCGAAATAACCATCCGAACCGGCAGGAAGTCCGCAGACGCTCTGAGCGCCTGCGGACGTGGACCGAGCTGAGTTGCCCCCGTCGCGACGGGCTTCAAATGCCACGAGGCCTGTTTTAGCGACGTGAACTTGCATGCATGCCCCACCAGCATCATGATGGACAGACAAACCGACGCGACAGCTCAACCGTCTAGCCGACCAAGATCAACGAGCATGATACACATCACACCGAGCAATAGCGCTCCTTGATTTCCTCATCGGCGAGCAACGCGGCCGCGGTGGCGTGGTGCACCACCTCGCCCTGGTCGAGCACATAGGCGCGGTCGGCGATCGCCAGTGCCAGCTCGACATTCTGCTCCACCAGCAAAATGGTCGTGCCTTCCGATTTCATCTTGCGAAACAGTTCGAACATCTCGTCGACCAGCACCGGCATGATGCCTTCGGACGGTTCGTCCAGCATGATCAGATCAGGCTTGGCGATCATCGCGCGCGCGATGGCCAGCATCTGCTGTTCACCGCCAGACATGGTCACGGCATCTTGCTCCAGCCGTTCCGCCAGTCGCGGAAAGATTTCGGCGATCTCGGCGATCAGATGTACCTCGTTGGCTTTCGACGGCGAAGCGACTAGACCCAGCCGCAAATTCTCGC